>NZ_CALVGS010000001.1 GCF_944327115.1 uncultured Traorella sp.
CATATACAACATATACAACAATAATTTATATAACTTGACAGATATCGACATAAAAAAAGCCCTTATTTATAAGGACAAATTTAAGTATCATCTATTGTGTAGGGTTATGAAAGTGTCGAAAACCCGCTCACTTCCTAAAAATTATACTAAATCGTTTTTATAAGAATTTCAATGTTTTTTATTGATTTTGGATCTTAAATGTTTTATAATATACAAGCACACGCCCGAGTGGTGAAATTGGTAGACGCAACGGACTCAAAATCCGTCGGTAGCGATACCGTGCCGGTTCGAGTCCGGCCTCGGGCACCATATGTAAGTAAAGCCTTATTTTAAAGGCTTTTTTTATTATCAATTTATAATTTGACGGGATCAAACGATCTATTTTCAACGAAAACCGCCCTCAAAAGAGAGTGGCTTTCTTTATACACATTTCTTTTTAAGAGAGATCTTGATGACCGTATCAATGGGATCCGGAAGATCATTTCCTTTTATATCAACAAATACGATATCCGGATAATTATTTACGATCCAGTTATCCATGATCATCAGCTCTGAATGATCTGAAAGAAGATAGATGGATTCCACATCTTCCCTATGAATACCATACAGCGGAATGCCTCCAATTGACATTTCCATGACATGATAATACAATACCTGATCTTTTTGGGTAATACGGCCATTTTCAGGCTTTTTTAAAGAAGCATAACTGCAGCCATAAATACTTTCTGCATGATCTCTCATCCATAAAGAGATTTCATCTAAGATATGAATGGCTTCTTTTGGAAAACGTCCTCTGGCATCAGGACCGACATTCAGGATCATATTACCGCCCTTGGAAACACATTCCACGAGCTTTCGAAGGATCGTTGCAGTTTTTTTATAGTTATGATCCTGACTATGATATCCCCAATGATCATTCATCGTGATACAGGCCTCCCATAAAACAGGACGTCCTTTCTCATCAAAAAGTCCATATGGCGGAATGATCTGTTCCGGGCTGACAAAGTCACCACAATAATCAGAAGGATGATTGCTTAATAAACTGCCAAAGCCTTCGCCGCTGACTTCCAGCCGATTATCCAAGATGATATCCGGCTGCAAGCCCCTTACCATCTCCACAAGCTTTTGTGCCTGCCATTTTTCTGCACGCATCTCGTCATAAGAAAAATCAAACCACATGATATCAAGCTTCCCATAATTACTGCAAAGCTCTCTTACCTGACCGTGCATAAAATGAAGATAGTTTTCAAAATCATGGCTCACATCTTTATATGCCTCATTGTTTCTTTCAGGGTGATGGCGATCGTGATAGTGCGGATAGTCTGGATGATGCCAGTCAAGCAATGAAAAATAAAGACCTACACGGATTCCTTCTGCACGAAAAGCTTCTAAAAACTGTGCTACATAATCTTTTTTTGTTTTATAATCTGAAAGTTTTGTGTCAAAAAGTGCATAACCATCATGATGCTTCGCTGTCATGACCGCATATCTCATACCAGCCTTTTTTGCCATCCTTGCCCATTCTTTCATATCACAGTCATCAGGGTCAAACGCATCGATATATTTTTGATAATCCTCAATGCTCATTTCTTCTTCGCTTCTGACCCATTCACCACGGGCAGCTGCCGCATATGCACCAAAATGGATAAACATGCCAAAGCGGGCATCCTTATACCATTGTACTCTTTTTTCATAGATTTCTCTGTCAAACATGTTTTTTACCTTCCCCGTTCAAAGCAATGCGAGTAAAATATTGTTCATCATCTTCATGATCGATCCATGCCCCATTCTTCATCTGGGCCTTTAAAGAGGCTGGATTATCCTTATGTACTGAAAAATAAATTTCATCTTCACGAATGATCTTCTTTGCTTCTTGGATCATCAGGGCTAATCCCATGGTCGCATAGCCTTTTCCACGATATTTTTTCACAATGCCGTAACCGATATGACCGGCTCCGTTTCTCAAGGCCTCGTTTAAATAATGGCGCAGCTTAAAAATACCTACGGGATGATCGTTTTCCATCAGCATATATGTTGTCTGCGGCACCTTCCAATCCGGAAGATCAATGCCTTTAGAATCCATTACGCATCGCTCGACAAATTTCTTATATTCCTCCATGCTTAATCCATAGGCATCATTCTGGAATCCATTCTCATCGTTGTCAAACGACTGATAACAGCTATAGCTTTGTTCCACTGCAACATCCTCGATCCTTTCAAGCCGAAGATCTGCCCATCCATGATCATGAAGAAATGCCTGTAAAGCTTCTTCAAAAGAAGAATAGATCGTGATTTTGTTTCCTTTTAAGATCCCTACCACCATAGAATTAAATCCACAGCTGCTTTCCAAGCCTCCTAATGAATTGCGTTTTAAACGAATATCATGAATTACCGGATAAAGCTTCAGTTTTTTCCCATTCGCCAATTTCTCCATCATCATTCCCAAGGCAACACACGATCCGCTGTCTTCTGTCGAAAGATCAAAGAATACTGCCTCAGCTTCATTTAAACGCTGTACATCCGCCAAAGCAATCTCACTGGAAGTAACATCCTCTTTACTATTAAAAGGCATATCAACAGGATTAAAAAGCTCATAATCGACATGATTCAAATCTAAGATGTGACGAATCCGCTCCCCTTCATATTTACGCTGTTTTTCTTCTGCCTCGCTAAATAACGGTCCCACAATATATATTTTCATCCTATCCCTCCCTACATCATGGTAATTTCATTTTTCAAAATCAGTGAATATTTCAAAGTTCTCATACGTACATAAATATAACACATAAATGCTGCAAGCATCAGCACAAAAAAGATCGCACTTCCCAAAAGTGAATTCTCCGGTATAAAAAACTGCAAACCAATACCTTTAAAATAAAGCTGATAACAGATAAAATTCAAAGCCAGCGATAAGATCCATGAACCGATAAAGATCTGCATTTCATAGTAAAGAAGCTCCGCCAGAATCAACAGCATCACTTCTTTCATACGCAAACCTAATGCCCGATATAACATGAATTCCTTCTTACGATATTCAAAATTGACTGAAGCAACGCAGCTTGCCGCTAAGATCCCCATCAAAATCAAAGAAAGGATATAGCCATAAGAAAGAATACGGATCAAAGAAATCAATATTTTCCCGTCATTGAACGCCTTCTGTACATTGACGACCTCAAGTTCAGCCCCAAATGAATCATTGATGATATTAAGCTGACGTACCAAAGAAGCTGAATCATTGCTTTGAAAATATACATGATATTCATGCTCATTGACACCGGAACGATCATATATTTCTCTAAAAAGCTGACGAGATACAAGGATCTGCGGCTGCTTCTGATAACCGCAACCGGTAATCAAAGCATTGGTTTTTAAAAGATTTAAAGAAGAGAAGATCTTTTGATCATCATAATACAGATCATGAATCACAGAATTTTTGAAGATGTTATAAAAACGTCGATGGGCAGAGCTATACATCTGATTGATCAAAATTCCCCATGGCTCTTCTTCACTCATATCACTGTCAACTACCTTTTGTGAAAAAGACTGAAGAACTTCATCACTATAAGCGATCACCTCAACATAGATATTTCCATTAAAAAGAGTATTTTGACGATAATCATAATCCAGTGCCGCCATATCCGGGCTATGTAATCGCATGCTTTCACTGATTACCACAGCTGAAGCATTTTCAACATTCTTAAGGCGAGTCATCAATCGGGTCGGATAGGCATCATCATATATAATGACCTCTACATCATAATTATGATCGCTGACATCGTAAAAGATTCCCTCCCGAAGATAGCCCATCAATGAATTTATAAGGATAAACAGGGTGATGACCATCGTGATACCAATGATCAAATGACGGTAGCTGCGATGATTCTGGCGGATATTTTTATGAAGCAGACGAATCAGGATCGGCTGTTTCTTTTCCAGCTGCAAATAAGGATGATCCATCACCTCAACCTCATCACTGGACTGCAGCGTTGTCGTTACACTTTGAACGATAATTTTTTTGGTACTTTTTCGAATGAAATAAAAGGAAGTCAAAGCAACATAAGCAACGCTGATAAGCAGGATCACCTCCCGATATGAATGTCCCAATGTCAAAGAACCTACTGAAACAGAATAAATCAAACCATTTAAGATATTTATGAGGACATCATAAAGCACCCAGCCTACTGGAATACCAATCGCCAATGAAATCACTAAAAGCAAAAGACCTTCATAAAGGATCATGGTCGTACATTGAGCCTGTGTGACCCCTACCGTTTTTAAGATTGCCAAATGCTTTTCACGATTGGCATAAGAATTCTTGTAACAGTTACGTATCAAAAGAATATTCATTGCCAGAAATGTCAATAAGGTCAAAGCAAAAAAGAAAATAAGCAAAAGGATCATATGATTCTCATCTGCCTGATGGTAAAGCTGATACCCCGAGTTCATCTTCAGATCTTCAAACTCACCACTAAAGGAATCCATGATTTGACGACTGACTGCCGCGCTGTCCTTTTGATCGTAATAACGCACATAAAGATCTTTCTCAGCGGTATGGTTTAATACAGTGATCAACGTATAAGAAGAGGTTTCATTATCAAAGAAGCTGTCTTCGATCATACCGACGACCTCATATTCCTGATCATCAATTACCACCCTTTGATGCAGATCAAGGGATATCTTTGAATCTGTCATCGCTTCTTCAGAAACTAAGATTTCATTTCCTGAAACAGGAAAGCGTCCTTCACTTAAGACCATCCTCAGATCATCAAAGCTTTTTTTATCCATGCCCACGATTACAAACGAATCCTTTGTCTTGGTCAAAAAGCAATCCATATCAATCTTTTTTTGAATTTCAACGACATCTGCCTGCATGACTTTCGCATGAAGATTCATTGACTCTACAAACTCATCGCTGACATTTTGATAGACAGCATGATAATTACCATAGGTTGCAATCATCGAATCATTAAAACCGATCAATGTATTGACACAAAGGCATCCTACAAGGAAAAATAAGGCACTGGCGGTAATCAGTGAAAGAATGGAAAGAAGGGTCGATGATTTATTCATCATGAGATACTTTCGCACATATGTCATCAATATGTTCATAGGCGATCCTCAAATTTACTGAGCTTTCCCTGCTCCATCAAATAGATATCATCCGCCTGCATGGCAATATTCATATCGTGGGTGATCATAATGATCGTCGTATCATATTTGATAGAAATAAGCTTTAAAAGATCCGCAATCTCATGGGCACGATTGCTATCCAGATTTCCTGTCGGCTCATCACATAATAGAAGTGTCGGATGATGGATCAGTGCCCGAGCAACCGCAACACGCTGCTGCTGTCCCCCTGAAAGATTGTTCGGATAACTCTCCATTTCATCTTCGATATGCAGCGTTGAGATGATCTGATTAAAATAATTCTGATCTACTTCCTTATGGTCCAAAAGGATCGGAAGAAGGATGTTCTCTTTGACATTCAAGGTAGGAATAAGATTGTAAAACTGATATACCATCCCGATCTGTCTTCTTCTGAATATCGTCAGCTGATCCTCTGTAAAGGAATAGATATTTGTTTTATCAAGAATAATCTCACCGCTTGTCGGTATTTCAAGTCCCGCCAGCATATGCAAAAGCGTGCTTTTTCCCGAACCGCTCTCACCTGTAATCGCAATAAAGCTTCCTTTATCGACCTGAAAGGAAACGTGATCCACGGCATATACCGTCTTATTTTTCTTGACATATGTTTTTGTTAGTTCATTTACCTTTAAAAGTTCCATTATTTCACCTGCTTATAAAAACGTATCGAAAAAGCCGTACCTGCCTTTAAGCGGCTTCTTACATGGATCGTTGCATCCTGGCTTGTCAAAATCGAATATGACATGGCCAGACCGATTCCTACGCTGTCATCACTGCTTTTGCTGGCACGATAAAAGCGCTCAAAGATAAACGGCAGATCTTTATTGGAGATACCTTCACCGTTATCGGAAATCACGATCTCCGTGTACATGACACTATCAAAGATCTCAGCTTTCAGCTGTCCTCCCACAGGTGTATGTTCACAGCAGTTTTTTAGAATATTCAATAAAGCTTCACTTGTCCAGTTGATATCGATTTCCAATATCGGATTATCTCCGGTAAGGATAAACTGCTGGTTTTTATTTTTCATCAGCATGTTAACAGGCTCTACTGCTTTTAAGATAAGATCATCCGCATATATCTTCTCCTTTTTAAAATCAACGGTTCGTGCATCTAGCTTCGCCATTTTTAAAAGTGAAGAAACAAGCCATTCAATTCTTTTTAACTGTGAGCGGATCACATCCAAAAATTTCTTTCGGTCTTCCTTGCTCAGATCTTCATTTTGAAGAAGATCCGACATGATAAGCATGCTCGTTAACGGTGTTTTTAACTGATGGGAGATATCAGCCAGATTATTTGCCAGCTTCATCTTATCCTGCTTCAAAACTTCATTTTGCTCTTTCAACATGACTGTGATCTTATAGATATCGTTTTTCAAGGCTGAAAGACTGCCTTCATCATTATCAATGATATCAAGAGCATAATCTTTGTTTAAAAGACGATTGATGTATGTGGAAATATTCGATATAGATGAATTTAATCTGAGAAGATAAAAATAAACGATCAAAAATACTAAGACCGAAAAAACAAGGATGATTGCTACAAAAGCGGCAATTGTTTTATTCAGTAAGTTACTGTCTGAAGTATTGCTGTCATCTATGCCATATTTTTCAAGTATTTCTTTTCCTTTTTCACCATATTGCACAACATTTTTCGTCAAGATCGCAATGATCTCATTTTCATCCAGTTCATAAGTTTCAGAAAGATAACCGATCATATTCGCATCAATCTCATTTATTTGTTTCTGTAAATCGTGATTCAGCCAAAAGGATACCAAAAATACACTAGCAATCGCTAGTGTCATGGTGATTATGATCGAAACAAGCATCCTTCTTAATCGTTTATCCGCAACATTATTCATCTTTCAGTCCTCGATAACCAATACCACGAATCGTTTCAATTAAACGTGGCTGCTGAGGATCATCTTCAATTTTTTCCCTTAACCGTTTGATATAAACTGTCAATGTATTGTCATTGATGAAATCTCCTCCGATATCCCAAAGACTATCTAAAAGCTCATCTCTTTTCAGAATATCTCCTTTTCTTGTCGCAATCGTCAGCAACAGACGGTATTCCATTGCACTTAAAAAGATTTCCTGATTATTTTTATAAACCTTTCCTTTGAGTGAATAAATTTTCAGGTTACCTAAAGTAATGATCTTTTCTTTATCCGGATGATTGTTTTTACGACGCATGACAGCATTCACGCGTGAAATGAATTCCTTAAGTCCAAAGGGTTTCGTTATATAATCATCGCCTCCCATATCAAGACCAAAGACGATATCATTTTCATCATCGCGAGCTGTTAAAAAAATGATCGCCGGATTTGATTTTTCCTTTGCATATTTACATACCTCAAACCCATTGCCATCCGGCAGTCCGAGGTCTATGATCAGACAATCGTAGCTGTTGCGAGAAAGATAGTCCTTAGCTGTCGCAACACAGTTCGCAATAAATATTTCATATCCTTCGGCACGAAGGGAATGTTCACATCCTAAAGCAATGCTTTCGTCATCTTCAATAATCAAAATCTTACTCATACTCTTTACCTCTTTGTGACTATTATATCACAAACTAATACCTTCAAAATAACAATTTTATCACTTTGATCCTATCACGTATCAGTGAATCAAACGGCCCAGATAAACGATAAAGAATAGAAAAGAAATCACTCCAAGCAAGAAATCCCTGATACGGGAATTCTTACAATCAAAAAGAAGTAAGAAAATAATCACAGGTCCCAGAAAAAATAAGGGGGGATAAGTGAAGGCAGATGAGATATGACCTGTCAATACGCTCTGCCACGCCCGTGTCATTCCGCAGGTCGGACATGGAATATGAAAGATGGCATAGACAAAACAGCGCGCATGGGTCACGTATAAAAATAAGGTAAGTACGATGCATCCTAAAATGAATGGTTTCTTATTCATAAAAAAATGAAAGTGATCAACACTTTCTAAATGGCAAGCATAAATTTTTGAAAATTCATTTCCTTTGTTTTCTTTGAAACGCTGAACCAGTCAATGATTGTCAAAATGCCGCATAAACCAAAGGTGAAAAGCTCTACCTTATCTTTCATTTTTTTTAGATTGCCTGTATTTCAGGTATTTTTTTTATGATCAAATCTTGTTCTGTAATGACACCTTTGACACAATGGAAGTGAAAGCACGTGATTTTGAAAATTATGAAGCAAACTTTCATGCTCACGTAAAATATCTTCAAATGGTGTCGTAAATATATTTCCAAGTAATGCGTGGGCATTCGCATCCAGACAGCACGGAACGACACTTCCGTCAACTAAAATAGCACACATATGACGCCATCCCTGACATGTTCCTTTTTCTTTGATAAAAGCATGACTCAGGGAAGGCCATAAAAACTCTCTGTCAAAGCTTAGAAAACAATGGGGCTTTAATTTGACAGAATTTCTGTATTCATGAATATCTGCATGATAATGATCTTCAAGATAGGCAATCGTCTTTTTAGTATTTTCATCAATCTTATCCTTCATGGTCCACAAACGATATGAAACATAAACACCATGCTCAGACAATTCATCGCCAACCATGACTGCGTTTTCTAAATAATCCGGAATATGAGGAAAAGAATGAAGCGAAAGGTTGATTTGACGAAGAGCAGGGCTATCAAGCAAGATTTTGCTTTGTTGTTTTAAAAGAGTCGCATTGGTCGTCAGATTCACATATAAATCATTATCATGAGCAATCTGAAGAAACATTGAAAGATCAGGATGCATCAAAGGCTCACCAAGAACATGAAGATAAATATACCAGGTATAAGGCTTGATCTGTAAGATAATATTTTCAAATTCATGCACAGTCATCATTTTTGAAGGACGATTTGTGTGAGAACAAAAAGAACAATTCAAATTACATTGATTGGTGATTTCAATATATACTTTTTTAAAACGCATATCGATCCTCCTCATTGATATAAAAAAAGACTCACAAGGAGTGAGTCGGTGATCTGGCAGCGAGCTATCTTCACAGGGGCAGGCCCGGCTATTGTCACCGCGCGAGTGCTTAACTTCTGTGTTCGGGATGGGTACAGGTG
>NZ_CALVGS010000002.1 GCF_944327115.1 uncultured Traorella sp.
CAAATGGATCACTCTGATACAGATTGACAACAGCACAAAGAGGGCGTTCATCATGAATGGCATAATTTGGGATCAGTGAACGGACGGTTGCGCTAAATCCCCCACTGAGCACGACCTTCACCATTCCATTACTATCGCTCACCTCATTTAACTGTTTGACCTGTTCAAGCTCTGCTTCAAGTTTACGGTTTTCAGCTTCAAGATCAGAAATCTCAGCTGCCAGCTCATCTCTATGGGCAACGACTGCATTATATTTTCCATTCAAATTGTCATATTCACTCTTGGAAATGTTGTTACAACCGCTTAAAACGATAAACGATGCCATCATCATGATAAAATACTTTTTTTTCATAAAATTATCCTCCCTGATCAATTCATTCTCTAAATATCTATCTATATTTATATTATCATTTTTACCCTATAAATACTATATAAAAAGATGATCATTCTGTAAAAAACAACCATCTTTTATCGAATATTTATTACATTTACATGGTCAAGCGATATGATCACATTTATCCCTGCTTGTTTCTGTCATTCAAATATTTCACCATCAGGTGTGACAATTCTTTCATAGACCTTATAATCCTTACCGCTAAGCCGGATGGCTTTTCTGATCGTTTCCAATAAAGGAGTGCAGCAAGGGGCATTCATCGCAATGACCTCTACGCTTTCAAAATTAACATTTTTAAATAAGTCGGTACATTTTTCCAACAGATGATTGGTCAGATCGTTTTTGGGACAGGCAATCAAAGCTACATGATCACGGATAAAATCCTGATGAAAACTTGCATATGCATAAGCTGAACAATCAGCCGCAATCAGCAAACGGGAATCTTTCAGATAACGATTGTTTGAATTGACGCTGGTGATCTGTACCGGCCAGTTGTAAAGCTCTGAGGTTGCTTCATAATCACATTCATCGCCCACGCAGAAGCTTTTTACTTTCGGCTGAAAGCTCATGGCATCCGCCTGACAAAACTGCATGCAGTAGCCATTGTTATCACATCTTTTTTCATTTACGACATGTACCTTCCCATTGATCAGCTGCAAGACTGAATTCGTACAAACCTTTATGCAATTCCCACAGCCTGTACACTTCGATCCATCGATGACGACTCTGTTTTTCATTGTTCTCACCCGTTTTCATTATACAAGCTTTTGCTTTTTCTTTCATGTTTTATGACTGTAATTTTAAAAGAACCCGTCTTATTGGTCTGAACGGGTTCTTCTTTTTTCTGTTTTAGGATGTGAGGACCTTCTTGAAGAAGTTTTCTTTTTATCTGAAGTCTTTTTAGGGCCTTTGATCCCATCTAATTTAACTGTCACATCAAATCCTTTGATCTTACATGAATGCATGCTGTTAAGCACCAGATCAACGGCACTGTTTTCAATATCGACCAAAGCATAAGAGCCTTTCATTTCAATCTTGCCGATCATATCACTTGAACCATTTGTATATTCCGCAATTGCCGCTACGATATGACTTGGGGTGACTCCCTGGTTTTTACCGATATTGATATGTAAGGTCGTTGTTTCGCCCTCTTTGAAATTACGTATCTTGCCTTTCTTTTTCTCAGGTTCATCCACACGGACATCCAAAGGCTTATAGCTCAGCGAAATCAAAGCACCGACCAGATTTTCTATTGAAACACCTTCACTTAATAGCTCGTTAGCAATCTCAAAGGTCTGAGAATTAATGCCTTCTGAACATGCCTGAAGAACCTTTTCGATATATTTTCTCTTATTCAGTTCGATCAGCTGCTCACTGCTTGGCAATGGAACATTGCGTATATGAGTTTTGGTATATCTTGAAATATCCTTGATAAAACGCTTCTGGGCACTTCCGGAAACCAGCGTAACTGCCAGTCCTTTCTTTCCTGCCCTTCCTGTTCTGCCAACACGATGAATGTAATATTCATGATCCTGAGGTATATCATAATTGACGACCAGATCGATATCATCTACATCAATTCCTCTTGCCGCAACATCTGTCGCAATCAAAATCGGATAATTCCGCTGTTTAAACTGATTCATGACCCTTGTCCGGACCTGCTGTTTCATATCGCCATGCAGACCGATCGCCTTGATATCATAGCTGTTCAGCTCATCAACAAGCTCGTCTACCATCTTTTTCGTATTCGTAAAGATCATCGTTAAGCTTGGATGAAGCGTTTCTAAGACAACACGTAAAGCTTCGCTTTTCTGTCCGCGGCGGCATTCATAATATATCTGATCGACCGTATCGATCGTACGCTGGGCACTTTTTATCTCGATCGTGACAGGATCATGTTGAAACTGCTGGGTGATCCTTAAGATAGCATCAGGCATCGTTGCGCTGAATAAAGCCATCTGGTAGCTTCCCTTTTCCATGTAATTAAGAATCGTTTCAATATCTTCCTTAAATCCCATATTCAGCATTTCATCCGCCTCATCCAAAACAACCATACGGATATCATCTAACTTAAGGGTCTTGCGACGCAGATGATCCATGACTCTTCCCGGTGTTCCGACGACAATATTACAGCCTCTTTTCAATAGACGTATCTGATTCTCAATCGATTCGCCGCCATAAATCGGAACGATCTTGACGCCTTCCTTATATTTGGAGAACTTTCTCAGCTCTGTTGCGATCTGGATATCCAGCTCTCTTGTCGGAGCCAGTATCAATATCTGGGGCTTACGGATCGATGGATCCACCTTTTCAATTGCCGGCAGCCCAAAAGCAGCTGTCTTTCCTGTACCGGTGTTGCTTTTTCCAAGCACATCACGGTTTTCCATTAAAACAGGAATCGCATCTTCCTGTATTTTTGTTGGTTCTAAATAACCGCACTCTTCAATCGCACGATTAATTTCTTCACTTAAACCTAGTTTATAAAAATTACTCATTTTTTCCTCTTTCTATCGTTATCTGTTCCACTATACCATTTATTGTCAGTAATTGCAAAAGAAATCCTCTAAAGAGCCATTTTTTTCCAACATCCTGCATTTTGCTCCCATTTTTTCACAAATTATCACGAATAAAATAGTTAGTTTTTGAGTTATAATTAATTTGGTGATATAGATGAATGAAGTAGCAGAAAACTTACCTCAAATGAAAATACAGCTTGAAAAGATGATGTTGCTTTATCAGGCAGCTTTAGAAGAAGTGCTTACACGTATCAACATCTTGAATCGGGAATTTAAGATTGCAAATTCTTATAGTCCGATCGAACATATCTCCTCACGTATCAAAACGCCTAAGAGCATCTTTAAAAAAATGCAGAAGAATAATATTGAAATAAGTGCGGAGAACATGATCAGATATATTGACGATATCGCAGGCATACGCATCGTTTGTAAATTTACGAGCGATATTTATTTATTGGTTGAGCTGATTGAAAAACAGCAGGATCTTAAGATCCTCATTCATAAGGATTATATCAAAAATCAAAAACCAAGCGGTTATCAGAGCTATCATCTCATCGTTTCCGTTCCTGTCAATTTAGCGGAGGGCTGCATCAATACCAAGGTAGAAATACAGATCCGCACGATTGCCATGGATTTTTGGGCTTCGATCGAACACAAGATCCGTTATAAATATGAAAAAGACATTCCCCCTCATATTCAGCGAGAATTACGGGAATGTGCCGACATCGTAAAATTTTTAGATAAAAAAATGCTGGCTTTAAATGAGGAAGTCCATCAGGAAGAAGTTGATCAGAATGATGACTATGAAGAAATGATTGAAGCTTTGAAGAAAATGCTTCAAGAAGCCTCACAAAAAAAGACTTTATCATCATAAAGCCTTTTTTCGCTGACGTTTCATCTCTTCCAGCACCTGTGATATTTGTAAACTGAATTTTTCTGACATGAGCGGACTTTGAAGAAGTCCTTTTTGTATGCAATCAAGCGCATGGTCGATCTCACCGGTAAAATCACTTTTTTGGTCAACTCGGATGATTTCCTCTTGATCGCTGATCATGATCATTGCCTGAGTATTCTTCCAGTAATCGATGATTTCGATACGACCTTTCTCTCCAATAAGAATTCCTTTATTTTCTTCTTTTTCCAGCCAGCTTGATTTCAAGGATGATAAGATCCCATTTCCATATTCAATCGTACATTCACATTCAAAATCACAGGGATAGTCCTTATATGGTTTGACATGGAAGCTCATTTGCTTGATATCGCTTTGTGCATATAAATGTGAAAAGCAGATCGGATAGACACCGACATCATAGAAACTGCCACCCATGCTTTCTTCTACATTCCACTCCTTCAATGCATTCTCATCAAATGAAGCACAATATTTTGCGCTGATCGCATGAAGAGGTCCTATTTCACAGACTCTTTTACGTATGATCTGTTGGAGAGGTGTAAAACAGGTCTTATGGGCTTCCATCAAAAAGCAGTGATGCCTGGCGGCTGTTTCAAAAAGTGCTTTGATATCCTGACAATTAGCTGCCAGCGGTTTTTCAATGATGACATGTTTATGATGGCTTAAGGCTTCTTTTCCAAGTGCTGTATGGGTCGGATTTGCGGTAGCGATATAAATCAGATCAACAGCAGGATCCTTGAAGGCTTCTTCATAGGAAAAGATGTGATCGATATGATATTTTTTGGCGAACGAGGATGCCTTTTGCCGATCCCTTGAAGCAATGCCATAAAGCTTTCCCTTTGAATAGTGAATGCCTGTGGCAATGCGCTCTGCGATATGACCACATCCTAAAATTACGATATTTATCATAAAGAAGAAAAGGCTCGATGAGCCTTTCTAAAATCTCTCTCTTTTATTGTAAGTCGTATGAAGCAGATGATGTGCTTTTTCACTGTTCGGTTCGCCCAGATAATTTTCATACAGTGCCTGAATCTGCTTATTTTCGTGTGATTTACGTACCGGCAGCTCTTCATCTTCCGCATAGAGCGCTGCTGCACGCTTTGCTTTATAGTTGAAGCCGCTGTTACGTACATCCGCGCTGACATATGGCATACCGCCGCCATTGATACAACCGCCCGGACAGCCCATGATCTCAATGAAATGATATTTGCTGACACCGTTTCGAATATCATCCAAAAGCGGTTTCGCAATTTTCATGGAATGAGCAACAGCCACATGGATCTCCATGCCGGCAATTTCCAGCGTTGCTTCCTTTAAGCCTTCCACACCACGTACGGCCTTGTATTCGATATTTTTTAATTCCTTATTTTCCAAGATATCCGCTACTGTTCGTAAAGCTGCTTCCATGACACCGCCGCTGGTACCAAAGATAACGCCCGCACCTGAGTATTCACCAAACATATCCTGATCAAATTCAGAATCCTTCAGATCGGCAAAATCAATACCAAACATCCTGATCAGACGGGCACACTCTCTGGTAGTCAGAACAGCATCGACATCCTGCATGCCGTCATGAACATTTTCTTTCTTGTTGATCTCACCTTTCTTGGCAACACAAGGCATGATCGAAACAACATAGATGTCTTTTGGATCGATGCCCTTCACTTCCGCATAATAGCTCTTGAGGATGGCACCAAACATCATATGCGGTGATTTACAGCTGGAAAGATGATCCAAAAGATCCGGATATTCTCTTTCGCAATAATTGACCCATCCCGGTGAGCAGGAGGTGATCATTGGTAACACGCCGCCTTTTTTTATACGGTGAAGGAATTCATTTCCTTCCTCCATGATCGTCAGATCAGCCCCATAATCCGTATCATAAACACGATCAAAACCGCAAAGCTTCAGTGCCGTTACCATTTTTCCCGTTACCTTCGTACCGATCGGCATCCCAAACTCTTCACCGAGTGCTGCACGAATGGCCGGCGCTGTTTGTACGATCACATGCTTTGAAGGATCATTCAATGCTTCGATGACTTCATGAATCGTTTCCTTTTCATGCAAGGCACCTACCGGACAGACATTGACGCACTGTCCGCACTGCATACAGTTAACATCTTTTAATGACAGGTCAAAGACAGGTCCGACGCTCGTCTTAAAGCCACGATTGATATAGTTTAAGACACCTAATCCCTGTATTTTCTCACAGGCGCTGACACAGCGTCCGCAAAGAACACATTTGCTCGTATCACGGACGATGCCTTCGCTGGCATCATCAAAGGTCGGTTTAGTCTTTTCACCTTTAAAGGCATCCTCACGAACCCCTACCTGAGCGGCCAGGCGCTGCAGTTCGCAGTTATTGTTGCGGATACACTGCAGACAATTTTTAGAGTGGTTGGAAAGCATCAGCTCTACAACGCCTCTTCTGGCATCGAGTGCTTTTTTAGAATTCGTATAGACCTCCATACCTTCACTGATCGGATAAATGCAGGCAGCACAAAGATTACGTGCCCCCTTTACTTCTACCTGACAGACACGACAGGCGCCCGTTCCCGTCAGATCCTTTAAATAACAAAGCGTCGGGATATGAATATTATTGGCTCTGGCTGCTTCCAGGATCGTAGATCCTTCTGCCGCTTCAATTTCCTGATTGTTGATCTTTAATTTCACCATCTCAAAGCCCTCCTATCTCATCTCAACAGCGCCAAAGTGGCAGGCTTCCCTGCAGGCACCGCACTTGATGCACTTGCTTGTATCAATCTTAAATACTTCCTTACCGGCAATACCGCTGATCGCACCTGTCGGACATTTCTTCGAACACAAAGAGCACTTCTTACATTTATCCGGATCGATCGAATAAGAGAGCAATGCCTTACATACATGTGCCGGACAGCGTTTATCCTTAACATGTGCTTCATATTCATCTCTAAAGAAACGCAGCGTAGATAATACCGGATTTGGTGCTGTCTGTCCCAATCCGCAAAGTGCGGTAGACTTGATCGTATAACAAAGCTGTTCCATCTCATCGATCAGCTCCATCGTACCTCTTCCTTCACAGATATCCGTCAGCATTTCCAAAAGACGCTTGGTTCCGACACGACAAGGCGTACACTTGCCGCAAGATTCATCAACAATGAAATCCATATAGAAACGAGCGATATCGACCATACAGTTATCTTCGTCCATGACGATCATACCGCCTGAACCCATCATCGAACCCTTGGCTACCAGCGTATCAAAATCAATCGGTGAATCCAGATCATCTTCTGTCAGACAGCCACCGCTCGGGCCGCCTGTCTGAACAGCCTTAAAACGTTTATTATTCGGACAGCCGCCGCCAATTTCATAAATTACTTCACGCAGCGTCGTACCCATCGGTACTTCCACAAGACCGGTATTGACGACCTTGCCACCCAAGGCAAATACTTTCGTACCGCTTGATTTTTCCGTTCCCATCGACTTGAACCAGTCAGCACCGTTATTGATGATCTGAGCTACATTGGCAAGTGTTTCCACGTTGTTGATGATCGTCGGTTTTCCCCAGACACCTTTATGTGCCGGAAATGGTGGTTTTGGCATCGGCATGCCACGCTTTCCTTCAATTGAGGCAATCAAAGCCGTTTCCTCACCACAGACAAAGGCACCGGCACCTAAACGAAGCTCTAAGTCAAAACTAAAATCTGTCGAAAAGATATTCTTTCCCAACAAGCCCAATTCCCTGGCCTGCTTGATCGCAATATTCAAACGTTCAACAGCAATCGGATACTCGGCACGGATATAGATATAACCATAATTGGCACCGATCGCATAACCGGCAATCGCCATCGCTTCGATGACGCTGTGCGGATCACCTTCCAAGATAGAACGATCCATGAAAGCACCCGGATCTCCTTCATCGGCGTTACAGATGACATATTTCTGATCGCTCTCTTCCTGAGCGGCAAACTGCCATTTCAAGCCTGTAAGGAAGCCTCCGCCGCCACGTCCGCGAAGTCCGGATTTCTTAATTTCATCAACGACCTCCTGTGGCGTCATTTCTGTCAACACCTTACCTAAGGCCATATAACCATCACGGGCAATATATTCATTGATATCCTCCGGATTGATCACACCACAGTTTTTCAAGGCAACACGCTTCTGCTTCGCATAGAAACGGATCTTATCCATGCTGAAAACTTTTTCCTTTGTTTCCTCATCGATATCATGCATTTCCAGACGTTCGACACGTCTTCCCTTATAAATATGCTCATTCACGATCTCACTGACATCTTCTACCTTTACCTGACAATAGAAGACCCTGTCCGGATGAATGGCAATGATCGGGCCTTTCTGACATAAGCCAAAGCAGCCGGTCTTTACGACCTTGACTTCCTTATCCAGACCCATTTCCTCTAAAACACGATTAAACTCTTTCTCAATCAGATCACTCTTGGAGGATGTACATCCCGTTCCTCCGCAGATCAGTACATTCATTCTTTCCATACTTATCTACCTGCTGCTCCTATCGTAAATTCCTCACAGATTTCTCCCTGTCCGATATGTTTACGCGTAACTTCTTCCGCCTTAGCAGGATTCATATGAACATAAGTTGTCTTATTTCCCTGCTTATCAAACACTTCTACGATCGGCTCATAGGAACATAGCCCCATACATCCGCTCTGTGTGACAGACGCACTATAATTATGCTTCGCCACCTCTTCCACAAAGGTGTTCAATACCGGACGGGCACCCGCAGAAATGCCGCACGTCCCCATACCGACAACGATCCGGTAATCATTTTCACCATCGCGCAGGTCAAGACGTTTCTTTGTCTGATCGCGCAGAGCTTTTAAATCCGCTAATGACTTCATCTTTTTCCTCCTCTTTGATACCTTCATTGATATAAGCCTTGCACCAAGAAGAAATCTCAGCTTCGCAGATGCTTACATCGCCCAGGATTTCCCTGATTTGCTGTGAATCAAAACTAAACTGCTTCTCATCACTTATATAATCAAAGTGAATATGAACGGCTTCATTCATACATAGAGCCAATACCAGCGCATCACCGATATCACCTCTGGGAGGAACATCCCAATGATCCTTTTTCATCGTACATTTGATCCTTGTTCCTTTATTCACTTTTGATTCCAATTCAAAACGGCCTTCACACTGTTGAGCCAATTCCTTGAAAAACGGTATCCCCAGACCGATTTTTCTTGTCTTGCGAGTCGTAAAGAAAGGATCCTGTACCTTTTTTACCATCGCTTCATCCATGCCCTTTCCGTCATCTCTGATTTCAAGAGAAATTTCATTTTTCTTTTTACTGTCCACAAAGCGTATCATGATATGAGATGCTCCTGCCCGTATGCTGTTAGAAGCAATATCTAACAGATACATGCTTAAATCAGCCATCATTTGCATCCCTCCACAACGCTTTCCACATCCTGATATCAATATCTTCCTCAAAATGATCGATATCCTGAAGATAATGTGCATCGCTGTTTCTGATCCATAACACTTCCTTCAGCCATGGATGCAGCTGCTGCACCATTTCTTTTTGGACCTGATTTTTTACTTCGATCAGATCAAATTCCAAATGCCGGGGAATAAAACCTAATTGCGTCATGATCGAATTTGCCTTATCACAGACATGGGCCAGGGAAACGATCCCCTGACACTGATGTGCTTTTCGGATGATATTCTCCATGCTCTGATTCACCGATTGAAGCAAAAGCACATCTTCACCGGCAACCACTTCATCAGCTTCATCAAACAGCCATTGATTGCCAAAATAACGAACATCATTTCTGATCAGAGGCAAATGCTCTTTTAACCACGCATCAAATACCATCGCCCTTGAATAATCCTGAAAATAGATACACAGATGCACTTCTTCGATGCTCTGCACCTCCACACCATAGACATATCCCATATCAAGCTTTCGGGCTACCTCAGCCATGACTCGCTGCTGTCCCAGCGTATTATGATCACAGACACTGATCATTTCCAAACCGCATATCTTTGCCATATTGACTATATTATGCGGTGTCATATCATCGCTGGCACAGGGAGAGAGCGCTGAATGAATATGCAGATCGACACGCATGCTACAACCCTAGCTCCACACATTTCTTACAGATTTCATAAGCTGAAAGCCTGCTTGCACATAAAGCGATATCCTCTTCAAGTGCCCGATCGATCACTTCCTGCTCGATCTTTGCATCCTGGGCGATCACCAGCACGCTGATTTCTTTCAAAGCGCTTACAGCAACGCTGTTAAGATGACTCTGGACCGTGATCCATATCTGATTTGCTTCACTGTTGCCAATGACCCAGCTTAACAGATCACCGACAAAGACACCTGAAATTTCTTTTTCCAGCGCCTTCTCGCTTGCCCATATCTTAAAACCCGTCTTTTGCGCAAATTCTTTAACCTGCATCCTTTTCTCTCCTTTTAATGATCCGGCAATCTTCCAGACACTGCTCTTTATCAACGATGGCCTCTGCCATGCTGCGACAGGACGGATAACCGCAGGCACCACAGTCAAAGCCCGGAAGATGATCAAAAATTTCATTGACCGCACTGAATCGCTTCAATTGTTCCATCATATTCTTTGGCTGCAGCTTTTGCTCATCCTTATCCTTTCGAAGCTCTTCAAGCGTATAATACTTTATCTTTCCGTGAGCGCTCTTCATCAGCTCATGCATATTGATCCTTCCATTGAAAGGATTTCCCCATAAAAACTGTCCGCCGATGCAACCGTTGAAACAAGCGCTCAGCGACAGATACTTTACTTCCTTTAAAAGACCAAACTCACTCAGCTCCAAAGCCTTCAAAACCTTATCCATCCCATTCACAGATAAGATCTGGGCATCAAAGCGCTGTCCAAGTCCACAGGCTACCGAACGGATGCCTTCCTTACATAATTCGACATCTGCCTCCTCATGATTGCGATAGCTATTGATGTTAGGAAACAGATCTACGATCGAAAGACAATGATCGATCTCGCTGTTGACATTTCCATACGGATATTTCCCAAAAGCCAGCTTGGCAGGAC
>NZ_CALVGS010000003.1 GCF_944327115.1 uncultured Traorella sp.
AAAAAAATTAAGAAATCTTAACAAAAACGATTGAAATAAGTGTGTACTTATAGTATAATAATAGTGTAAGGAAGGAGGTGGAAACATGGAACTTATAGCACTATATAAGATATGGTGCAAAGAAAAAGGTTATAAACCTTCAAGTGGGAAAGCCTTGCATGAGTTTATAACCAATACCAAGAAAGCTTAGAGCTTTCAGTGATTGGGAGTTAGCCCCTCCCAATCACACTTACATTATATAATAAATAGGAAATAAAAGCAAAATGCAGGAGGAAAAACGATGAAAAAATTTGAAATTGGTGAGAAGGTAATTTATGACGGTTTTAAATGTATCATTTTAGATTTATTTACTGACTGTGAAACAGGCATTGAATATGCCAGTGTAAAGCCATTGGACTTTGATGGCTTTGAAAGAGAAGCAAAAATAAGCAGCTTAAGGAAAATATGATATGTGTATAGACACTATCAAGAAAGTGAGATGTAAAAGAATGTTAAAGTATCATGAATTTAATGTAAATCCAAAAAACAGAAAAACAGGAGATTGCAGTACAAGAGCTTTAGTAAGCACGCTTGGAATAACATATGAAGAAGCATTGAAGTTACAATGCGAAGAAGCTATAAAATCATGCTATGGGATAACAGATAAACAAGTAATGCAAAGAATTCTTAAAAAATTTGGATATGTTAAGATGAAACAACCTAAAAAATCAAATGGTAAAAAATACATGGTTAAGGAACTTGATGAAATAATATCAAAGAAAATAAGAAATAAGGGTGTATTTATAACAATAGCAAACCATCATACATGCGTTAAAGGAGATATGATTATTGATATTTGGGATTGTAGTGATAACACAATTGGTAATTATTATATTAAAAATTAAATTTAAGGTTTTATATTAAAAATAGATTAGTGAGGCGATAACACTTAAAACACTATTTAAATGAAAGGATCTAATAATATGAATAAACAATCTATTGCATCTATGAAATATGATAAAAAAAACACTAGAAGAATCTGTTTAAAATTCAATTTAAAAAATGATGCAGATATTCTTGAAAAGTTAGATGAAGTATCAAATATGCAGGGATATATAAAAGAGTTAATCCGACAAGATTTAAGGTCAAAAGTAGTCAAAAAGTAGTCAAAAATAAAAATATCATAAAAATATACCTATATTAAAGGGTATTTAATGAATGGGTATATGATTGATAAACAGGAAGATGTTCCAATAGGAAATGGAACATCTGTTGACATTCATACTGAAGAGGAAACTTATCGGATTTACAGCATAGAACCTTATTTAAATATCAATGACCAATGGTATCGTTGTGATGATGTACAGGAAATCTTTCAGATCATAAAAGAGAACGGTAATTGATAAAAACATTTGACATTTTTCTTAATTAGGTGTTAAATAATGCCATAAGCGAAGAATTGGATATGAATACTTGTGATTCAATCAAGAGAGATGTCGGGTGGTGCAAGACATTTTGATAGCCTGTATTTACTCCCAAGGAGCTGTCCTATGAAAATAGGACCGTAGATCTGCGTTAAAGAAAAGAGGTGTATGAACATACACGAAATAAGGTGGTACCACGAACACGACTCTCGTCCTTTGGCAGAGTCGTTTTTTTATTAGGAGGAGAGCTATGATCGATATTAAAGAAGATGAAAAATTAAGTGTATTGAATCACTCCTGTGCGCATTTGATGGCGCAGGCGGTGAAGCATCTTTATCCTCAGGCAAAGTTTTGGGTAGGACCGGTCATCAGTGAGGGGTTCTATTATGACATTGACTTAGGAGATGATGTGATTCATGATGAGGATCTTCCAAAGATTGAAAAGGAAATGAAGAAGATCGTCAAGGATGGCAAACGTATTGTCTGTGAACATCATACGAAGGCTGAAGCCATGGAAATGTTCAAGGATGATGAGTATAAGCTGGATCTGATCGAAGGATTGGAAGATGGCAGCATTACTTGTTATCGACAGGGTGATTTTGTGGATCTTTGCCGCGGACCTCATGTGGAAAGTGTCAAGCTTTTAAAGAATTTCAAGCTTTTGAAGCATTCGGGTGCCTATTGGAAAGGTGATAAGAACAATAAGATGCTTCAACGAATTTATGGTGTCTGCTTTGAAACAGCGGAAGATCTGCAGAAGCATTTAGATTTATTGGAAGAAGCTAAGAAAAGAGATCATAAGAAGCTGGGCAAAGAATTAGAATTGTTCATGATGAGCGAATATGCTCCGGGTGCTCCGTTCTTTTTGCCTAATGGTATGATCTTGCGAAATGAATTGGAGAAATTCTGGTATGATGAACATACCAAAGAGGGTTATGAGTTTATCAAGACACCGATCATGATGTCGAAGGAATTATGGGAAGTAAGTGGCCACTGGTACAATTATCGTGAGAATATGTACACGTCTATGGTGGCTGACCGTGAGTTTGCGATCAAGCCGATGAATTGTCCGGGAAGCATGCTGGTTTATAAGAATTCTTTACATTCATATAAGGATCTTCCGATTCGTATGGGTGAATTGGGACAGGTACATCGTCATGAAGCCAGCGGAGCGTTGAATGGCCTTTTCAGGGTTCGTACATTTACACAGGATGATGCCCATATCTTCATGCGTATGGATCAGATCGAAAGTGAAGTAATTTCATTGATTCGTTTTATCGATCGTGTCTATGCGATCTTTGGTTTGACGTATGACATTGAATTAAGCACGCGTCCTGAGGAAAAGTACATTGGTGAGATCGAGGTATGGGAAAGAAGCGAAGCGGCTTTAGCGAAGGCTTGTGAGGCTGCCGGCAAGACATATAAGATCAATCCGGGCGATGGTGCTTTCTATGGACCGAAGCTGGATTTCCATATCAAAGATTCATTAGGAAGAGTCTGGCAGTGTGGCACGATCCAGTTAGATATGAATCTTCCGGAAAGATTTGATCTGACATATATTGATGAACATGGTGAAAAGGTACGACCGGTCATGCTGCATCGTGTCATATTCGGCTCAGTAGAACGTTTCATCGGAATTCTGATCGAACATTTTGGCGGTAAGTTCCCAATGTGGCTGGCTCCTGTACAGGTAGAAGTGATTCCGGTCCATCATGAACATCATTATGAATATGCCAAAGAAATCAATGATGAATTGAATCAACTTGGTTTTAGGAGCAAATTAGATGCAAGAAATGAAAAATTGGGTTATCGTATTAGGGAAGCACAAATGAAAAAGATTCCAATCGAATTAGTCGTGGGTGACGGTGAGAAAGAAAATCATACGGTAACGATCCGCCGCCAGGGGCAAAAAGAATCGAATACGGTATCATTTGATGAATTTGTGAAGATGCTTCAGAAAGAAATAGAGGAGAAGGTAAGATGCGACATTTAAAATCATTGATGGTGGCTGCCTTGCTTTTGGCAGGCTGTTCCACAACTACGACAAATGAACCTGTCAAGGTGTTGTCACCGACAGGAGCGCCGGCTCTTTCACTTTTAGAAGCAGCAAGTGAAGAAAGTGAAAACACTTTTGAATTTGTTACTGGAAGCGAAGTTGTAAGCGCAGAATTAGTAAAAGATGACAGCGAGTATGATATCATCATCGCACCTGTTAATTTAGGTGCCAAGATGATCGAAGCCGGAAAGAGTCCTTATCGTTTAAAAGCTGTGATCACATGGGGAAATCTTTATCTGGTAGGTACCAGCGAAAATGCTTTGAATGAAGAAGGAACCTTTGCGACTTTTGGTGAAGGAAGCGTGACTGATTTTGTTTTGCGCCAGGCTGTTGATCTGGACAATATCACACCTGAAATCGTGATGTATTCAAGTGCTCAGGATGTTCAGGGAGCATTATTGAGCGGTAATGCAAACTGTGGCATGCTGGCTGAACCGGCTGTAACCGCAACGATTCAGAAAGCAAAAGAGCAGGGCATCGAACTTCAGGTCATCGAGAACCTTCAGACAGCCTATCAGGAAAAGATGGGTACTGATTTAGAAGGATTCCCTCAGGCAGCGATCTTTGTGAAAGAAGGCAGTGAAGATAAATGTGCGAATGTGATCAGTACGATCGAAACATTTGTCAATGAAACAGCAGTCAATGATCCGGATAAGATCGTGGAGCTTGTCGATGCGATCGGTGCTGATACTTTAGGTGTTCCAAGTGCAGCTATCTCAAAAGCTACATGGGAAAGACAGAATATTCACTATGTTGAGGCCAGCGAATGTACAGATGATCTGACAACGCTTCTGTCATTGATGAATATTGAGTTCAGTGAAGAGATGCTTTCAAAATAATCATTAGGGAGGTCATGGTATCTCCCTTTTATTTTTAAAGAAAAACGAGTATAATAGCGGTATGAAAAAGCGCAGTTTCGTTACAATCCTTGTTTTATTGATCGTATGGATGATAAGCGGAGAAATGGTTGATAATCCGATCAAGCTCCCTTCTTTTTTTGATGTCGCTGAACGAATGATTGAATTAGCGCTTGACAGCGGCTTTTATGAAGCGTTTGCCCATACGCTTGCAAGAAGCTTTTTTGGTCTTTTATTGGCCTTGTTCATGGGGGTTTTCTTTGGTGTGTTCAGCGGTATCAGCCATCAGTTTGAAGAATATTTTGAGCCTGTCTATACGATACTGAAAAGCATTCCCAATGTATCTTATATATTAATCGTACTGATTTGGACAAATTCACGGATTGCTACCTGTGTGATCGGTTTTATGGTCATGTTTCCTATGGCTTATGCCAATACGCTAAGCGGTATGAAAAGCATTGAAAGCAAATATCTGAATTTGATGCGTATTTATCCAGTCAGACGTTCATATAAGATTTTCAAGGTTTATTTACCTTTGATATCCCATTATATCTATGCTTCTTTTTCAAATGGTCTGGGACTTACTTTTAAGGTCGGCATCATGGCAGAAATATTAGGTTCGGTATCACCGGGTCTTGGACGTCAGTTTCAGTTATGCCGCATCAATGTCGATATGATCGGTATCTTTGCATGGACGATTTGGCTTGTCTTGTTTTTGATTGTCTTTGAAGCAATCTTAAAGTTTCTTCAAAACAAATTTATAAAAGATGAAGAAATCCATGATTGAGAGTCATCAGCAGATGATTCTTTTTTTTTGTAATTTTAATTTTACCTTTTCAATTAGATAATTTTGCTGTATAATAGCCCGGTAAAAAAAGGAGGAAATATGAAAAGTAATATATATAAAGCCTTATACATGATAAGCATACTTCTTGTGATATTAGGATTGATTATGGCCGTTTTTTCTTTAATTGTGATCTTGCCGCAGATTGATTCAACCAATATCATAATTCCACTCGCATTTTTAATCTTAGCCATTATCGGCTTATTGCTTATGAAATATTACAAAAATAAAATGAAGGGGTGATTTTTTTGGAATACATTGTCGAAACAAAAGATTTAAAGAAAAATTATAAAGGATTTATGGCCAATGACGGGGTCAGCATTCAAGTGCCAAAAGGATCGATCTTCGGACTGATCGGAAGAAATGGAGCAGGTAAAACGACATTAATGAAATTGATCTTAGGTTTTTCTAATAAAACAAGCGGAGAAATAATCATTAATGGGAAATCAGAAGAAAAAGAGTTATGGCAAGAGAGAGGTAGAATTGGTTCTATTATCGAAGTGCCGGCCTTTTATGATGAAATGAGCTGTTATGCTAATACGATGTATCAGGCAAAGCTTCACGGTAAAGGGAAAAATGAAGTAAACGAGGTCTTAAAGAAAGTAGATTTACTTAAATTCAAACATCGCAAGGTCAAAGCTTTTTCTTTGGGAATGCGCCAGAAATTAGGAATTGCCTGTGCTTTGCTTGGCAATCCTGATTTATTGCTTTTAGACGAACCGACCAACGGTCTGGATCCGGTGGCAATCTCAGAAATCAGACATTTGCTTGAAGATTTAAACAGACAAGGTGTGAGCATATTCATTTCAAGTCATATCCTAGGAGAAATGGAAAAAATAGCGACTGATTATGCTTTTATGATTGATGGGAAAATAGTAAAAAGCTTATCAAGTAAAGAGCTCAAAGAATCAGGTAAAGACTTGGAAACTTACTTTTTGGAATTAGTAGGGGGAAACACAAATGAGTAAAATATTTAAAGCCGAGCTTTATAAGATACGTCACAATTTAGTATTTTTTGTTTCTTTACTAGCGTCCGCACCTTTAGGAGCTTTGCTTACTGTCGTAGCAGGGCTTGATAGCAGCATATGTTTGGCTGAGGTTCTGAGCAGCATCGTTTCATTCTATGAAATCTTTTTTATCATCATGATCGCCATGTATGTAACTAACGATTATGAAAAAGGAACTATAAAAGCCATCGTTTCAAGTGGTGTTAGTAAAACAAAAATATATTTCGGCAGATTATTGGTATCGATTTTTATTTCTGAAATCATGTTTATTTTAGCTTGTATCGGAGCTTACGTTTGGGGAACTGTCAAGGGAATTCCTATGACATCCGGAGAATTTGTTTGGACCAATATGCAAATTATCGAAAGTATCGTTATTCAAATGATCATTGTCATTGCTTATGCGATGATCGGATATTTTATTTCAGTCTTAACAAAAAAACAGATCGTAGCTATCATGGTATCCATCGTTGTCATTAATTTTGAACCGGTAGCCGTCAGTTATATCGGAAAAGCATTAGGACAAAATCTGTCTGTCTTAGATTTTTCTAATACAATCAGTCAAATCGAGAAGTTAAATATAACAGGGAATATTTTATTAAGCTCCTTGCTGTTTGTGCTTGTTGTTTTTGTATTCACCTTTGCTATTGGCACATATGTTTTCAAGCATCGTGATATCTAAGAAAAGACGTATTTAAAAGGACAATCATAAAAGAGTATATTTAGGATTCTAAATATGCTCTTTTTTATATATTAGGAAATTTCAATTTTGATGGGCAGAAAGATAATGAAAGAGATTGAAAAAAGTTAAGTTTAATTTATGTTTTGATATTATGTGTTATTTATTTTTAATTATAGTATCATTATAGTTACTATTATGATATAATATCTGTGTGAATACTCTTTTTTCTATCAAGGAGGCATCATGAAAGTTTTTTCTCTTTCCAACCGTTTCTATTACCGTGAATTCCCTGATCTGAAGAACATCATTCTTCATGATCTGAGAGTCTA
>NZ_CALVGS010000004.1 GCF_944327115.1 uncultured Traorella sp.
ATACCGATTAACAAGAGAAGAGCAGAAAAAGGAAAGATACATGGAAAGACCAAAAAGCGTATGTTTCGGAGGGAAAAAGAATCTGAAGCATGATATCGAAGCCTATCGCTATAAGCGCAGAAAAAGGATGCTGATCTGCGGAAGAAGGCAGGGAAAGTACGGCAATAACCTTTTCAAATATCACATCGATGAAGGAGTTCTTGTCTACCGGGGAATCGCGGTAAGGATGAAGCACAATACGCCCGGGAAGGCGATTGCGTATGAGCTGTATGATCATGGAGAATATTTTATCATCAGGGCCATTGCCGAATATCCGGATGAGCCGCTAATTCCATCTGATAGGGGAAGGATTTTGGTTACAAAATCATTTTCTTGTGAAATTAAGTATTTTGGAGTTGTTTGAAAATATAAACTCATCTATAATAAAGATATGAAAAAAAATTATTTATTTAATATGCGTTTGCCTGCTTGTTGCGTTATTTCCTGTTCATGTCATTGCATTTGAGGGAAGTCATGAAAGGGATGGAGAATTTTATCTCGTGAATGATAATGATCCTAATCGTACATTGATCGAAGCCACTCATTTAAGCGTTCGCTGGGAAAATGGCAGTGGTATCGTAAAATACTTTACCAAAAAAGACGGCAGTCAGTTAAGGATCGTAAAAAATCCGAATAATGGGGATTATATAGAAATACAGGCAGTCAGCATAGATACACAGACAGTAACATTAACAAAAGATTGCATGGGACATCGTGTACCTTTAGAATACCATGCTTTTGAAACGGGTGAAATGATCAAGGCCGGTACGTATCAGGTCAATAAGATCGGTGTCGGATGGATTGGTATCCTTAAAGAGGATGGGACGAATGTATGGGTGAATCCGAATCGCGACAATGATTATAATTATGTAAGTGGAAAGTTTACATTTTTTGAAAATGATGTGCAGACATTGAGCGTTTCTCAAATCAATGGTATTCCGGTCAATACAAACTATATGATCCCGAATTACAATCGAGTGGTACGGCCGGGCTATTCAAATGTCCCTTTATATGTAACGATACATAATACCGCAAATACCAGCAATGGCGCAGATGCACTGGCACATGCACAAATTCAATACAATCGTCGTAATTCTGCGGATATTTGGACAAGCTGGCATTTTCAGGTAGATGATCATTCCATTTATCAGAGTATTCCGATGGATGAGGTAGCCTGGCATGCAGGAGATGGTTCCATGATGGGGAACGGAAATACGATCGCAATTGAAATCTGTGAGAATAACGATGGTAATTACGCTCAGGCGGAAAGAAATGCGGCTTATCTGACAGCTCAGATCCTTTATGAAAACGGAATGCCTAAAGATGCTGTTCGTAAGCATGGCGACTGGTCAGGAAAAAATTGTCCGCATAATATCAATGATGGTACGAAGGGTACGATGGGATGGAGTGCGTTTGTACAACTGGTTGGTCAGATTTATGACCAGCTGGTAGAAGAGAATCAGGAAATCGAAGAAATACCTTTAAGTGAAAGATTTTCGGAATATATATCGAAGACAGGATATATTTATGATCAGAATTTATTGTATGGAATAGAATTGGAAACATCTGTTTCAGATGTTATCAATAAGTTACAAAGTGCTGATCCAAATGCTCAGATTACCGTAATGAATCAAAAGAATGAAGCTATTGGAGAAGGCCTTGTAGGAACGGATTTTAAAGCTAAGATCATATTAGGGAATGTCGAAGAAAATAATGTAGAAGAATTTTTGTTTACATTAGTCATTCCTTTTGATATTAATGGTGATGGACATTTCAATGCGTTGGATTATCGTTCATTTACTTACTATATGCTTGATAAAAGGAAGTATGCTTTAAGCTATGCTCAGAAAGCCGGAGCGGATCTGAATCATAAACAAAATGAAGCAATAAGTGTCAACGCCTTGGATTATCGGCAGATGACATATGCGATGTTGAAATAAGAGGGAGAATATATGAAAAGGATAAAATATTTTGTATGTGCTTTAGTGGCAGTTTTAATGCTTCTTAGCGGCAAACCTGTTCAGGCAGCAATAAGTTCCAGTGATGTTTCGTTAAGCGGACCATCGAGCGTAAATCAGGGTCAAAGCTTTAATGTTACTGTTAGTGGCAATGGTATAGGAACGTTTCAGGTTTCTGTAAGCAGCGGCTCTCTTACCGCTATCAGTGGAGCTCAGGGTTCTAGTGGTTCTACATTTGTGAAAGGATCAGGCAATGTTACGTTAACTATTTCGCCAAGCGGAACAAATACCGTGACCATTACTGTCACAGCAATCGATGCCGCTGGTGGGGATCCATCACAGGAAGGCTATATTCTTGAAGGAAGTGTATCAAAATCTGTAAGTATAGTTGCGCAATCATCAGGTGGATCATCTTCTAATACTTCAAGACCTTCAACACCAAGTACATCGAATACAACACCGGTAAAAACATTTAATTTAAATCTGAGTGCCATTCAGGTTGAGGGAGCATCCTTAACTCCGGATTTTTCAGGAGATACGGTAGATTACAGTGTTGAATTACCTAAGGGAACAACTTCTGTAACGATCAGTGCCAGTGCTGCTGATTCTGAAGTTTCTGTTCAGGGTATCGGGACACATGAAGTGCATGAAGGAAATAACGTTATTGAATTAACGACGCATCATCCTGAAACAAGTACGACAAAAACGTATCGTATTCAGGTATATGTAGAGGAAGAACCAAAAGTCTTTCTGAAATATAAGGATACAGAGTTAGGCGTATATCCAAGTTTTCATGGCAGTGAAACATTAGAAGGCTTTGAAAATACTGAGGTAACCATTCAGGACCAGCAGGTTTTAGGTAAGGTGAATGAGCAGGGATTGATCTTATTGTATATGGTAGAAGAAAGTGGTGAAAAAGCTTTTTATGTCTATAAGGATGAGGTGTTATATAAATATTTGCCTGTGACGATTGCCGGAAGAACATTTATTTCCCTGGAAATACCGGATGATATGAAAAATATGACAGGACTTATCCAACAGAAAATTACGATTCATGATGTGGAATATGATGGCTGGGTTTTTGAAGATGATTCTTTCAGTAATTATTCTTTATTGTATCTAATGAATGAAAAGGGTGATATTCATCTGTATCAGTATGAATCAACCGAAGGTGTCATTCAGTTATATTCAGGTGCTGCGGCACTCAGACAGGAAAGTGTGGATGCATTACGTGATGAAATGAATATGATGAAAATAGCCTTGATTGCAGTGAGTGTCATTGCGGTGATCATATTGGGAGCAGGTGTTGGATTCTATTTTTATAAAAAGAAGATGTCTGGAAGTCATTAGGTCCTTTTGAAGGACCTTTTTTAGTTGTTGAATGAAGAAATTTTGTGTTTGCTGATCGATGATATACTTAGATTGACTGGGATAAAAAAACAGATGAAGTGGAAGAAATATTAGTAAGTTATTGTAAAATACAGGACTATGCCATATTTCAAACTGTTGTGGCATTTGGCTCGGGCATAACAGGTATCAGAGAAGAGGTTCTATGGAATCATATAAAAAGTAGATTTACAAAGCATGTATATCTTAATGAAGCAACAGAAGTGCTTTTGTATTTCATACTTTTTTTTCTATTCTAAAAGTGGTATGATAGTTGAGCTAAGTTGAGGTGATTAGATGGTTGATGTAATTGTATTAGGTGGTGGACATGCTGGCGTAGAGGCTGCATTGGCTTGTGCCCGTATGAAACAGGAAACAATGCTTTTAACGATGCATATTGATATGATTGCATCGATGCCTTGTAATCCAAGTGTAGGAGGTCCTGCCAAAGGAATCGTTGTTCGTGAGATTGATGCGTTAGGCGGTGAAATGGGTAAGGCAGCCGATCGTACGGCTTTGCAGTTAAAAATGTTGAATACAAATAAAGGACCGGGTGTACAGTCCTTACGTGTACAATCAGATAAGCTGGCTTATCGGAAATATATGCAGGATGTTTGTTTACATACCGATCATTTAAAAGTTAAGGAATGTATCGTTGAGAAAATCAATTTTAAGGATAAGAGAGTTACAGGTGTTACCTTGCATGATGGCAGTGTGATTGAGTGTAAAGCACTCATTCTAACAAGCGGAACCTTCATGAGCAGTAATATTCTTGTCGGACATACTTCGACAGAATCAGGTCCGGAAGATGAACCGACAACAAAAAACTTATCACAGAGCTTGCGGGATCAGGGCATCCGTACCTTTCGTTTGAAAACGGGAACACCGGCTCGTGTTTATACGGATTCGATTGATTTTTCAAAGACTGAGGTACAACCGGGAACAAAAGATTTTGTCTGCTTCTCTTATGATACAAAAAAAGAAGATGTACTTCCTTATGAAAAACAGTGGAATTGTTATTTAACCTATACCACTCCGTTAACCCATCAGATCATTCAGGATAATTTACAAAAAAGTGCCATGTATTCAGGCTTGGTAAAAGGTGTTGGGCCACGTTATTGTCCGTCTATTGAAGACAAGATCGTACGCTTTGCCGATAAAGAAAGACATCAGATATTCTTGGAACCTGAATCTAAAGATCTGGATACGACCTATATTCAAGGATTCTCAACCTCAATGCCTCATGACATTCAGGAAAGAATGTTGAAAAGCTTGCCGGGCCTTGAAAATTGTCGTATAAAAAAATATGCTTATGCGATTGAATATGATGCTATTGACCCTTTACAGTTGAAACCAACCCTTGAATTGAGAGAGATCGAAAATTTATTCTGTGCCGGTCAGATCAATGGTACAAGCGGTTATGAGGAAGCTGCCGGACAGGGATTGATGGCCGGAATCAATTGTGCGTTAAAGCTGCAAGGCAAAGATCCTTTGATCTTAAATCGTGATGAAGCGTATATCGGGGTTTTGATCGATGATCTGGTAACAAAAGGAACTAAAGAACCTTATCGTCTTTTAACTTCGCGTGCTGAATATCGTCTTTTGTTACGTCATGATAATGCCGATGCCCGTTTGAGCGAAAAAGGATATGCCGTAGGTCTTTTGCCTCAGTATAGAATTGATGCTTATCGAAAAAAACAAAAAGAAATCCAAGAATATACGGAAAAACTGTCAGAAATTCGTTTCACACCGAAATCTTCTGTATCTGAATATCTTCAGGAAAATGGTTTTGACGCCTTGCATGATGGTATGAGCGCACTTGAGCTTTTACGTCGTCCGAATATTACGATTCGAGGCTTATCGCCATATATGGATCTGGAGATTTCTGATGAAGTTGCGAAACAGATTGAAATTGAAATAAAGTATGAAGGATATATTGCGAAAGCAAAAAAAGAGGCGGCACGTTTACAGTCGATGGAAAAGGTAAAGCTCGTTAATATCTATTATGATGAAGTAGAAAATCTTTCTTTAGAAGGAAGAGCTAAGCTAAAAGCTATTCAGCCTTTTACCTTAGGGCAGGCAAGCCGTATATCCGGTGTAAATCCTGCGGATATTGCTGTATTGGCAATTTATCTGAAACAGCATAAATAACAAATATGTTATTCTATTTCCATATGATTTTGTTATAATGGAAGCATAGGAGATAGACGATGAAAAAATTATATATCAAACAAAAATTTCTTGCATTAACAGATACTTATGATATTTATGATGAAAATGAATATCCTAAATATTTTGCGCAATGTGATTTTACCTTAATGCTACATCGGTTAAGAGTTTATGACGGAGATATTGAATTTGGTTATGTAGAACAGCAATTCAAGTTTTTTGAACCGGAATTTTCTTTTTATTTAAATGATAAATTTATCGGTAATATTGTAAAGGAGCTTACTTTTTTCAAGCCAAGATATTATTTAGACTTTAATGATTGGCGTATAGAAGGTGACTTATTCGGTTTAGATTATGAAGTGTTTGATGGCCAGGGCCATGTGATCATGTCTTTTTCGAAAGATTTATTTCGTTTTACCGATCATTATTGCCTTACGATATTTGATGATGAGAATGAAAAACTTTGTCTGTTGATAGCACTGGCTGTGGATATGGCCGTATGTTCTCAGAGCAATAATTAAATGCAGTTAAAACAGCTGCATTTTTTTCTTATATGTTATTGTTTCGATTTATAGGCATATGGTAAAATGAAAATAAATTTGACATATAAAGCTTAGAAAATGATGATGCTTTTGACGTTCGATTATCTCACAGAATCAGCGTTAGAAGTTAAAAGTAAATGTCATTTTAATAAAAATAAAGAGGGTGATCTTATGATAGAAGCATTGCTGTTTGATATGGATGGTTTGTTACTGGATACGGAAAGAATGCAGGATAAGATATGGGATAAAGCAAAGGAGCACTTTCATTATGATTTTAATGAAGCGTTTAAAAAAGAAATGAGAGGTATCAATATCCGGGCCAGTTTAAAAGTATATGAGAAATATTTTGGTAAGAATTTTGATTATCAGACGGTGTTGAAGTGGCGTCGAGCATATTTTATGGAAATGGCTAAAGATGAGGGCATACCGATTAAAAAAGGTGCTTTGGATCTTTTGCGATATGCAAGGGAAAAAAAGATTCACTGTGCTTTGGCAACCTCAACAGAAAGAGATCGCTTCATGCAGTATATTCCTTATTTAGAAGAGAATATCTTTGATTATTTTGAAGTGATCGTAGATGGTTCGATGGTGAAACATTCAAAGCCTGATCCGGAAATCTTTTTAATGGCAGCAGATAAATTAGGTGTTGCTATTGAAAAATGCATGGTGCTTGAAGATTCAATCAATGGTGTAAAGGCCGGAATTGCCTCAGGGGCAAAGACGGTGATGATTCCTGATTTAATGCAGCCAACAGATGAAATTAAAGATCAAGTGTATCGTATTTTAAATGATTTAAGTGAAGTGATCAAAATATTGAAATAGAAGCATACGTGTGGGTATGCTTTTTTAAAAGATTTAAATACACTTAAAACTTCTGATAAAAATATGAAAGTTTTAAGTATGTTTAAAAGTATGGATTTAGAAATCATTCATAAATCATGACTATAATGATTAATATGTTAAAGCAAACGTGTAATTTCAATAATAAAAATACAACACTCTTTGTTTGCGTTGTACTTTTATTAATAGTTATATTAGTCTTTTATATTATTATCTATTCTCTAATATCTTCAATAATCCTTGAAGCTTACGAGTGGTCAGACTTTCTCCATAATGAAGACCATCATAGGTTGGGTGCAATACAGGATAAAGTGAATGCTTTGTTTTGAGGATATAATGACGATCAATCAGCCATTCTATGATCGTTATTAGATCTTCTCTTTCAATTGTCTTAAGCTTCCCATATTCCTTGACTTCATCTAGCTTAGCATTTTTAATTTTTTTGCTGTTAGCTCCACGAAGTACATCTGCAA
>NZ_CALVGS010000005.1 GCF_944327115.1 uncultured Traorella sp.
TATCGGAATCGTGTTTCAGAGCTATAATCTGATACCTTATATGAATGCCTTAGAAAATGTGATGGTGGCGATGTCGATCAGCGATCATCACTGGGAAGGAAATATGAAAGAAAGAGCGTTGGAGATATTGGAAAGTGTCGGGATCGATGGGAGCAAGGCAACAAGAAGGATCAACCGGTTAAGCGGAGGGGAGCAGCAGCGAGTAGCGATCGCACGGGCGATTTCCACAGATGCGAAGGTGATCCTGGCAGATGAGCCGACAGGGAACCTGGATGGGAAGACGAGCGAAACGATCATTGAAATCTTTAAAGAGCTGGCACATGAACAGGAGAAGTGTGTGATCATGGTGACACATTCAGAGAAGATAGCAGGTGAGAGTGATATCGTATTGAAGCTGAATACCGATATTCAAAATTTTGAGGTCAGAGGATCATGAAATGGGCAAAAAGGACATGGCTAAGCATCATAAGAAGGCCATTTAAAACACTGCTGCTTTTTCTGGTGATTTTTGTGATGGTTACTTTATTGGCTGGTTCTTTGTCGATCATCATGGCAAGTGGCAAGATTAAGGAACAGTTAAGCGAAGGTATTGGACCTGAGGGAACGATCACGATGGATTATAGTTATGAAAATCCTGATTTAAATGAGATGTTTACTTATTCTTTTCTTGAGAATTATGTGGATACGATGGAGAGCTTATGTGCAAATGAAAATGTCATAAGCTGTGAATATCATGTTAATACTTTAGTGAATGCATTGTATTCTGATTTATGGGGAAATGAAAATGCATTGGGAAGCGTTATCGCTTCTTTGTATAGTACCAATGTAACAGAACCGGCTTTATTTAAGGAAGGTACCTTGCATCTGACACAGAATCTTTCAGGACGTTTCTTTACTCAGGAGGAAATTGATAATGGAGAATTTGTCATTCTTACCAATCGTGATCTGGCGAAAGTTTCTTCTGGACTTTCGACAGGTTTGTGCAAGGTAGGAAATGAAGTTACATTATCGATTCCGATCAATTATAATTATTTGGATAACGGTGATGTTGAGGTAGAGTATTATAAATTTAATGCAAAGGTGATTGGTACTTTTTCCGGTGATGGAGGAGATTCGCGTATTTATATTCCAAATAAAGCATTGATGAAGATATTGGAAGAGGCAGACAGCTTTTTTGCGATGCGTAATTGTCATGCTGATTATGCAGCTTTTAGAGTAAGTGATCTGGAAGCGATGGATGCCTTTGATGAACTGGCGAAAAAGACCGTACGTGAAGTACCGGGTGCCAGTTATGAATCATCGACAACGATTTACAAGAAAAATGCAGGTCCGGTAGAAAATCTGGATACGATCGCGAAAGTGATCTTTGTTGCAGCACTGATTGCAACCATTATTATTTTAAGCTTGGTCGTTGTTTATTTCATGCAGGACAGGCGCAAGGAAATCGGTATTTATGCCTCTTTAGGAGAAAGTAAGAAGCATATCATCTCTCAGCTTGTTTTAGAGGTTGCTTTAGTGGCCGTCATTGCGATTTCTACGGCCAGTGCCAGTGGACTCTTTTTAGGAAATAAGTTATCGGATTATATGCTGGAAATCCAGCGTTATGTGCAGCGACAGCAAGATCTCGGTGATCTGGCGAATTTACCGGTGATTTATAAACCGATGTTTAGTGACAGGCTGGATACTCGTGATGCTGTGATCGATAATTTTGCCATTGAAGCGGATGCGCAGTATTTTGTAACGCTTTATGTTGTTGGTGAAGTAACCATACTTATTTCTTGTGGTTTTTCGATGATCTATCTGACGAGGCTTCGTCCAAAGGAAATTATGATGTAGAGGGCTTGCCCTCTTTTCTTATTGTTTTTTTGCTTTTATATGGTAGTATAAAGATAATGGAGTGATGATATGAAACAATGTATTATTTTTGATATGGATGGCACGTTATGGGATTCGAGTGAATCTGTGCTGGCTGCCGGTAATGAAGTGATTGAAAAAAGATTGGGGATCAAAAATTATTTGAATCAGGATATCATGAATCAGGTCATGGGGCTTGAAATTGAAGAGATTGCAAATATTTATTTTCCTCAGCTTGATCCTGATGAAAGATTAAAGCTTACTCTGGAATGCCTGGATAATGAAAATAAATATATTGCCAAGCATGGAGGAATCCTTTATGACGGAGTAGAGGAAACATTGGCCAAGCTTTCACGAAAGCATGATCTCATGATTGTTACCAATGCACAGGATGGCTATGTGGAAGCGATGTTTGCGGCACATCCGCTAGGACAATATTTTAAGGATTATGAAACACATGGACGAACAGGACTTGTGAAAGGTGAAAATCTGAAGTTGATCATGAAGCGCAATGGATATCAGGACGCCTGTTATGTCGGTGATACGATGAAGGATTATGAAGCTTGTGAGCTTGCCGGCATTCCGATGATCTATGCATCTTATGGTTTTGGAAAAGTGGCAAATGCATGGAAGACAATCGATCATTTTTCTGAATTGCTGGATTTGTTTGAAGGTATGTGATTTTAGTAACAAAGATGCACTGAAATGTTGAGTCAAAAAAATTTTAGTGGTATAATAGGAACGAAATAGAGGAGGATTTTTAGTTATGGCTAAAAGAACAGTCAAAGATTTAGACGTTGCCGGAAAACGCGTCATTGTCCGTGTTGACTTCAACGTTCCTAGAAAAGACGGTGTTATTACCAATGATAACCGTATCATGGCCGCTTTACCTACAATTAATTATTTAATTGAAAACAAAGCAAAAGTTATTTTAATGTCCCACTTAGGCAAGGTCGATCACAAGGATCCTGAAAAGTGCGAAGCTGACAAGAAGAAAAACGATATGGCAGTTGTAGCTAAAAGACTGGCAGAAGTTGTTGATACAAAGGTAACATTCGTACCTGTTACACGTGGTGAAGAGCTTGAAAAAGCTGTTGCTGATCTGAAAGACGGCGAAATCGTTTTAGTTCAGAATACACGTTATGAAAAAGGTGAAAGCAAGAATGATCCTGAATTAGGTAAATACTGGGCAAGCCTTGGTGATTTATTCGTAGAAGATGCTTTTGGTTCAGTACACCGTGCACATGCTTCTACTGTTGGTATCCCTACTCACTTGCCAAGTGCTTTAGGTTTCCTTGTAGAAAAAGAAGTGAAGATGTTAGGTGCTGCTGTTGATACACCGGTTCATCCGTTTGTTGCAATCATCGGTGGTGCAAAAGTATCTGACAAGATTGCTGTTGTTGACAATCTGCTGAAGATTGCTGATAAGGTTATCATCGGTGGTGGTATGGCTTATACATTCCTGAAAGCAAAGGGATATGAAGTAGGACAGTCATTGCTGGAAGAAGACCGTGTTGAAATGGCTAAGGAATATCTTGAAAAAGCTGGCGATAAATTGGTATTGCCAATTGATAATGTCGTAGCTGACAGATTTGCGGAAGATGCAAATACGAAGGTTGTAGATTCCGATAAGATCCCGGCTGATTGGCAGGGCCTTGACATTGGACCTAAGACTGTTGAGCTTTACAGAGAAACTTTGAAAGGTGCTAAGACAGTTGTATGGAACGGTCCGATGGGCGTATTTGAAATGAAGCCATTTGCTAATGGTACATTAGAAGTATGCAAGGCTATTTCTGAATTGCCGGATGCTACTACAGTTATCGGTGGCGGAGATTCTGCTGCTGCAGCTATTCAGCTCGGATTTGGTGACAAATTCTCTCACATTTCTACAGGTGGAGGAGCATCACTTGAATACATGGAAGGAAAGGTATTACCGGGTATTGCGGTAATTGAAGATAAGTAATATGAGAAAGCCTATTATTGTTGGAAACTGGAAAATGAACAAAACAATCGCTGAAGCGGTTGAATTTATCAATGCTGTTGATCCTGCATGCCATGATGGTGCTACTTATGGTGTAGCTACTTCATTCTTGGCATTGAATGAAGCAAACAAAGCAGCAAAAAATCTGATCGTGGCTGCAGAAAACTGCCACTTTGCTGATAGCGGTGCTTATACGGGTGAAGTCAGTGTACCGATGCTGGAAGAAATCGGCATCAAATACTGCATCATCGGACATTCAGAACGTCGTCAGATGTTTGGTGATACAGATGAAACGGTTAATAAGAAAGCAAAGCGTTTGATTGAAGCAGGTATCACACCAATCGTTTGTATCGGTGAAACAGAAGCTCAGTTTGATGCAGGTGAAACTGAAAAAGTCATTCGTGATCAGTTAACCGGAAGCCTGGCTGACTTATGTCCAAAATGTGTAGCTAATATCGTCATTGCTTATGAACCTATCTGGGCTATCGGAACAGGTAAATCAGCTACAAAAGAAATTGCACAGAATTGCTGTCACATCGTTCGTGATCAGATCAGAGTGATGTATGGTGATGAAGCGGCTGATAAGGTACGTATTCAGTATGGCGGAAGCGTTAAGCCTGAAAACATTGCGGAATATATGGCTATGGAAGACATCGATGGTGCTTTAGTTGGTGGAGCTTCATTGAAGGTTGATTCTTTCAAGGAATTGATTGAAAAGACAAAATAAGTTAAATTGAAGACGGTCTGAGTACAGGCTGTCTTTTTTTTGACTGTAAAAAAGGTAAAAATAATTATATGATTTTACTGGATATTTATGATATCATATAAGAGTGAAAAGGCTTTCATAAACATGATGACAGGAGGATTGATTATGAAAAAAATGACAGCTTATTTACTGGGACTTGCACTTATGATATCTATGACAGCTTGTTCATCTGCTGATTCTGATGATAGCGGTGAAAACAATGATAATACTCCGGTGGAAACAGAAGAAATTTCATTTGAAGAAATTACAGTGGTTGATAATGAGCAGTGTACGATCAAAATTACCGGGATCGAACCTGACAATATGTGGGGCTATACGTTAAATGCTTATTTGGAAAATAAATCAGAGGATAAAACATATATGTTCTCAGTTCAAAATGCCTCGGTCAATGGTTTGCAGACAGATCCTTTATTTGCGACAACAGTTGCTGCCGGTAAGAAATCAAATGAAGAAATTAATTTTTCTGAAGATCTGAGCAGTTATGGATTAACTGACTTTACAGATATTCAGCTTACTTTCAGGGTTTATGATAATGATGATTGGATGGCTGATGATGTAGCGCTACAAACGGTTCATGTTTACCCTTATGGCGAGGATAAAGCAACTACCTTTGTTAGGGAAAGTCAGTCAACAGATCATGTGATCGTAGATAATGAGAATGTAACGATCATTGTCACAGGATATGATGAAGATGGTATTTGGGGTTATACGATGCATCTTTACCTAGTAAATAAAACAGATAGCGAGGTTATGTTTAGTGTCGATGATGTATCGGTCAACGGCTTTATGGCGGATCCTTTTTGGGCAGCCAGCGTAGCTGCAGGAAAAGCTGCTTTCTCTGATGTATCTTGGTCTGATTCCACATTTGAGGAAAATGATATTACAACAGTAGAAGAAATCGAAATGACGTGGAGCGTATATAATAATGAAGATTGGACACAAGATGATATTTATAATGAAACGGTTGTCTTAAATCCATAATAGAGACGGTGATTATATTGATAGGACAGGAACACTGAAGGTGTTCCTTTTAATATATGGAAGTCTTGCATGACAGCATCATGCTTATTTTTATCATATTCCAAGTGAAAATAAAACCTATCAATCTGACACTTAATGTATATATGATCAGTTTGACAACTGCATATTTGATGCAAAAGAATATTTCATGGTTTTCTCGACATTGTTTTTCAATGTGACAGTATATGATAGCTTCAAAGGAAATATGTATGAAAAAAAGGATTGGGACCGTCATGTGTCTGAGTGGCATCTTATTATTGATACAGCCGGATTTTAAAAGTGATGAGGTGGCGATGATGCTGAATTATATCGTGGTGCATTATTGGCCGATCGGACTGATCGTAGCCGGAGCTTTTATGATGAATCAAAAACAAAAACCACGAAGAAATAAGAATTAAACCTTTATTTTAAATGGTGCTTGTGATATACTTTGTGTGTAAAAATTAACAAGGGAGGATTTTAAATTATGCCTATTATTATTGATGTTTACGCTCGCGAAGTCATTGACTCTCGTGGTAACCCTACTGTAGAAGTAGAAGTTACAACTGATTCAGGCGCATTTGGACGCGCTATGGTACCATCTGGTGCTTCTACTGGTGAAAGAGAAGCTCTGGAGCTTCGTGACGGTGATAAATCTCGTTTCTTGGGTAAAGGTGTTTTAAAAGCTGTTGCCAATGTAAATGACATTATTGCTGATGAAATTATCGGTATGGATGTTACAGATCAGGTAGCTATCGATACGAAGATGATCGAATTGGATGGTACGAAGGATAAGTCTAAATTCGGTGCCAATGCTATTTTAGGTGTTTCTTTGGCATGTGCTCATGCAGCTGCTGATTACTATGGAATGCCTTTATATAGATATTTAGGTGGTTTCAATGGTAAGACCTTACCGGTTCCTATGATGAATGTATTAAATGGTGGAAGCCATGCTGACTCTACAGTTGATTTCCAGGAATACATGATCATGCCTGTTGGTGCTAAGTCTATCAACGAAGCATTAAGAATGGGTGCTGAAACATTCCATAACTTACGTAAGGTATTGAAGGGCAAAGGATACAACACAAATGTTGGTGATGAAGGTGGATTTGCTCCTAGCTGCCGTGAAGGTAACGAAGAACCATTGGAATTGATCGTTGAAGCTATCAAGGCTGCCGGATATGTTCCGGGTGAAGATATCTGCATCGCAATGGACGTTGCTGCCAGTGAATTCTACAACCCTGAAACTAAGAACTATGATCTGGCAAAATCAGGTCAGGGAACAAAGACTACTGATGAAATGATCGATATGTTTGCTGAATGGGTAGAAAAATATCCAATCGTTTCTATCGAAGACGGTCTTGGTGAAAGAGATTGGGATGGATGGAAGAAGTTAACTGAAAGACTGGGTGACAAGATCCAGTTGGTTGGTGATGACTTATTCGTTACAAATCCTGCTATCTTAAAAGAAGGTATTGAAAAGCACATCGCTAATGCGATCCTGATCAAAGTTAACCAGATCGGTACATTGACAGAAACTTTCGATGCTATGGAAATGGCCAAGGAAGCTGGTTATACAGCTGTTGTATCTCACCGTTCAGGTGAAACAGAAGATACGACGATTGCTCATATCGCTGTTGGCTTCAATGCAGGACAGATCAAGACAGGTTCTATGTCAAGAACTGACCGTATTGCTAAATACAACGAATTGATCAGAATTGCTGATGATCTGGGAGCTAGTGCTAAGTACTTAGGTAAATCTGCATTCTACAACATCAATAAATAGTTTATATTATGATGAAAAGCGGCATGGCTTCGGCTGTGTCGCTTTTATTATGCCGAAGATTCAGCCTGAGTAATGACTATATTGGATAAAAAGACCGTAATCTTCAAAAAATAAAGATAAAACAGTATGCACATTAAAAATATGATATAATTTTTATATTGGTAAATGAAGTGAGGTATTTATGGAAAGGCCATTTAGTTATACGATCTATCAGCAAGGAAAGAAGCTGTACCAGAATATGAAGGTCAGCAATCTTTCGGTAAATGGTAAAACGGTTGAAGGAAGGGTCATGGATCACAAGCTTCATAAGGTAAAGCTTGTTTTTAATGAAGCCAAGCAGTTAAGTGCAAAATATTGTGATTGTACTTACGCAAAAGTCTATCATGAGTGTCCACATAGTGCTGCCTTATTCATTCGGTATATGAATGAAGGGGTCCAAGAACCAAGAAAGGAAACGCTGCGTACTCTCTATAATGTCTATATTTCCAGTAAATCCAAACCTAATCTAAAGGATTATCAGGAGTTTGAGTCAAGGCTTTTAAATCGTCTGGTCGTTCTGTCAAAAGAGGGTTCATGGGAAACGATCAAAGCATACTGTGAAGAAATACCACGTATTACTTATCCGATAAATCGTATTCATTTTCTTGTTCATCAAATGATTCGCTCATTGAATACTTTGATCAAAGATGAAAAGTTTTATGATCTGATTTTTCAATGGGGAATAGATTCTTTATCATGGAACAAAAATATTTATTTTCATCCTTATTTTTTGAATCTGATACAGAAAAAAGAAGCATCAGAAGTCCAACAGATCTGTGATAACCTGCTTATGCAGATGCCGCTTGTTTTAAATGAGGCCTTATGTTCCCGCATTTTAATGATATTAAGTGAAAAGTCACAATTAAGCTATAAGGAATTCAGACAAAAATATGATCAATTTAAAAATTCTGAAGCAATGATTTATTTAGAGGCTATTGATCTTGTGAATGGTAAAGACTATTCCTCTGCCATGAAGCTGATTCAATCGTATCAGAAGACCCATAAAAATATGGCACTTGCAAAGGAAATGAAAGCTCTTTATGAAAAAGCATGGATACAATGTGATCCGTCTGGTTATGTTTCACAGCTTGTTCAGCGATTAAGCTATTGGAATCCTGACTTTAGTGAGATCATACGTGCCAAAGAGCTTCTTAAGGATGAATGGAAATATATCTCACAGGATATCTATGATAAGGTCAGAAAGAAAACAGATGGTTATTCCTTTGAACAGTTCATCAATGAACAGCAGGAATGGGAATATGTGGTTCAACTTCTTTACAGGGAACCGACATTGGATAATATTGAAGTATATGGCAAGATGATCCAAGAAAGAGATGAGGAGCTTTATGCACAGGTTCTCCTTGAAGCACTGATAAATACGGCTGATAAGTCGAGAAGCACCAAAGCTTATGAAATGATTATTGATTATCTTGAAGAATACCGGTATCGTTATCAGGATAATAAAAGGGTCGAATATATGATATATTATTTAAAGAAATTGAATCCAACGAAAAATAAGCTCATTGAGTTGCTGGATGATGTCATGGGGGAAATGTATGGAACTTCAGATTGAGAATTACATAAAAAATAAAACCAGTCTATCTATTGCACATCGTTATGAACAATATGATAATGTTGTCTTATTAGATATCTGTGATTTAGGTAATCATTATGAAATTCATGGAGCAGTAGATGTGCTCGGAAGGATTTATGACGTTTTCTTTGTTTTGGATAAAAGCGGAAAGCTTTTGGAATACAACTGTAATTGTTCCTATTGTGATTCTGACCCATGTGCACATATCGGAGCGGTCATGCTGAAGATCAACCAATTGGATATTGATCATTTTCCATATCACTATGAAAAGGATCTGGAACATGAAATTCTTGAAGAAAGAAAGAAAAGTGCTGAAAGGCGAGAATCGGCGCATCTTATGGAAATGACTTCTATGGGAAGAAAGATCATGGAAATGCGCAAGATGGATTATCAGCGGCAACTGGATCGTATCATCACAAATGAACGTTATGAGATTGAAGCTTCTTTAAATGAAGGATATGGTCATCATTTGAGCTTGACATTTAAGATAGGAAACGAAAAAAAATATGTGATAAAAAATATATCACTTTTTTTGGAAATGATGAATCATCATACATTTCATACTTATGGCAAGCAATTATCAATGACTCATCAAATAGAATCCTTTGATGAATTAGGACAGAAACAGATCCATTTCATGGAAGAAATGGAAAGACGTCTAAGAAAAAAAGAGTATTATTATACATCCCAATTGGGACGTTCCATTAATTTGGATAATGATAATATTGATGATTTCTTTTATGTTTATGAAGATGCGGGAGGCAGTAATTTCAGCTGTCAAAGAGAAGAGAAAAAGATTGAGCTTCGCTGGCAGGAAAAAAGTAAATATGATGAGCTTTCTTTAGTAACGGATCTATCATCATATATATGCGGAAATCGTAATTTGTATATGTTGGATCATTCTAAAAACAGCTATGAATTTCATTGTATCGTTCTGGATGATCAAGGAAGAGCCATTGATCTGATCAAGCAGCTGCTTTTACATCCTATCTGGATATTAAAGGAAGAACGCAATGAATTTTATAAGTATGTTTTAGATAATCTGACAGATTATTTTGATATTATGAATCTGTTTGAACTGCCGAACAGTCAGCTTGAGAAGATCAAGATCTTTGGAGATATCAACGATGAAGGCGATGTCGTAGTAAATGTGGAATATCTGTATGAAGACCAGCATCACAGCATGGGACTTACAAATGAAAATTTGTTGACCTATGAACAGGATCTTGTAGAAAGCTATATTCGTAAATATGCATCAGACATCCAAGAAGGAGTTGCGGTTTTTGATAGTAATGAGGAAAATACCTTGAGCTTTGTAGAAGAAGGTTTTACTTTCTTACAGAACTATGGTGATGTTTATATCAGTGAATCCCTGAAGAAGTTTAATGAACATAAAATGTATCGGATCAATGTAGGTGTACGTTATGAAAGCGATCTTTTATCTATTGATATTCAAAGTGAGGATTTGCCTAAGGATGAAATTTCTTCGATCTTGTCACAATACCGGCGAAAGAAGAAGTTTTATCGTTTAAAAAACGGCGAACTGATACATTTAAATTCACCGGCTATTGAAGAGCTAAGCGGGATCATGGATGATTTTCATTTAGATGTAAAGGATATAGCCAATGGTGAATTTGCCTTGAATCCTTATCGTCTTTTTGCGGTTGAACAGGAAGCCAATGCTTCTAAAAATATCGTATTTGAACGAAGCCGGTCTTTTAAAAATGCTTTGGAGCATTTTACTGTTCAGGCAATAGATGAGATGAAGATTCCTAGTCAATACGAGGATATCCTTCGTGAATATCAAAAAGAGGGTGTCAAATGGATGCAGTTATTAAATAGCTATCACTTTAACGGTATCTTGGCAGATGATATGGGTCTTGGAAAGACGCTTCAGGTCATTGCGCTGATCGAAGGATTACAAACAGAACTTCCGTGTATCGTTGTAGCGCCTTCTTCGCTCGTATATAATTGGATGGATGAGGTAGAAAAATTTTCTAAGCAGCTGCGGGCAATATGTATTGTCGGGAATCAGGAAAACCGCCGTGATTTATTAGAAGAGAAAGCAGATCTCTATATTACCAGCTATGACTATATGCGTCGGGATGGCGAATTGTATGAAGACAAGCAATTTGAATATGTGATATTGGATGAAGCTCAGTATATCAAAAATCAGAAAACACAAAATGCGATTTCTGTAAAGAAGTTAAAGGCAAATCATAAGCTGGCTCTGACAGGGACACCGATTGAAAATTCATTGGCAGAGCTGTGGTCAATCTTTGATTTTCTTATGCCGGGCTATCTGTTTAACTATCATTATTTTTTGAATCATTATGAAAATGATATCGTAAGAAATGATGATGAGGAAAAGAAGAAAAAGCTGAAACAGCTTGTTACTCCTTTTATTTTACGTAGAAATAAAAAAGAAGTGTTACAGGAGCTTCCGGATAAAATAGAAAAAGTACAATTGATTGATTTTAGTGAAGAAGAAAATAAGCTTTATCTGGCTCATCTGGCAAGTGTCAATAAGGAATTGAATGCAATGATGGGAAATGAAAAGGTAGATAAGATTGCGGTATTGGCCATGCTGACAAAATTGCGTCAGATTTGTTGTGAACCCCGTCTTTTGTTTGACAATATCTATGATTCATCAAGCAAGATGAAGGCTTGCATGGATTTAGTCGTTAATCTGAAAGAAAATTCACAGAAGGTATTGATCTTTTCTTCTTTTACGAGCGTGTTGGATTTAATTGAAAGGGAATTAAACTTATTAAATATCTCCAGTTATAAGCTGACAGGACAGACGAGCAAAGAGGAAAGAAGAGAGTTGATTCAGAAATTCCAAAGCGATGATACAGAAGTCTTCTTGATCTCATTGAAAGCAGGAGGTACTGGATTAAATCTAACTGCTGCACAGGCGGTGATCCATTTTGATCCATGGTGGAACATTTCTGCCCAGAATCAGGCGACAGATCGTGCGTATCGCATCGGACAGGAAAAAAATGTCCAGGTATTTAAGCTGGTCATGAAAAACAGTATTGAAGAAAAGATCTTAAAGCTTCAGGAAAAGAAGAAAGATCTGGCAGACAGCTTTGTAGAGAATAATGAAGGCAGCTTATCAAAGATGGATAAGGATGATATCATGGAATTGTTTAAGATATAAGTATGATGTTTAATTACAAAGGACTTCATTTAGAAACATGAAGTCCTTTTACTATGATATGAATTATAACTACTCTGCTAATTCTTCTAATCCGGCCACTTCTTCGACAGGAAGTGCAATGACAATTCCCCGTGCCGGTGTCTTCATACCGCATTCATGAGATATGGCGGACATGATTGCTGATTTTTTATTCTGTG
>NZ_CALVGS010000006.1 GCF_944327115.1 uncultured Traorella sp.
CCTTTTTCTGCGCTTATAGCGATAGGCTTCGATATCATGCTTCAGATTCTTTTTCCCTCCGAAACATACGCTTTTTGGTCTTTCCATGTATCTTTCCTTTTTCTGCTCTTCTCTTGTTAATCGGTATGTTAATAATTTGATCTGATTCTTCAGCTTCTTTATTTCAGGATCGATCACAGTTGCTTCATACAGATAGTCCTTTTCTGTTGTTTCATGCTGTTTCGTTTTATGAATCAGTTTTTCCTTTTCACAAATGAACTTTTCTAATTTTGCTTCCTTTTCTTTGATCTTCATTTTGATCCTCTTCATTCTCTTGTCTGTTTTCCTGATAAGATTGTTATTCAAGGAAGCATTCGCTTTTAACAAGGCCTTGGCTTCATGGGTAGCAGAGAGAGGGATATAGTCACTGAGATGAAACTGCTTTTTAAGAAGCTGATGAAGCTCGCAGTCCTTGAACGAGGCTCCCTTATAGGCACGATCGTAAAGACATTTATAGGCCTTATGAAGAACACGGTTATAGACTCTCAGATCATGAAGAATGACGTTCTTCAGATCAGGGAATTCACGGTAATAGAAACGGTTGGAAAGAGAAAAGACTTTCATGATGCCTCCTTGATAGAAAAAAGAGAATTCACACAGATATTATATCACAACAGTAACTATAATGATACTATAATTCAAAATTAATAACACATAATATCATAATATAAATATACTTAACTTTTTTCAATCTCTTTCATTATCTTCCTGTCCATCAAAATTGAAATTTCCTAATATATAAAAAAAGGGAGATTGACTCCCTATTTCAAATATTCTTTAAAAAACTTTTCAATCTTATCAAATGGAATGATATCCACTTGATCATATAAATCTGTATGTACGGCATTTGGAATGATCATCAGTTCTTTATTATCCGTATAAGGATTATCTTTGATCATATTGGCATAGGCATCTTTACTAAAGTAGCAGGAGTGTGCCTTTTCACCATGGATCAGTAAGACGGCATTACGGATTTCATTAATGTATTGGAGGATCGGCTGGTTTAAAAAGGACATGCAGCCAATCACGTTCCAGCCTTTGTTTGAATTAAGAGAACGTGGATGATAACCCCTTTCTGTCTTATAGTAGGCATGATAATCTTTCACGAAGAAAGGTGCATCCTCCGGCAATGGATCAACGACACCGCCGCCCAGAGCATAACTGCCGTTTTTATAATCTACGATTCTTTGGGCATTTAATGCCTTCTTTTTTTCATAGCGGGCATCCGGTGTATTTTCAGCGTCAAAATATCCCTGAGCATTGACACGGCTCATATCATACATCGTAGAAGCAACCGTTGCTTTGATACGTGTATCAAGTGCTGCCGTATTCAAGGCCATGCCGCCCCAACCGCAGATACCAACGATTCCGATCTTTTCCGGATCCACATTTTCCTGAACGGAAAGAAAATCTACCGCAGCCTGGAAGTCTTCCGTATTGATATCCGGAGAAGCCATATAACGTGGCAAGCCACCACTTTCACCTGTAAAGGACGGATCAAAAGCAAGAGTCACGAAACCTCTTTCTGCCAAGGTCTGAGCATACAATCCGCTTGCCTGCTCCTTAACGGCACCAAAAGGTCCGCATACCGCAATTGCACTCATCTTTCCCTGCAAATCCTTAGGTTCATACATATCAGCTGCTAATGTGATGCCATAGCGGTTATGAAACGTCACCTTATGGTGATTGACCTTATCACTTTTCGGGAATGTCTTATCCCATTCCATCGTTAAATTTAATTGCTCACTCATATTAAAATCCTCCTTTTCCATAATTTTCAGGTATCTGATCAATTTCCAGCGTCGGTGCTTCCAGCGCTATGTTTTCTACTGCCTTTTCAGTTCCGGCAGCAAGTGCTGTCTTATAATACCATTCTTTATATTCAAATTCCTTGTAGCAATTCTGCAGCTCTTTGATCTGATCCTCGATATTCTTTTTTTGTTCTAAGATCATATCATATCTTTTCTGCAGCGTTGCATCCCCTTGTTGAGCCAGTGCCACATATTCCCTGATCTTTTTCACGGGCATATGGATATTCTTCATACAGTTCAGCACGCGCAGCCACTTAAAATCTTTATCTTCAAAAACTCGTTTGCCATTGACACGTTTGATATCCGGAAGCAGACCTTCCGCATCATAATACCTCAATGTAGATGCATTGACATTCATCATATCGGCAACTTCCTGAATCGAATAGGACATATAACCTCCTCCTTTGTCAGTATTATATAAGTTAAAGTTTACTTTAAGTCAAGCATAAAATAAAAATAAATCAGCCTGCACTGATTTACTTATAATTTTCTTTTAATAGCTCCATGAGAATGATATCATGATATTCGCCTAAATGATAAAGGGCTTTATGCCAGCGTCCACATTCTACAAAGCCTGCTTTCTTATACGCCTTAACAGCATGTTCATTAAAACCGAAGACCTCTAAATGAATGGCATTGAAACGCTGGGTATCAAAGATATAATCACATAATAATTTAATGGCTTCACTGCCATAACCTTTATGACGATATTCTTTTCCAAGATAGATGCCCATGGTCACATGAAGCTCATGAGATGCGATATTGAATAAAGAAATATGTCCCATGAAGGCATTATCTTCCAATGAAACGATTGAGAAAACAAAAGGTCCTTCATTCCATCGGCTCATCATATCACGAATCTTATCTTCTCCCATAAGACTTCCATAGAAACCATTGAAATAAGCAATATCCTGATCCTCATTTAACCATTTGGTCATAATATCCGCTTCATTCTCAATATCCATCGGTGAAAGATACAGATGCTCGCCTACAAGCTTTTTATAATACATAAAATACCTCCTGAATCATCACTATTATAACATGTTTACATGGGCGCTTGCGTATCTTTTTCAATCAACATGATTGCTTTTTCAAATAAATCACGTATAATATTGGTATTAGATGTTTTAGACATCGTTTGGTACTATTTCCATATAATAATAGATAATGAAAGGTGAGTTTTATGAAAAAATATATTATTGTCAGAGATAATGCGCAGTATATCGCAGGAACAACATTAAAGGTGGCTTCACAGCCGGAAGCTTTTAATATGGCTTTACATGTCTGTAAATCAAAAGAAGCTGTCATGATCAACCGAAATCGTTTTGCGAAAGATCTGGATATTGATTTAAATCGATGTGCCTTTTCCAAGCAGACACATTCCGATCATATCAAAGAAGTAACAAAAGAGGATTTGGGCAAGGGTGTTTTTGACTATGAAAGTGCCATTGATGATACCGATGCGTTATATACCAAAGAAAAAGGTGTATGCATAGGTGTTTTTCATGCCGATTGCGTGCCCGTATTGATTGCGGATCCAATCAAGGAGATCGTTTGTGCGATCCATGCCGGATGGCAGGGGACGGTCAAGGAAATTACCGCTAAGTCGATTGCTTATTTAAAGGAGCATGAAGGTGTGAATCCTGAAAATCTTAAGGTTTATATCGGTGCCAGCATTACCCAGAGCAATTTTGAAGTAGGATTGGATGTGATTGAAAAGGTAAAGGCCATGAGCTTTGATACCTCGTCTACTTATTATTTCAATGAAGCAACGCAAAAAGGCTTTGTTGATAACAAAGAATTAAATCGTTTACAGTGTCTGAATGAAGGCGTACCTATGAAGAATATTACAGTTGATAAGAACTGTACATATTCAAATGCGGAAAATTTCTTCTCATTCAGAAGAGATAAGGATTGTGGCCGCCATATGTCATTTATTATGTTGAAAGGATAAGAAAATGAAAGAAATCAATGCTTCTGAAATCAGTAAAAACGTGATTCAAATGATCAAAAAGGATTGGATGTTAGTAGGAGCCGGTGAAGATAAGTTTAATATGATGACAGCTTCCTGGGGCATGATGGGACATCTGTGGAATAAGGATGTCATGAATGTCTATGTACGTCCTCAGCGCTATACCTATGAGTTTATGGAAAACAATGATACCTTTAGCTGTTCGTTCTTTGATGAAAGTTATCGGGATGCCTTAAAATTATGTGGCAGCAAATCCGGAAGAGATATCAATAAAGCTGAGGCATGCGGCTTTACAACAAGGTTTATCGAACATGCACCGGTATTTGATCAGGCAGCATGCACGATCATCTGTCGTAAGATTGCCGTTTATGATATCGATCCAAGTCAGTTCACAGATTCGAGCGTTGATAAAAACAATTATCCTTTAAAAGATTATCATCGTGTCTATACCGGTGAGATCATAAAAGTATTGGTGAAAGATTAACAGCGATTATCGTCGCTGTTTTTTT
>NZ_CALVGS010000007.1 GCF_944327115.1 uncultured Traorella sp.
CTAATTTTGTTTCCTTTTCTTTGATCTTCATTTTGATCCTCTTCATTCTCTTGTCTGTTTTCCTGATAAGATTGTTATTCAAGGAAGCATTCGCTTTTAACAAGGCCTTGGCTTCATGGGTGGCAGACAGAGGGATATAGTCACTGAGATGAAACTGCTTTTTAAGAAGCTGATGAAGCTCGCAGTCCTTGAACGAGGCTCCCTTATAGGCACGATCGTAAAGATATTTATAGGCCTTATGAAGAACACGGTTATAGACTCTCAGATCATGAAGAACGATGTTCTTCAGATCAGGAAATTCACGGTAATAGAAACGGTTGGAAAGAGAAAAGACTTTCATGATGCCTCCTTGATAGAAAAAAGAGTATTCACACAGATATTATATCACAATAGTAACTATAATGATATTATAATTTCAAATTAATAACACATAATATCAAAACATAAAATATACTTAACTTTTTTCATTCTCTTTCATTATCTTTCTGCCCATCAAAATTGAAATTTCCTAATATATAAAAAAAGACAATACCCTAAGGCTTGTCTTTTTCTATAAGATCAGTTCATCACTTATTCGGCAAATATGTTTTAAAGATAAAGCCATATATCGTTTCTTCACCTATCATTTCTTTTTTCTTTACGGACCGGTTCAGCGTCAATGTATTCAGATTGGTGAAGCCTAATTTATGATATAGACGAATGGCTTCGATATTCGCCGGGACAACCTCTAAATAAAGAGTTTCCAATCCTTGCCTACGAATATATTCCCATATCCATTCAATCGCTTGAGAACCAATGCCCTTGCCGCGATACTCTGCTCGTACGAAAATATCCTCCAGCCAGTCGATTTTCGCACCCCGGCTTCCTAAATGAACAAAGCCGCACATATAGTCATCCGCAAAAATAAGAAACAGCAAATGTCCTTTACTTGTCCAATGCTTCAGATCCTCTGAAGCTTCCTCTTTGGAAGGTTCACAATTATGAGTCTTCCAAAAAGAAATAATATCCTTCAATACTTCATCTTCATATTCATCGGCATAGTGTTTTAACTTTACTTCTATGCTATTCTTCTTCATGTAAGACCTCCTGCGTTTTTTCGGCGATTGCCTGTGAGGTAAACAATTCATAATACATGCCCTTAAGTTTCATTAATTCACTATGTGTACCCTTTTCCATGATTCTTCCATGATCCAATACCAATATCACATCGGCATCAACGATCGTAGAAAGACGGTGTGCCACAACAAAGCTCGTTCTATCCTTCAATAAGGTCACGATCGCATGCTGGATCAGCTTTTCACTTTCCGTATCAATGCTGCTTGTTGCTTCATCAAGAATTACGATTCGCGGATCTGATAACAGCGCTCTGGCGAATGAAATCAATTGCTTTTCACCCGTTGAAAGCAGATCTCCGCCTTCACCTACCTGACTCTCATACCCTTTTTCCATCTTCATGATAAACTCATGTGCATGAATCAGCTTGGCTACCGCAACCACTTCCTCTTTGCTTGCCTCAGGCTTCCCAAAGCGAATATTATCTAAGATCGTTCCGGAAAAAAGCGAAGGTGACTGCAGGACATAACCGATATTGGAATGAAGCCAGCCGATGCTGCGATCCTGCACATTATGACCATCGATCCATATCTCACCTTTTTTAGGCTCATAGAAACGACACAAAAGATTAACGATCGTACTCTTTCCGCTTCCGGTTTCACCTACCAGGGCAACCATGCTTCCCTGTTTGACATGAAGATCAAAATCACGTAATACCGGTTCATTTTCATTATAGTAGAAATCAACATGGTTAAAATCAATATCCCCTTTCAATTCCTCATAAATTTCAACCTTCGGTGCTAATAATGTTCCATATTTTTCAATGACATCCGCACGATCCTGTATTTCGATCGGTTCTTCAATCAGCGATATGATACGTTCCCCATTTGCCTGTGCTACCTGAACCTCGCTCATGATCCTCGCTATCTGTTTAAGCGGTTCAAAGAAAAGATCAGCATAATTGATGAACAATGAAAGCGTACCAAACTCAATCGTCCCTAATAAGACTTCCTGTCCGCCAATCGTCATCAGCATCGCAATGACTAAAGCTGCCAATAAAAAGACGATCGGCTGAAAGATAGAATTCAGATAAACTGCTTTTAGGGAATGCATCTTAAAAGAATGCGTCTTTTCCATAAACTCTTCAAAATTTCTTTCTTCTACGCCCAAAGTCTTCGTCGTCTTTGCACCATTGATGCTTTCTGAAAAACCGGCCGTTACTAAGGAGTTCGCCTTACGGGTCGCCCTTTGTTCCCGCAGGATCCTTTTTTGAAAATACAAAGAAACGACAAATAAGATCGGTACGATCACCAAAACCGCAAGTGCCATCTTCCAATCAATGACCAGCATGACGATCGTCAGTTCAACGATCAAAAAAGCACCCCAAATCAAATCAACAAAGCTCCATGCCAAGGTTTCGGCGATCCTGCTGCAATCCGATGAAATTCTTGCCATGATCCACCCGTTGGCTGTACGGTCAAAATACGGGAAGGATAACTGCTGTACATGGTCAAAGCACTTCTTTCGAAGATTCTTTCCAAAATCACTCTCCACATGTCCTGCATACTTGAAAAATGAAAACAGGCAGAACGATTTAAAAGCAATCATACCGATATAGATGATGCAGAAAAGCGTAAGATTGGCATTTTCTCCTTTATTGATGGCAAAATCATTGATCGCACTACGATTTAAAAGAGGAAAGATAACATCATTGGCAGCAATAAAAATATTAAAGACGATAAGCCAGATCACCAGCTTCTTATGTTCCCATAATATCTTAAACAGCTTTTTCCATAAGACCAGATCAAACTTTTCTGTTGTATATTCCTTTTCCTTTAAGATACTACTCAAGAGAATCACCTCCTTCGTTTTGTATTTCATAGATACGTTTATATATGCCTTCCTGCCGGATCAATTCATCATGGGTTCCCTGTTGAACGACACGTCCTTCATCTAATACGATGATCTGATCGGCACTCTTCGCCGAATTGATACGATGTGTGATCATGAGCGTCGTTACCGGATAATCCAGTTCATTCAGAGCTTTTTGAATGGCGGCATCTGTTTTAGAATCCAAGGCACTCAAGGAATCATCAAAGACAACGATCGGACTTTTTAAAATCAATGTTCTGGCAATGGCCACACGCTGTTTCTGTCCGCCGGAAAGCGTGACACCTTTTTCACCGACCTCCGTATCATAGCCTTGTTCGAATTCCTGAATGACATGATCAATGCTTGCTGTCTTTGCCACACTGCGTATTTCTTCAAAGGAAGATGAAGTAGCCACAGAAATATTATCCTTGATCGTCTTTGCATATAAAAACGGTTCCTGTAAAACGATCTGTACATTTTTTCTTAACCACGACTTATTGATATCACGAATATCAATACCATCGATCTTAATACTGCCGCTGTCATAATCATAAATACGATTCAACAAATGGATCAAAGAGCTTTTACCGCTGCCCGTCGGTCCCATGATAGCCACCTTGGTATGAGCCTTGATATGGAAAGAAATATCGTGCAGGGTTGCGATTGATGCATCTGCATAGGCAAAATTTACATGTGAAAATTCAATATCACCGACAATTTCCGGTTTACAGCCACTTTCCAGGTCTTCACATTCTTCATTCAATACTTCCTGGATACGACTGATCGAAACACTGATCTTACCCATATCCGATATAATACGTCCTAATTGACGAATCGGCCATATGATCATGCTTTCATAAGAAATAAACACTGAAAAAGTACCTACGGTAATCTGACCATTCATCGCCATAAAGATACCTGCCAGCACCATGATGAATATCTGGATCGTACCGATCAGATCACTCACGAACCAATAAATCGCCAAGACATGAATCATCCGATAAAGCAAATTTCTAAATTCTTCATTTGCTGTTTCAAATTTCTCGATTTCATGAATTTCCTGATTAAATGCCTTAACGATACGTGTACCGTTCAGATTTTCCTGAATTACCGCCATCATTCTGGCTTCACTTTCATCACATTCAAGAAAGGCTTTCTTCGATACCTTATAAAAAATATACGTGGCAAGAAAGGTCAGCGGCGTCATACATAAAGCAATGAGTGCCAAGGTAATATTTCTTGAAAATAAAACAGCCGCACTCAATCCAATGATAATGATCGAATATAATAATTCTGAAATCTGACCGGCCAAAAATCTTCTTATCGTATCGATATCAGAGGTACTCCGCTGAAGCAGATCCCCACTATCCTTCATCTTATGATAGCGAAACGGAAGCTTCTGCATATGATCATAAAGCTCGTTACGGACATTCTCTGAAAATGTTTCTGATAAGATACCGCAATTCCTTGCCCTCCGATGGATCCCAAAACCAACAAGTGCATAAGCTGCGATCACCAGCAAGCCGCCGATCCAAAGATTCGCACGCAAATGTTCGATCCCACCCAAAGCATTAACGATATTCAATACCAGACCTTCTTCCAAAGGAATGCCCTGAATCACATTATCAATCATATACGAAAGAATCAGCGGTGCTGCCAGAAGTCCCCCAACATAGATGACAACATCAATCAGGATCGCTGCTACTTTGAACTGATGAGGTTTAGAAAACCGTATAATAAATTTTAAGTCCTTCATATGATCCCCCCTTAACTACAAAAAAAGTGCACACAAGTGCACCTTTATTTTTCTACGATATGATATGTCAATGAGTCCTGACCTCTATCGTACAACGAAAAAATACACTCGTAAATTCAGTATCAGCACAATTTAATTCATTCGCAAATAAATCTTTAAACATGAACATGTGTTTACCTCCTTTCTTGTGTACTTTTGTACAGCCTCTTCCATCATACTATTAAACATTTTGAAATGCAAGACTATTTTTTCCAATTATTATGAGTATACGATATTTCATACAAAATTTACATTTCAATCATTCTTCAGCTTTTAGACCAGTCCTAACACAGACCCAGCCTGACAAAAGCCTTATAAAGACCGTCTTCATCCACGCCATCTGTTACCATATCTGCCATAGCCTTGATTTCTTCTCCGCCACTAGCCATCGCTACTCCGATTTGACAGTATTCAAGCATCGGTATATCTACCTTTGCATCACCAAAAGCGATCGTATCCTCTTTATCAGCCCCGATATGTTCCAACAGCTTCTCGATCGCATAAGCCTTTGTCACATCTTTCACACCGATATCTCCAAACAAGGCAATTTCTCCCTTGCCTCCCCATGTTGAACATTTTAAATCAGGAAATGCTTTTATCGAATCAAGATGATCCTGATAACTGTTTAAGATAAAGCTGATCTTACTAACATCATCACGATATAAACATGCTCCAAAAATCATATCCGGAAAAGCATCGCGGACACGCATCGTTTCCGCATGATCCTTTCCTTTGCGACGGCTATACTCTTGAATGACAGGTTCACCTCTTTTTTCAAAATTTTCGCTGCCAAACAAGCCGTTTTTACTTTCCAGATAAAATTCAAGATTTCTCTTTTTCAGCCAGTCCACGATATGTTTACATTCATCATAAGTAAGCATCAGATCTAAGATGACTTGTCCTTGATCTTCTATATAGCCACCATTTGCTCCGATCATCCCATCTAAGCCAATATTCCAAATTTCATCATAGACTTCTGCTTTACTTCTTCCCGTACAAATATAAACACGATGACCGTTTTTTCTTGCTTTCACGATTGCTTCTTTTGCGCTTGCAGGAAGAACATTCTCATAATCCACAAGCGTTCCGTCTACATCAATAAAAATGACCTTACGTTCCATACAACCTCCTAAACAGATATATTATATCATCTCTTTTTCATTTGTAACGCTCAATATAAAAAGTGCTGTTCAGGCCATGAAAATCATCGCCAGACAACACTCTTTCAATGTATTTTTTTAAAATCTTTAAAAACCGTTTCATCTAAACGTTCATACCATTTTCTTTTCAAAACAGAAAATAAACGATACTCCATCATAACTTCAACAACAGATGAAAAAGTATCCATCGCATTCACGATCCATGCTTCCCTGCAAGTAGGCGGAATGATCGTCAGCGGCCACATATGCTTCTTTATAATTTCTTCTTCAATTTCATTTAACTGATAATCCTGACGAGCATTTTTAAGTGCAAATGCAGGATGACGAAATCCATGGAACCGATGCCACTTTTCTGCCACATGCCAGTCATATAGAAAGTAATCATGTAACAACGCTCCTCGGATCAATGAGCTTTCATCTGCCTTCAAGCCTAATCGTTGATTCAGCCGCCAGCTATAATAAGCCACCATCAAGGAATGATCCAGGGTCGTAATGCTGCCATGCTGGATATAATCCTTCATCACCTGCAGCTTTCCTTCATTCATTAATTGAAGCACTGTTTCAGAAAATAATGTAAGCTGTTTATCCGGCATCAAATCCCTCCTGTATGTTCTATTATACATATTTTGTCGATAAATGTCACAGGAATTTTGAGAATCTTCACTTTGTCTGACAAAATTTCTTTTAAACATATTCAATCGCTTTTTTTCCTGACATATGTTCGATATCAATGCGTACGATCAAGGCCGCAGGACCTGCTTTTCGTATTTCTTCATCTTTCAGAGGCCGGGCAATCTCCTTAGAATACTTATCCGCCAAGGCATCAAAGGCTTTTCTGCGTTCATCCTCATCATCGACAAGAAATGCCGTTCCATAAACGATGACACTCTTATAATAGGTAGTAAATTTCTCAGGTACGATCGTATCATCATCCACCACACAAAAAGATACCTTGGGATTTTTTATGATCGCATCAATCTTATGACCGCTTTTTGCACAATGAAAATATAATGTCTGATTGACTCGTGCATAGCTCAAAGGAATAGGATACGGATATCCCTCTAACCCATACACACATAATACACCATGTGTATTACGATCTAATATCTCTATGATTTCCTTTTCATCCATCTTCTGTTTAAAACGTCTCATTTCTTTCATATGTTACCTCTTTTTCTCAATTTTAATAGTCCGGCCATCTCACAAATGACCTCTCTTACGAATAATTGATATTTGCTTTGATCATGCTCATCTTTGATCAGAAGACTTTTTTCATCAATATCATCAAGATCATAGTAAAATACGCCAGCAAGATTTTTTGAGATACTGTCTAAAGGCTGGGAAGCAATGAATTTCTCATGGCTTTCATCACACAAATAGAAGCTTTGATCTTCTGAAACATCTTTAAAATCACGACAATATTCAAAATTATCCCCGACCAGTGCATAAGCATCGACCCATGCACTGCGAAGCCTTCCGCCATGTTCATGAGCCAGCTGCTGATAATAGTCTTTCATCTCAATCGGACTCAATTCTTTTCCCTGCGGACTTTTCACATGTGAGCCTGCCTGGATGGGATCATCGTAAGGATAATCTAAAAACAGAATCGAGCTGTCCAGTGCAATGGCCGAAAGACCGCTTCTTTGTGAATAATGACGTGCCTTGATCAGTGCATTTTCATAAGAGGTCGCCCCATATTCTACCGGCTCTTCGATTCCCAGATCTTTCCCCAGCACAAATTCACAGTCGTAATCTTTAAAATACTCTTCAAAATATCTTTTCTTCGCCATAGAAGCACTGCCTATAACGATCTTCATATCAATATCCCAGTTCCTTATTCACACATATGATATGAATCCGCTGAGGTGTATAGCTGCTTGAAATTACTGTATATTCACGACAGATCTTAATCGGAGAATTACAGTGTACACAGTGTCCGACCTGTACGCATGGATTATTTTTATGTAAGCGAATATTATTTTTCACAGCCGCAATTTCTTCGACCCTTTTAACTGCATCCTCGATATTTTCAACGATCTTATTGATCCCTACGATCACGATTACCTTTTTAGGACCGAATATCATGGCTGCCACACGATTACCGGTGCCATCTACATTATATAATTCACCCTTTTGAGTGATCGCATTTGAGCTTGTCAGATAGACATCTGCGCTAAAACATTCACGATAGAGCTTTTGTACATCCTCGCAGTTCTCACGATCCAAATAGGTGATATCCTTCCTGCTTCTTAGAAGATCGATGATTCCACATTCACTTAAGGTGACGCTTCCGCCATGACTGACAACATCCCCTTCATGAATCAGCTGACCAACCAGTTCACGACATTCTTCAACGGTTTCCACATAATCAAAGCAAAAACGATTTAATTCACAATTTCTTTTTAATTCTTCTATATTCATAACTACCTCACATCACAAACATCATTAAAAATTGCGCAATCAGATAACCTAATCCCATCGAAAACGCAAATAAAAGCACCTGTACCTGTACCGGCTTCTTTACATTACAGAATTTTTCAAACTGAATACTGCTCAGTCCAATGAAAGCAAAGGCAAAACTAAATAAATAAATGACAACACTTAAGATTTTATACAGATTCATATCAAAACCTCCACATCATCATTATACACTAAAAGTTAAACCATTTCCTTATAAAAGATTTAGGTTTTACTTCAGCCATACAAAAGCTATTCCTTACAAAGCTTCCTTCAATTTTAATTCCCTTGGTGTCACCCAGATAAAAAAACAAGGTTGATTTATAAAAATATACCTTCCTGCTTTCTGTTTCTAATTCATCTGCCACACCCTCAAGCCATTCATAAAAGCTATTCTCACTGACATGATCCAACATATCATTGACAAGATCGACGATTTCCTTTTTTCTCTCGATCAACTGAGTTTCCTTTGAATCAAATACGATGATAAAACGAAGATCCTTTGATTTCGATTCCACAGGCATACTAAAAAAGAAAAAACAGAGTAAGACAGATAAAATCACTTTCCGCATAAGATCACCTAATTAGATATTCCCCAAAAAATATAAAAATATACAAAAAGCATTCAATGATGACCATCAAATGCTTTGTTTCCTTAATCGTATGGTTTATAAGTGACTTCTTTTGTATTAAAATCAATGAAAAGCTGGAAAGCCTTGCGATTTTCATCCTCATCCCAGATCTCTACAAACTGCGGAGTTACTTCAATCAGGATTTCTGTATCGACATGAGAATAAGCATTATAGCTCTGCCATAGATATTCCTTATATTTCTTTTCAAATGTACGTCCTTCTTCATCTACGACCAATCCCAGATTTTTCGCAATACCTTCTACCTGAACACCATTGAAGCACATTGCTACCCGGTTGTTTTGAAAAAGCTGTTGTGTCTTACGGAAATTCTTATCCGTTTTAAAATAGATCTTATCATTATAGAAGATACAGCTGACGTTGCGAACCATCGGATAATTATCCACACAGCTTGCCAGTGCCATGATCTTCCAATCGCCTAACTTTTGATCCATTATTTTTTTTGCTTCATTAAATTCCATAAACATACTCCTTTCCTTATATGATTCCTTGAATGGCCATGACCGCAAAGATAACGGTTGCGCAAATAAATAAGCCTAGGATCAGGAATCCTAAATACTTGTTTTCTGAACCTTCCTTTTTATCGACAAGATTTGTATAACGCAAAGCAGAAACAACAGGCTTATATAGAAATAATGTGATACCTGCATTTAAGCCGCTCTTTAAAAGGTTAAACGGAATGATTCCCGGTACCATCATGGCAATGACCGCTTCTCTTGGCATGCCATAATAGATCGGAGTAACGATATAATTCCAGATCACCATCATGATCACCGTACAGATGACACCTGATACCAGACCGATCAAGGCTCCTTTTTTCGTATGCAGCTTCTTATAGATAAAGGCTGCCGTACAAGCAAAAGCACAAGTTGATACCATGTTCATCACAACATCCAGGATCGTTCCTCCACGGTACATCAGCTCCAACACTGAAGTGATACCGCTCATCAAAAGTGAAACCATCGGTCCATAAATAAAACCACCGATCACGATGACGATATCCTTTGGGTCATAGCTCAAAAAGGAAACAGCCGGCACCATCGGAAAATGAACCAGTACATTGATGACAACAGCCATGGCACAAAGAATACCGATCGTAGTAATTTTCTTTGTATTCATCATATCCCTCCTATCACAAAGAAAAACGTGCCTAAAATATCCTTCTAGGTACGTGTACTTGCTATATTAGGAATACAACAAAATACTCTTCTTTCATCCAGACTATAACTGTTGCTATCGGAGTTTCACCGATTCGGCCAATTACTTGGTTCGCGGAGTATACCGCCAGTAGAGAATTTCACTCTGCCCTGAAGTTTATTTTATGCATTTTTATAATACTCCTCTTATAAGGACTTGTAAAGCCCCTTTAAAATAAAATTAAAATAACTATTGAAAAAATTTGCTTAGCGAAGTACAATAATAAAGCAATCGGGATGTAGCACAGCTTGGTAGTGCGCTTGTTTCGGGAACAAGAGGTCGTCGGTTCAAATCCGGTCATCCCGACCATGAAAAGCAAAGCGGAGAGATTCCGCTTTTTTTATAACAGTTTTTCATGATATATATCATATGTAAGCTTACAAATGGTCTGAATAAAAAAAGAGATCAAAGCAATGATCTCTTAAATATGTTTCTTCTACAAGTCTGACATCGGTGTCACGACCGGTTGTCCGTTTTCATCAAGCAGGGGCGTAAAGCCGGCGGCATTCCCATTTCTATGAAATATATAATTGACACCTGTTTCCGTATCTACCCAGATTTCAAATACTTCAAGACTTCCCTGCACATAAGTTTTCTTAAAACGATCCATCAAATTACCTCCTGAATCATGGTTCATGAACCATATTTCTTTTGATATTTTACTCATCTTCATCCTCATCATCAACAAATCTCACATTATTGTCATAATGTACAAAAAAAGGAGATTACTCTCCTATATGATTAAAGATAAATAACATGCGGTCTTTACCGCTCATATCTTTGATGACTTCAATACGGCTGTTTGGAAAATATTGCTTAGCCAATGCGCTTAGACGTTCTTTTTGGTCATAACCCATTTCAAAGGCCAGCATGCTTTTTTCTTTTAATAAAAACTGACTTCTTTCAAAGATGATCCGGTAAAATTTTAATCCATCTTCACCGCCAAATAAAGCTACATGAGGCTCATAATCCTTGACGCTATGTTCCACTTCCTCATGAATGGGAATATAGGGAGGATTTGAAACAAGAATATCGACCTTTATATTCTTTTCGATGAGTGGTTCACACATATCCCCTACTAAGAAAGTTACATCAACATTGAGATTTTGTGCGTTTTTCTCAGCTGTTTCAATAGCTTTTTCTGAAATATCACTGGCTGTCACCTGAAGGCTGTCCTCTTCTTTTTTTAGGGTGATGGCAATCGCACCGCTCCCGGTACCGATATCACATACCTGTACTTTTTGACCAGCGAAATATTCATCATAATAAGCCAAAACATTCGCAACCAATTCCTCTGTTTCAGGACGTGGAATCAAGACATCTTCATTGACGATAAATTTATAGCCATAGAAATACTCATAGCCTAAGATGTGCTGTAAAGGTTCTCCTGTCAGCAATAAGGCAAATTTCTCATTAAATTCCTGAAGGATATCTTCACTGATCTCATCCTCAAATTCCATATAGAGATCATGGTTTTCTTTACCGGTGATTTCCATCATCAAAAGCATGGCGGCATTTTCCGAAAGGTTTCTTGCCACCATCTGCTTTTTCGCATTCATCAGACATTCACGATAATTCATGTTTATTTTCCTGCCAGCTTTAATTTCTGGTCATATTCCTCTAAGGCAGCCAGAATATCACCGAGCTTGCCTTCCATCACACGATCCAGCTGATTCAATGTAAAGTTGATACGATGATCTGTCACACGGTTTTGAGGATAATTGTAGGTACGAATCTTTTCACTGCGATCTCCCGTACCGATCTTATTTCTTCTCTCTTCACCGGCCTTAGCCGCTTCTTTTTCCATATGATCTTCATAAACACGGGCACGGATCAGACGCATGGCTGTTTCTTTATTTGCGTGCTGGCTTCTGCCATCCTGACATTTTACGACGATGCCTGTTGGCTTATGAACGATACGAACGGCAGAATCAGTCTTATTGATATGCTGTCCGCCTGCTCCGCTTGAACGGCAGGTTTCGATTTCCAGGTCATTTGGATCGATATCAAAATCATCCTCTTCGACTTCCGGTGATACCAGTACCGTAGCCGTGGAAGTATGGATCCTTCCTGCCGATTCGGTCTTTGGCACACGCTGTACACGATGACTGCCACTTTCAAATTTTAAGGCACCATAAGCATGCGGTCCTTTTACCATAAAACTGATCAGTGAAAAACCACCTGCTTCCGCAGGACTTTCTTCCATCACTTCTATCTTCCAGCCGACTGTTTCCGCATAGCGGCTATACATACGGAATAAATCACCCGCAAAAATATTTCCTTCATCACCGCCGGCTGCTCCACGAATTTCCACGATGGCATTGTTTTCATCCATCGGATCTTTAGGAATCAGTAAGATTTCTAATTTCTGATGAAGCTCTTCTTTCTTAGGCTCCAATTCTTCGATTTCCATCTTCGCCATTTCTTTCATTTCTTCATCTTTTTCTGAAAGCAGCTCATGTGCTGCTTCTAATTCTTCATTTACTTTTTTATATTCCGCATATGTTTCAACGACCTGTGTCAAAGAAGCCTGTTCCTTGGCATACTTTGCCATCAAGCGATTATCCGCCAGTGTTTCAGGCTTTAATAAAAGCTCACCCAATTCATTATATCGAGAAACAATGCTTTCAAGTCTTTCTATCATTGGATTCATGAATGTTCCCTCCTTTTCCTTCTAATAAATAAAATTATAGATGGCTCATTTTAAGATTTCCCACCGATCGTCTTTTTTCCCGGAACACAGTGACAATGACGACAACGGGCTTCATATGATTCACTGGCACCTACAAGAATGATCGGATCCTTATAATTTGCCGGTTTTCCATTGATGATGCGCTGGGTACGGGTAGCAGGTGCCCCACATTTTGTACATACGGCTGTCAGCTTCGTTACAAACTCGGCCTGAGTGACCAGTCTTGGCATGATGCTGAATGGTTCACCACGAAAATCCATATCCAAGCCGGCACACATGACACGTTTTCCCTGATCGGCAAGATAGTTGCAGATATCGACGATATCCTCATCAAAAAACTGTACCTCATCGATCGCAATGACCTCCGCATCCTTACAAAGCTTCAAGATTTCAGCAGAATCTTTGATTGCATAGCTTTCAACGCTCGTACCGGCATGCGAAACCACCTTATCCACGCTATAACGATTATCAATGCTCGGTTTAAATACGACGATCTTCTTTTTCGCAAACTGTAAGACATTGATCCTTCGGATCAGCTCTTCGGTCTTGCCCGCAAACATACAGCCGGTAATAACTTCGATCCAGCCCTCTTTATATTGTTGATACATAATTTCACCTCGAATACCCATACATTATACACAAATCTTGTGAAAGAAAAAAGGACTTAATGTCCTCTTTTTCTTATTTAAGTCCGTATTTCTTATTGAATTTCTCAATTCTACCTGCAGCAGCTGCAAATCTCTGTCTTCCGGTATAGAATGGGTGACAGTTTGAACAAGTATCAACTCTCAATGACTTAGCTGTTGAACCTGTTTCAAATTCAGCGCCGCATGAACTACATTTCACAGTAATGCGATTGTAAGTAGGGTGAATTCCTTTTTTCATCTTTCATTCTCCTTCCGCCTTGAGTGTCTGATCGACCCAAAGTAAGTGCTAATACATGATACCATCAAAAGAAAGCTAAATCAAGTATTTTTTGTGATATTTTCATCAATAAGAGCCATCGTTTCCTTTATTTATTTAAAATCATTCTTACGGTGTGGGCGATTCACAAACAAAAGAGGTCTTATAAAGTACGCTGTACTTTCTTATTCATCAACAGATAGGATATAACAGCAAATATTACCGAAATCAGAAAAGCTATCGCACTGGAAACAAAAGAGAGCTTAGGACCGATTTCATAAATAAATCCTGCAAACAGTGAACCGCCCACCATACCTAAAGAACGCATCGAATTATAGACACCTACCATCAGACCATTCTCATCCGGCTTCGCAAACAATGAGATCATGGCCTGAAGCAACGGCTGATAAACAGCATTAAAGCCAAAGAAGACTACATTCATGATAATAAACGGAACGACATTATCAAGGATGATGATGCTTATCATCATCAAAAAGCATATACCTAAAACAGGAATGATCGATTTTAGGATATTTGTTTTCTTCATCAGCAGCACACAGATCGTAGAATTGGCAAGCAAGGTAATAAAGCCAACCGCTGCCTTTAATAATCCATTATATGATGGCGGAAAGCCATACTGATCTTTTATGAAATAATTGAAGCATTGTTCATAACATGTGCTGGCAAAGGAAGTCGCTGCACAGACTACCAAAAAGACAAAGATAGCCATCGTCATGATATGGCGTGAGTCAAGAATGGCCTGAAAAGGATTGGATTGGTGAAGCAGACTTTTCCACGAAAAGCGTTCACTGGTCGGTGCATCACCTAAAAACAATAAATAGAGTACCCCGATCAATGCCAAACCTGCCACCTGGCATATAAATGTCAACGGAAGTGAGATATCCCCTAAAAAGCCTCCGATCATATATCCGAAAGCTGAGAATATCGCATTGAGCGTAACACTGGTTGCCAGATCCTGTCCTTTCTTTTCATCTGATGAATTTTCAATGACATAAAGGATGTTACAAACAGAAATACCGCCGATGAAAAAGCCTCCGATAAGACGTGCCGCGATGATCTGCCATTCGCTCGTCGACATACTGAAAAGGGCCTGCGCAAAAGAATATCCAAAGAAACAGTAGCCGGTGATACGAGCGGTTCCTACACTTTTTGAAAATTTGCCCCAAAAGGGTGAGAAAAGAAAGTTAGTCAGAGCCATACAGGCAAAAGCCACACCAAACATATAATCATTAAGATGCAGATTTTGGATAAAGGTCGGTGTTATCGGATGAGCAAAATTCGCAACTAATGAATATAGGACGATCATGATAAATAAGCGGCGAATCGAAATCTTTTTCATACTTCACCTTATTTGATCAAATGAAAGTTTTCCTGTCTTCCGGCAAGATAATAGACCTTTCCACCGGTAAATAAGACATCTGTTTCAGCTCCAAAGGTCAAGGTAACATTCCAGCTTTTGACCTCACACTTACAATTCAGCTCTAATGAATATGCGGTATTGTCATACAGCAGATAATCACCGGAACCCGGTACGCCATTCTGCATATCCCACAGACCGATCGTCGGACCGGCTGCATGACCGTGGAAACCGATCGGATGCGTATAGATACAAGGCACGATTCCTTCTTCTTTTGCCTGTTTCAATGCCTTTGCCAATACCTCATTACCACTTCTTCCGGCTTTAAAATGAGAGATCGTAATATCCTGAAGGCGATTGACCGTCTTCATGACCTGTTTCAATTCCTCAGGCGCATCCGTTTCATCCAATTTCAGCACATAGGCATTTTCCTGGGTATCGGTACATAAATTCAGATAGCGGAAACCTACATCACAGTGCAAGAGATCACCCGGCTGGATCACTGTTTCCCCAAACACTTCATTGACCTCAGCACGGCGTACGGATACTTCAAAATCAAACCATGGTTCAAGACCTAATTCTTTACATTTTTCAAGCATGAAATACTTTACATCGGCATTGGTCGTGACACCCGGCAGGATGACCTTGCTGGAAAATGCCTCTGCAATCAAAGCATGTGCTATTTGCATGATGCCGGTATAGGCCTGCATTTCCTCTTCGCTGCGCGTTTCAAGCCAGCCTACACAGACATTCTCAGCACTGACGACCTTTTTCTTTTGATCCTCATCTAAAGCTGCCATGATCGTTTCATACAGGCTATGGGAAAGTCCATCCGCAAAAGCAAAGGTATTTGAGAAATTTAAACCGATTTTATTTGGATTGCATGAAGCAATCATCCGATGAAGACATTCCATCTGTGTTTCACACGGACTCTCTTCCCCCTTGCCTTTCTTTCCAAAAGGCATCAGAGCATCCTTATCCTGCCAATCCGATCCCTTCGGATTGGTCCATACCGATTCATATACATCATCTAAACCGACATTCGGCCGTGTCAATGCATAACGCTTTACCACACCGTCTTTTTGTAAATGAAACAATAAAATCGTCAGACGTCTTGCCGTCATCATCGCACAAGGAACCAGGGTTTTCAAAACCGGGTCCTCATTATATTCGTTGCAGGCAACTACCCAGCAATCGATTCCGCTGCGTTTCATCACAACAGGCAGGATCGTATCTAAACGATGCACGAGCCATTTATCTAAAAGTGCTTCCTGTTCACGATAAGGCAGGATCTTTTTCTTAAATTCATCGACGCTTACCTTTTGTACTAAAAAATCTTCTTTTGATATCACCACTTATATTCCCTCCCTTCAAATAACAAAATCACCGTGTTCCATGATGACCACTTCCTGACCATCAAAAGTAATGCCAACAACCTTCGTTTCGGGTGTTCCAATCATAAAATCATTATGACTGGTTGCCACATTGACCCCATGTGCCAAAAGCTCTTGATCGCTCATCGAGGCACCGTTTTTTATATTGCTTGAAAAGCTTTGTCCAAAAGCCAGATGACAAGCAGCATTTTCATCGATCAGCCCATTATAGAAAATACGATTCATCCGCTTGATCGGAGAATTTTTCGATACTAACGCAACTTCCCCTAAACGACGGGTCGTTTCATTTTTAAAAAGAGCATCTCGAAGCAATTCTTCATTAGCGCTGGCATGACAGTCAACAGCCTTTCCATCTTTAAAGGTAATCGAAAAATCAGTCACTAATTTTTGTGACATCATAAGTGGAAAAGAAGCATATGCCACACCATTCACGCTGCGATAATCCGGATCCGTAAAGATCTCCTCTGTCGGCATATTGGCTACATAAGGCTCCTTGACCTTGCTTGACCCCATATCCGCAGCACTGGTCCAGATATGATCTTTTACAAGATCCATCATGATATCCGTACCCAATTCACTTGTGATATGCAATGATCTAAAATTATAATCATTCAGCTTCGCTGAGATCTTTCCTAAGCTTTCACAATGTTTATGCCAATTTTCAACAGGATCACTTTCATCATCAATACGCATCATCTTGCACAAGGCCTCTTCCAATTGGATCAGGGCCTCATGGTCACTTAATTCAGGATAGACCTTTTTGGCCCAATTCACATTCGGATATACGGTGCCTGTCCATTTCAAGGTACCCGCATGGATATATTTCCGAACGACATTTCGCAATTCATTGCTGCTGAAACCTTTCGCTAATAAATGATCGCTTGGAACATCTTCATTTAATGTCGGATAGCTTCCCATCAATGACATTTGTACACAGTCCTGACGAAGATAGTAATCCAGCGATTCCTTCTTCCATTCGGGAAGTTCTTTTAAAGTATCTGTATCACAATGCAAGGCTCTTAAATGTTCTATCTGTGCATCCTCTAAATGTACGATAACATCCTTTGCCCCCATCATAAAAGCTTCCTCTGTCAAACAACGTGCCAGATCCAAGGCATCCGTACAGGTCTGAAGCAAAAGGATCTGACCCTTTTGAAAATTCACCCCGATCTCTAACAATACACGGGCATATTTCTTCAATCGTATTGGATTCATTTGCGTTTCTCCAATTCTTTCATAAGAACCTTTTTGATCTGAGCCGCTGCTTTTTGCGCATCCTCATTTGATACCACATTATTAAACAGCGGTGCCAATTCCATATCCATCTTCGCCTTATTGATCCTTCGCTGGGCACTTGCCTGGTCATCCTTATATAATTCATTGATCTGTTTTTCAAGCTGTTCAAAATTTTGCGGCATCACAAAGAAAGCGATGCTTTCCGGCATATTCAGCTTGATCGGACCTACACCTTGTGCTTCAACCTCAATCAGGACATTCTTTCCCTTGCTTTGAAGAAATTCGACCTGCTGCTTCGGTGTTCCATAATAATAACCATTAAATTCGGTATATTCCAAAAGCTCTTTATTACGTACTGATTCCGCAAACTCTTTATGCGTAACGAAATAATAATCCTTGCCATCTACTTCATCCGGACGTTGCGGGCGGGTAGTTTCTGAAATAGAATAAAACAGCTTTAAATCTTTATCCTGAAGCAGGATATCTCGAATATCTCCTTTTCCTACTGAGCTTGCGCCGCTTAAAATTACTACAAGTCCTTTTGCCATAAATATCCCCCTTTTATTTTGCCGCACTAACGACCGTACATAAAAGCTTATATGTGCGATCAAAGCTTTCCAGATCCAACTCTTCGTCAGGCGTGTGCACGTGGGCTGAAACAGGTCCTAAAGAAATGATATCCATATCCGGAACCAGGCTGCAGAATACACCACACTCACAGCCGCCATGTCCGGCGACCATTTCAAGGTCTTTATCATAAAGCTTTTTGACAGCAGCTTTATAGATATCGCGCATTGGTGAAATTTCATTATAATTCCATCCCGGATAACGTGCAGACGTTTCCATATCAAAGCCCAGGCGCTTTGCCAATACCGATAAAATATTGACCAGATTATCAATACCGCTTTCAATCGCACTGCGGACAGATATGATCAATTCTACCTGATCATTTTTTGTCGTAACGACACCTAAGTTCAAAGAAGTCAGGGTCAAGCCTTCAATGGCCATCGAGCGGTGCTGGAAACCATTCGGCATCAGATAAGCATAATCCATCAGATCATCACTGTCCTTTTGAATTGCTTTATAAGGAGCCATGGCTGTTTCCTCAAATTTTAATGTAAAGCCGGCATCACTAAATTCAAGTTCTGTGGAAATATCCTTCGCTGAAGCTTCAAAATATGCCTGAAGTTCTTCTTTTGGTGTAACTGATGCGAAAACGACATCTGCTTCTCGGGGAATGGCATTGTCCTTCAAACCGCCATCATATGAAACAAGCTGAATCTGAGCGCCTTTTAAGACCGCTTCCTTTACGACGCGGATCGCCAGCTGATTGGCATTTCCTTTTTCTTTATGGATCTCACCACCCGAGTGGCCACCGCTCAGACCAGTGATATGAAGCGCATAAGTCGGAGCGCTATTCTCTTCCATGGTAAGCTTTTTGGTAAGGTTACACTGACAGCCTCCTGCCGATGAGAGCATGGTCGTCGTTTCGCCCCCGCCATCAAGAGAGATCATGCGATGTGAATGGATATCCTCAGCTTTGAGATTCATGGCTCCTAAAAGACCAATTTCTTCCTGAACCGTAAAAATACATTCAAGTGGCGGATGGGCCAGGCTGTCATCTTCCAAGATGGCCAGCATATAGGCCACTCCCGTACAGTCATCAGCGCCTAAGGTCGTTCCCTTTGCCCGCAAGATGCCATCTTCTACATATAATTTTAAAGGATCTTTTTCAAAGTCATGATCACAGTCTTTATTCTTTTCACACACCATATCGATATGTGCCTGCAGGATCAGGCTGCCGTCATTTTCATATCCCTTTGACCCATCCTTATAAACGATGACGTTATACATATCATCCTGTTTATACTTCAATCCGTGTTCTTTCGCAAAAGCCACGATATAATCGCTGAGTTCCTTTTCGTTTTTACTGCCATGCGGTATTCTGGCACATTCTGCGAAAAAGAAACGCGGACGATTTGTAATTTCAAATTCCATTGTACTTCCCTCCTATTTCAGATATTTTTCCATCCATTGTGTAATCTCATTCAATCGGCGCAGACGATGCAATGGCTTTCCGCTTCTGGACAATTCATGATTTTCCCCCTTAAATGCCACAAGCTTTGTTTCAACTTTACGGCATTTCAAGGCAGTGTACATCTGAAGTGCTTCCCATACCGGACAGCGATAATCTTCGATTGAATGAATAAACAATGTAGGTGTCTTGACATGATTCACATACTTTAAAGGTGACATATCCCATAATTCCTGCTGACAGTCATAAAGGTCATCAAACTCCTGTTCGATCGGGAAATCAATGCCATAATCACTGGCACAAACCTCACTGATCCAGTTTGAGATCGAACGCTGTGAAGCGGCCGCTTTAAAGCGATCGGTATGACCCACGATCCAATTGGTCATATAACCCCCATAGCTGCCTCCGGTAACCCCTAAACGTTCTTTATCTATTGCAGGATAAAGCTTGAGCACCAGATCACAGAAATCCATCAGATCTTCATAATCGATCTTGCCAAAGTTCCGGCGCAGATCCGCAAAGGCATTTCCTCGTCCATCCGATCCCCGCGGATTACAGAAAAAGACAAAATATCCTAAATTTGCCCAGGCCTGCATCTCATGATAGTAGACCTCACCATAGGCTGTCTTAGGTCCGCCATGGATATCCATGATTGCAGGATAGGATTGGTGAGGATCATAATCCTTCGGTTTTAATACCCAGCCTACGATCGGCGTTTCTTTATCAAGTATCACTTTTTCAGGATGGGCAACATAAACATCCTTCAATACCTCTTCGTTCAGACAGGTCAATTGTTCCAGTTTGTCATCCTTTTGGACATAGACCTCCTGTAATTTCTGATCTTTCATCGCAATCAGATAGATCTCATCATCTTTTACGACAAAATCATCACAGGAACCTTCAAAATCCACGACCTTTTCAAGTCCGTGATCCGTTAACCGGACAACAATGCTGCGTGAACCATCTGTCGTAATAAAATAAGCCTGATCATTCTTCTTTAAAAAGTTTTTGACGCGTCCAAAGCGACAGTCACTGCCAACGCTGTTATACATGCTGTATTCATTATCTGCCACAAGATACATCGTCTTATCTCTCAGCTCATAAAATTTTGCCGCTTCCATCGCTCCGTATTCCTTTGCAAAAGTTCCTAAGACGATAACCTTCTGATCCTGAAAAAAGACCCTGCTGATCTGCATGACATCATCAAACAAGACAGATGTATCACCGCTGACCACATTCATTTTCCAGACATGGCTCCATTTCCCCTTAAATGATGTATAATCAACTCCACAATAAACAAGTTCATCACCACAGATATCATAGCTTTCTACATCAATCGTTTCTTTTACAAGATCCTTGACCTCATGTGTTTTCCGGTTCACTAACAAAAGTGTCGAACGATTACCATTTATGATTCCCTCACCATTGAAAAAGAAGGGATATTCATCAAGGATGATATAGTCATCATCTTTTTTCTTATTCTCTAATGCTTGTTTTTGTTCTTCCTCACTAAGATGATGATAATGAGGCAAAGAGCGTTGGATCACAGCATTGACCAGATAATAATCTTCATTGAAGACTTCGATCTTATTCACGATGCATGGCAGAGAGAAAGAATCACATTCTTTGCCATCTGACAGAGAGATACGCACAAAACGGGTATGGATCAATGGATTTTTCTCATCATTTCGGACCATGAGCAGCGAATCATCATCTAAGGGATAGATGACACAACGCTTCATCCATTCCCCTGCAAATACTTCCTGACGGCTCTTTGTATCCATGACATGCATTCTTTGCTGATAATCATTATTTTCCAAATCTGTACGACTTTCTACATAAGCAAGCCTGCTTTCATCCAAAGAAAGCGTCAGATCCGATAAGAAACGATATCGGGTAAATAAATCCAGTTGGATAGATTTCATAACTGATCTCCTTTATTTAAATCATGTAGATGCTGTTGCGCCCTGAAGCTAAAAATGATACTTCATTTCCTTCTAAAACAACGCTTTCCTCGGTAAAGATATAAGTGTCACGCTGATAACAGTCTAAATATTCAATAATGCTTAATTCTAATGCATAAGCGGTATGATCATGCAGCTTCAGATCACCCTTGACAGGGATCGGATGCTGATTTGAAAACAAACCGATCGTCGGTCCGGCTGCGTGTCCGTGGAAACCCAGAGGATGGGTATATAAAACAGGCCTCAATCCCTCTTTTTTCGCCATTTCTATACTGTTGACGAATACTTCATTGCCGCTGGCACCAATTTTCATATTGGATCGTACGATATCCTGAAAACGATGATTCCGCTCAACTGCCCTTACCAGCTCAGCCGGTATTTGAGTTTCGCCTTCCTTTGATACATAACATAGACGTTGGGTATCGGTACACAGATTTAAATAACGAATACCAAAATCACAATGAAGCAGATCGCCTCTTTCAATCACACAGCCTTCACCATGCATGCCATCTGCTCGCTGTAAATCGATTGTCGATTCAAACCATGTCACAATACCGAGATCATTGACACGCTGTTCCATATAATCCATCAGATCACGACAAGTCGTCTTGCCCGGCACGATCCTCTCTTTAGAAAAAGTGTCCTCGATGATCTCAACTGCGATCTTCATGACCTCCGGGTAAATTTCAAGCTCTTTTGGTGAACGTGTTTCCAGGAAGCGAATGCCGATATCATCACTGCTTACAAAACGATCGGTCAATTCCTTCGGTAATTCGTTCATGAGCTGACGATATAAACCAACAGATAAACCATCTGTATAGGCAAAGTGGTCGGATACATCGATGGCGATCTTTTGCGCATCAAGACGTTGCAAAACCCTTGTCAGGGCTTCCATCTGTGTTTCTTTTTGCGCATCATAATCTTGGACATAATATCTTTCCAATTCATCATCATGCATATTCACACAATATCGTTCAGCTTTTCCATCTTTCATCGCCAATACCAGAATGGTCGTCCGCCGGGCTGTCACAAACCTTGAAGGCGTCAGGGCATGAAACAGCGGATCCTCATTATATTCACGGCTGGCAATGATCCAGGCATCAATACCACATTCAAGCATGAGTGGCGGTAAGATATCGTCTAAACGTTCTTTTAAGATTTCATCTTTTAATTCATTCTGTTTCGCTAAAGATAACATAGGCATCCTTTCAGATTCTAATTAAAATCAATTCCTGCTGCGGTTCGGCAAGCCATTCTGTGCCATGCTCGGTAATAACGACATCCTCTTCGATACCAACACGTCCCCATGGCGTTTCAATGCCCGGTTCGATCGTAAAGACATTGCCAACACGTAATGGCGTATCGATCAGTTCAGGACGATTATAACGTGGCCGCCGGTTTGCCAGGATCGTTCCTCCATCATGTGTCTGGTGACCGACCTGATGACCCAAGGCTGCATTCCATGAATCATAGCCTTCATCTACGATCTTATGACGGGCAATCTGATCGACCTGGAAACCGGTAACCCCTTCACGCATGAATTCTTTGGCTTCCTTGATCGCATCGCGTACGAGGTAAAAAGCCTTCTTCACCTCTTCAGGAGCATCCTCTTCATCTTCCTTCAATACATAATACATTCTCTGTAAATCAGAACAGTAACCATCCTTGCTTACACCATAATCGATATTGATGAGATAACCTTCTACGATAGGTGTTGAAACGATGCCCATATGTCCGCTTGGAACATTTGGATCTACGCTGACACCCGGACACTGTGAATCCGCCCATGACATGCCATAACCATCCTCATATGCCACTTCATGGAGAAAATTAAAGATATCCAGTGATGTCGTTCCCTTTTTACACATTTCAGGTACTCTTCTTAAATATTCATCAGCCTTAACGGCACAATGACGGATCTTTTCAATCTGCGTGCTCGTTTTCCTGCCACGGACATCCGATACGATCGGAAAAGCACTGACCGTTTCCATTTTAAAATCCAAACGTCTGAATACACGCTCAAGCATCTTATACATGCCCACCGTCAAGCCATCGGCTGCGGCATCTGAGCTGCTGTAATCCAGCGCCAAGCGTTTTGGTTTTAATTTTGAAAGAACCTCATAAATCGACTCTTCCATCGTTGTCTGATACTCAACCACCTCATCAATGCCTTCGATCAATTTATATCCTTCAACATCTAAAGGCGAAACGATCGCAATACATTTTCCTTCGGCAGTGAAAATAAGGGTCGTTGCAATAATAAAATCCATATCACCTAAAACTGGAAGAACCGGTTCGCTTTTCATGATGCTCTCTCTTCCGGTAATCAGCCATGCATCAACTTGATTCTCACGAAGAGCTTCATATATGATAGGTAATTTTTCCTTATCTAAGTACATTGATTAACCTCCTTTATAAATCAAGCGAAGAGCTTCCTTTCAGAAACTCTCGCTTAATATTTTTTTATTCAGGTACCTGTATATACCAGAATACATGATTACCCTGAGGTGAGCTGATATAACCGCTGACTCCCTGCTTTCCTAAGCAGATCTGCTTATAACCAAACAATGGAACGGTATAGGCCATTTCTTCAACCAGGTATGTTTCTGCATCATGAAGCAATTCAAGACGCTCAGTATTATCTTCTATGGCACGAGATTCGTTGATCATGGTATCATATGCCTCATCGCCCCAAGTCACATGACCATACTGTGTCCAGCTGGCTGCCATATCCAAGAAAGTAGATACATCCATGTAATCAGCACTCATGGCACCACGGGCCATATCGAATAAACCATTTTCACGATCATCAAAGAAGGTACGAATTTCACCTGTCTTCAAGGTTACATCAATATAGATGTCTGCTAACTGAACCTGGATAACTTGTGCAATCGTGCTATGATCAGCAGCCTGATTTGTGTAATATGTCAGCTGCAGACGATTATTTTCATTATATCCGGCTGCTTCCATCAGACTTCTTGCCTCATCTTTATCCGTATAAACTAACTTATTTTCAGCATCGGCTTCTTCACGGAAATCACCATTGACACCTTCAAAGCCCTTTGGAACATAACCATATAATTCATAGTAAACATCTTCTGCATCCAATGCCGTAACAAGTTCAGTACGGTCAATACCTAACTGGATTGCTCTACGAACACGAACATCCTGTAAAGCCGGTGTATCTTCACTATAAGCGTTCAACATGATGTAATAATTAATCACTGAATCAGAAAGCAATAATTCAGGCTGTCCTTCGTAAACTTTCGTTACCTGATTATTTACGCCCGTTGCGAAATCAATCTCACCTGTCTGGAAAGCTACCAGCTGGGCATCCGGATCGGACATGACCTTTGCAACCAGCGTTTCAGTTACGACATCATCCGCATGTGCAAAGTGTTCATTTTTAACCATGACATATTCATCAGCAGAATCGATCTTCGTCGTCTGATAAGCACCATTGGTCGGCACTGTTGGATCATCGGCCCATGAAGAATCATGTTCCGGTGAAAATTCTTCACGAAGCGGGTAGAAGACACCTGCCGGCATCAGATTCACAAAATATGGACATGGTGATGAAAGAGTAATCTGAATCGTAAAATCATCTGTTGCAACAATTCCTACATCATCCATATCGGCAACATCACTCATATTGTCATTATGTGCTTTCGCATTCAATACATAATCAGCCAGGAAATATGAATAGTAAGAATCAGCAGCCCCCATGCCGATAGCACGCTTCATTCCATATACATAATCAGCAGCTGTTACCTGCTCACCATCGCTCCAATAGTTATTTTCAGTTAAATGGAACGTATAAGTCAAACCATCATCACTTACCTCATAATCTTCACAAGCTTCATTTTGTAAGCTGCCATCTTCACCAATGATAAATAGTGGATAATATATCTGATTCAGAATATAAGAAGTCACACTGTCACTTCCAACTGCGGGGTCAAGCTGTGTAGGCTCACCAGAAATCGCATAGGTGAACGTATCGGATAAAGTACCGGATGTTTCACCTCCATCTCCACCGCACGCTGCCAGCGTCAGCGTCATCATCGCGGCAAGAGATAAGCAAGATAAGCGTTTTACGATGTTTTTCATTTCTACTCCCTCCTTTTATTTTTCGTATAAAAAACATGATACAAGGCGATTGCCCACCTGGATCGGCTGTGGTGTTTCACTGTAACAACGTTCGCTCGCTTTTGAGCATCTTGTACAGAATGGGCAGCCTTTAGGCGGATTGATAGGACTTGGGATCTCTCCCTCCAAAACAATACGATTCTTGGTTTTGGCTATATCTGGATCCGGAATCGGAATCGCCGATAATAAAGCGACAGTATATGGATGCAGCGGCCGGTGATAGACATCATTGCTCGGCCCGCATTCCATCATATGTCCTAAATACATTACTCCGATTTTATCGGATATATGTTTGACCATGCTCAGGTCATGGGCTATAAACAAATAGGATAATCCCATTTCTTTTTGAATGTTTTTCAATAAGTTGATCACTTGTGCCTGGATCGATACATCCAATGCGGAGATCGGTTCATCACAGACAATAAATTTCGGATTGACTGCCAAGGCTCTGGCAATTCCGATTCGCTGACGCTGGCCTCCGGAAAACTCTGCCGGATAACGGCGGATATGATCCGGCTTCAGCCCTACGATCTTCAAAAGCTCAACGACTCTTTCTTCTCTTTCCTTATCCGTATCATAAATCTTATGGATGATCATCGGTTCTTTTATGATTTCACCTACGGTCATTCGTGGATTTAAAGAAGCATACGGATCCTGAAAGATCATCTGCATATCTTTTCTGAAACTTTTAAGCTCTTTTCCTTTGATGTTGGAAATATCTTTACCATTAAATTCAATGTTACCGCTGACGGGATCATATAATTTAACGATCGTTCTTCCCAAAGTACTTTTCCCGCACCCGGATTCACCTACGAGTCCGAATGTTTCATTTTTCATGACATCGAATGTTACTCCATCCACGGCCTTTACGACCTGCTTCTTGGAAAAAAGCCCTTTTGTCACATCAAAGTGTGTTTTTAAATTTTTGACACTTAAGATTACTTCACTCATTTTTTCACCACCTTGCTGTGATTCAGCCAGCAGGCACATTGATGTGTCTTACTGAACTCTGTTGTTTCAGGCATATATTGCTTACATATCTTCATCGCTTTTTCACATCGATCCACAAAAGGACAGCCCTTTGGCGGATTCAACAGATCCGGCGGTGATCCCGGTATCGGCGTAAGCTCAACATCATCATCAACTTCCGGATTTGCGATACAGCTTAATAATCCCAGGGTATATGGATGCTTCGGTTCATAGAAGATTTCCTTATCGGTTCCGATTTCAACGATCTTACCGCCATACATGATCGCCACACGATCACATAATTTCGCAACCACTCCCAGATCATGGGTAATCATGATGATCGCAGAATCACTTTCTTCACGTAAATGATCGATCAGCTCAAGGACCTGTGCCTGAATCGTTACGTCCAGTGCTGTTGTCGGTTCATCAGCGATGATAAGCTTTGGATTACAAGCCAAGGCCATCGCAATGACGATACGCTGCCGCATACCTCCTGAAAATTCAAAGGGATACTGTTGAATACGTTTTTCAGGTGATGGAATACCAACCAGGCGCATCAGCTCCAATGCCCTTTCATGTGCCTGGGATTTGCTCATATTGGTATGATTCATCAAAGGCTCGATCAGCTGGGTTTCGATCTTCAATACCGGATTTAAAAAGGTCATCGGATCCTGAAAGATCATCCCCATCGTATTGCCGCGGATCTTCCGCATCGCTTCTTCATAATCTTTCCTGCCTTTAAATGAAGAAGGAGAAATATCCTGACCATCAAATAAGATGCTTCCATCAGTAACTTTTCCGTTTTCTGCCAAAAGCCCGATGATCGAATACATGGTCTGGCTCTTTCCTGAACCGGATTCACCAACGATTCCCAAAACCTCTCCTTGTTCAAGTGTGAAGGAAACATCACGGACGGCCTGTACGCTTCCCTGTTCCATTGTAAACTGTGTACTCAGATTTTTAATTTCTAAAAGCGCCATATCCTTCACCTACCTTTTGTTTTCCAAGGCTTCACCAAGACCATCACCCACAAAATTCAGTGACAGGATGGTCAGACACATGATCACAACGATCCAGACGATCTGAATCGGATATGTAAAGATCACATTACGACAATCATTGGCCAGCGTTCCCCAGCTTGGAATCGAAAGATCCAGTCCGATACCTACAAAGCTAAGAAAAGATTCAGTGAAAATAGCTGATGGAACCATCATCGTCAGACAAACAATGATCGGACCTAATGCATTGATAATCAAATGTTTAATAAGGATACGAAGATTGCTGGCACCTAAGACCTTAGCTGCTAATGAAAACTCCATTTCCTTCAACGACATGACCTGTGTTCGCACCTGTCTGGCCATCTGTATCCATGAAGTCAAACAAATCGCCAGCATCATGCTTGGAATTGAATTACCAAAGATCATTAAGATCAAAACGACATATAACAAAGTAGGAACTGCATAGATGATATCAATGATACCCATCATCACCATATCTACCTTGCCACCTACATAGCCGGAAACACCGCCATAGACGATACCGATCACCAAATTGATCAGCGCTGTCGCAAAACCAATGGCTAATGAAATTCTTCCGCCATACATCACTCTTACAAGGATATCACGACCCAATTGATCCGTTCCAAACGGATGGGCCAGACTTGGCATTGCATTTCTTAAGCTCATGTTCTGCTCCTCATAACTATAAGGAGATAGCAGCGGAACAAAGATGACCAGAATTACCATTACAACCAGAAATATCAAACCTGCAAGTGCTATTTTATTCTTTTTAAACCGATCCCATGCATCTTTTAAAAAGGTCTTGCTTTCAACGGCAATAAACTCGGAATTCTTTTCACTGTCATCAAGCTTTTCAAACAGATCATCTGTATAAACGATTTCTCTATTTTCCATGTTTTACACCTACTTTCCAAGTTTGATACGCGGATCGATAATAGCCGCTACAACATCTGAAATAATATTCATTATGATAACGATAGCACCAAAGAATAAAGTTAACCCCATGACCAGAGTATAATCACGATTGGTAATGCTGCTTGTAAATTCACGTCCGATTCCCGGAATTGAAAATAGAGTTTCAATGACCAATGAACCTGTGATCAATCCTGCAAACATCGGACCACAATAAGTAATGACTGGCAGCAAAGCATTCTTTAATCCGTGTTTCACCGTGACCATCACTTCTTTGGTACCCTTGCTTCGGGCAAGTGTAATATAATCTTTATTCATCACATCTTTAAGCGAGCTTCTCGTCAATCGTGTGATCATCGAAATCGAGCTGAATGATAAGGCCAATGCCGGCATGATATAATGCTTCCATGAATCCAAACCTACGACCGGCAGCCAACCCAGCTTTACTCCAAAGAGGATCATCATAAGGATCGCTAACAAGAAGCCCGGTATCGATACGCCCATGGTCGCGATCATCGTTATGACATTATTGGTGACCCTTCGCTTGGTCAAAGCCGATATAATACCAAATACCAGACCAACGACAAGTGCTATCGCAAAAGCAACCAGTCCGAGTTTTGCCGTTACCGGAAAACGGCTTATGATGATATCTGCGACCTGCTGTCCTTTTTTAGAAATCGATTCTCCAAAATCACCATGTAAAGCATTTGTCATATAAATGACATATTGTTCAGTGACCGGTTTATCTAATCCATATTTTGCTTCAAGAGCCTCATATGCTTCCTGTGATAAAGCCCGGTTATCCTGTGAAAAAGGATTTCCCGGCATCGCTTTCATTCCAAAGAAAGTAATTGTTGCCAGAACAAATAAAGTCAGACAGCCAATCAGTAATTTTTTTATAATATATTTCAGCATACCCCTCTCCCCCTTTTTATATCAGATACAATTCTTTCTGAGGAGGAACAATAAATTCTGCTCCATCTTTTTTCACGACAACATCTTCTTCCAGACCGATACGTCCGGCACGCGTCGGTATTGCCGGTTCAAGCGTAAACGCCATATTTTCAAACAAAGGTGTCCGAATCAGTTCGTCTTTATTGTAACGAGGCTTTTCAGGTCCTAAAAGAGGGCCTCCATCATGGGCAACCCGTCCCATCTGATGCCCTAAAGCAGCGTTCCAATCCTCATATCCTTTACCTGTGATATACTCACGGGCTACCGTATCGACCTCAAGGCCCGTAACTCCCGGCTTTAAGGCTTTCGCGGCTAATAAGATTCCATCCCTTACGGTATTGAAGGCTTCTACGATATCTTTGGGAGCTTCGCTTTCATCTTCTTTCAAAACATAATACATACGCTGCAGATCACAGCCATAGCCATCAACAACGATACCAAAATCAATATTGACGACATCTCCTCTGCTGATCGCAAAATCCGGTGCTCCCATATGACCTCCCGGACATCCATAACCGCTAAAGACTCCCGGATTGCATGATTTTGGCCATGACCATCCAAACCCCTTTCGTTCTACCTCATTTTGGAAGAAAGCATAGACATCTTTACAGTTCATTCCCGGTTTAATGAAATCCTTCGCATCATCGAATATCTTTTCCGCTTCCAGACAAGCTTTGCGAATCTTAGAAAGCTCTTCTTCTGATTTGATTCCCCGGACACGAACGATAATGTTTTCAGCAGATACGACCTTGCCCTGATAATTTGCTTTTTCAAAGGCTTCTTCTAAAAGATGATACATACCAAGACTTAAACCATCGGCACTTGGATTTTCAAGCGAATAATCCAAAGCGATCACTTCAGGCTTCTTTTTGACGATCACTTCAGCCAAGGTATCTGTAAATGATATCGGAAAAGCAATCACTTCATCAAAGACGCCATGATGCACATATCCATTATAGTCGATCGGTGTGCATACAGCCGTGCTCGTACCATCCTTGCAGAAGATAAGAGCCGTACAGCCAATAAACTCTGCATCGCTCATAACCGCCAAGATCGGTTCCGTGTTCGTTGCAGACTCTTGTCCGGCAATGATCCACATATCAATTTTCTCGTCCCGCAATGCATCAAAAGCAATTTTTACTTTTTCTTTTGAAAACATAATATGCTACCTCCTGTGAAATATGGGTTTATATTAAACCATTTTCACATAATTTTCAATACTTTTTTTCATAAAATTACATAATTTTGCACTAATTATTTCATATATTTACATTTATTGTTGAAAATTATTTACATTAAACTAAAAATTTATGTTATCATACCTACAGGAGGACATATTTATGAGTCAGAGAAGAGAAAAATGTATATCAAAAATAAAAGAAGCTAATCTGGATGGCGTCTTGGTTGCTACCGGACCTACGTTCCAGTATTTAAGTGAAAGTACGGACTATTTCTGGCAGCGCAACTGTATGAACAATATTGATGGCAGGCTCAGTGCCAAAATATTGCCGGAATGTGTTCTTTATCTAAGCGTTAGCGGTGAGTGTACGATCGTTGCCATTCCGCGTCTGAAAGATGCTTTCCCAAATGAAACTGTCATCGTATCATATATGGATCAGATGGAAGATACGCTTTCTCCTTATGTCAAAGGAAAAAAGATCGGCATTGGTGTTGACTGTCATGAATGGCTCAAATCTGCCTTACATGAAATTGATCCAAAGATAGAAACCGTTGATGCGGAAGAGCTGTTTTATGATCTGCGCGCGATCAAAGATGAAAAGGAAATAGCGATCATGAGAAGGCTCGCTAAATTTACCGATGAAGCCGTCATGTATGTCGTTACCCACCTCAAAGAAGGAATGACTCAATACGATGCTGAACAGATGCTCATGCAGTATGGTCTGGATCACGGCATCCAAGATTTCTCATTTCCGCCAACGGCCGGTTTTAAGACACGAGGTACTTTTTCAAGCGAAGAAAACTTCGTGTTCCCACGTACTTCAAAATTAGTCCCGGGAACGGCCATTGCCTTTGATGTCGGTTATATGGACCAGGGATATTGCTCTGACTGGGGAAGAACTGTTTATTATGGCAAAGCACCAGAAAGAGTCAAAGAAGGTTATAAAGCTTTACAAGCCGGACAGGTATCCATGGTCGAGCGTATCGTTCCAAACAAGACAAATGTAAATGAACTCTATGATTTTGTTCTTGAAGAAGTTGAAAAACGCGGATTTGCGGATGTCTTGCGTTTCAAAGATACCGGTATGTTAGGCCATCAGATAGGAACCGACTGTCATGAATATCCTATGGTCAACCGTTCCAGCGATGCTATCTTACGTCCGGGCATGATCTTCTGTTCTGAACCGAAAATGATGTTTGAAGGCGAATGTTATATGCGTGTGGAAGATATGATCCTCGTAACAGAAACCGGTGCTGAATTTTTAACGACATTCGATCGTGATTTGTTTGAGTTTAATAATGAATAATTTGTATTTTTCATCTTCTGATTAAATATTCGTTAAGATTTTTCAATTCATTTTATAAATTGATGAATCACTTGACCTATAAAGTCATCTGTGTTATTTTATCCAAAAAAAGAGAGGATATGTTATGCCCATAGATATGAAAGGCATCATTGCCGATACTTTATTGGCGATGACAAAACAAAAAGGAATTGATAAAGTAACCGTAAAAGCATTGATCGAAGAATGCCATATTTCACGACAGACCTTTTATTATCACTTTCAGGATATTATGGAAGTCATTGAATGGTCCATTGAGCGAGCGGTTCAAGAAACGATCAAATATACTCAAAAAGCCGATACGCTGAAAGAAGCTCTGACCTATCTCATCGATTCTGCCGTTGAAAATCATGAACTGATCCATAAACTTATGGATTCTCAAAAAAGAGCACAAATGGAAAAAATCTTTGTTCAGGCTACAAAAACATATCTTCAGGCTTTTGTTGAATGTAAAGCTCATGATCTTTCTCTCAATTATAATGATGTAGAAGTAGCCCTTAATTTCTATAGCTTTGGTATCAGCGGTCTGTTATTGATGTATTGTCAGCACGATGATATAGATACCAAGAAACTGGCAAAACAGATCAGTCAAATTCTTCCTTCAAACAATCACAATTGAATATATTGTCAAGCAAAAGGACATCTAAATTAATACCCAGGTAAACACAAAGGTCAAAAAATGTCCTCCAGTAACATAAATACATTGAAGTAAAAACGAGTTTAGTGAATTTTCACCAAACTCGTTTTCTTTTTCTCTTAAATAAATCAGAAAAACAACTGTCCAATCACTTACAACATTTCTCCGTTGGTTTCAATTACTTCTTTATACCAATAGAAGGAATCTTTCCGGATACGCTGGTTTGTTCCCTTACCCTCGTCATCTCGGTCAACATAGATAAAACCATAACGTTTGGACATCTCTCCTGTACTGGCACTGACAAGATCGATACATCCCCACATGGTATATCCGATTAAATCAACACCATGCTCAATCGCAACCTTACACTCATGCAGATGATCCTTCAGATATTCAATTCGATAATCGTCATGGATTTTTCCATCAACAAGCGTATCCTTTGCTCCCAGGCCATTTTCCGTAATAATCATAGGCAAATGATAGCGATCATAGATTGCTTCCAAATAGTAACGAAGTCCCTTTGGATCATACGACCAGCCCCATTGCGAATAATTCAAATAAGGGTTACGCGCTCCGTTAGCAAAGTTGCCTTGCACGATATCCTTTACCTCATGTGTTGTTACGAGATTACTCATATAATAAGAGAATGTATAGAAATCAACCTTGCCCTTTTTCATATCTTCAAAATCCTCAGGTTGTGTTTCCATGGTTACTTCATACTCACTCCATAGACGTTTGGCAAACACAGGATATTCACCAAACACTTGGGCATCACCTGTATAATAGATTCCCTTCTCCCAACGATATCTTGTTTCCAGAATATCATTTGGATCACAAGTAGCCGGATAGTTTGGAATACCACAAATCATCGATCCAACCTTATTCTCCGGATCAATCTCATGAGCCAATGACACGGTTCTTGCATTTGCCACCAGCATGTTATGTATGATCTGAAAGCTCTTCTGATGTGTTTCCTTAGTAGATATATTGCCAAACATATCTAGCATTAACAAATAATCGTTCATCTCATTGAATGGCAGCCAATATTTAACCAAACCTTTGAATTCCCACAGACATGTTTCAGCGAACTTCATATAATAATCAATTAAACGGCGATCTGTCCATCCTCCATAAGTATTCTCCAAATATAGTGGTAAATCTCCGTGGAAAATAGTTACTAATGGTTCAATTCCATATTTATGCAGTTCATGAAATACGTTTTTATAAAATTCAATTCCTTTTTGATTTGGCGCATTTTCATCCCCTCTGGGATAAATACGTGGCCAAGATATTGACATACGAAACATCTTGAAACCCATTTCCGCAAATAAGGCAATATCTTCTTTATATGTATGATAAAAATCGATTGCTTCATGACTCGGATAAAAATATCCGTCTAAAACTGCAAGTTTTGACCCCTTTGGAAGTGTTCCTCCTAAATTAGAAGGAATAGCACCCGGCTTTCCATCTTGATCGATATAAGTCAGTTCTCTGCGTTTAGCGAAAGATCCTGCTGTTTTACAGTCTGATCCTGATAGTCCTTTTCCATCCTCTTTATATGCTCCCTCTATCTGAATCGCCGAAGTGGCACCACCCCAAAAAAAGTTTTTTGGAAACTCACTCATGTTCTACCTCCTTCCCTTGGTTCGCACAATATAGTTCCAGAACATTTTCAGCCATAAAAAGTTCTGAGTGAATCGTCATCAATGTGTCTTGAGCATGAATAAATAGCATCGTTAAGCATTGTGACTCGTTCATCACCGTATCCTGTATAACCTTTGTTTGTAGTTTATGCGCCTCAGTAATTTTTTCCCTGGCCTCCTTTAATAGTTCCTTTATCACATCTCGGCTTTTTCCCTGCCCTGCAGACTGAAATGCCTTATTGACTAGAGATCTTCCCTCACCTGCGTGTAGGATGATCTTCATGGCCAATTCATTCAATTCTTTTACACTATACTCAGACATTCGCATTCTCTCCAGCCAACATTATGCATCTTGTGCAGTCGGTGCTGTTTTTGCTGCTTTTTCTACTGCTTTTTCATCCTCTTCCAGACACTGCTTATCGTAAACTTTAAAGAATGGATAGTAGATGATTGCAGTCACTGCAAAGCAGACAATATGTAACAGCAAACCACCAACGATGTTTCCGGTCGCTAATGGTGCATATAAAATTGAAGGCATCGTGACACGGAATGGCTCTACCGGAATCGCAATTAATCCCATAGAGAATGTAAACCAAACAATTAAACAGTTTGCAAGTCCTGCAATCCAGAAAGGAACCATCAGTACTGGATTGAAGGCAACCGGAGCACCGTAGACAACTGGCTCATTAATATTGAAAATTGATGGAATGATTGCTGCACGACCTACAGTTTTCAAACGTTTTGATTTTGCTAAAAATGCCATAAAGATACATAATGCCAATGTAGCTCCTTGTCCACCGATAAAGCACATCTGGAAGACCTCATATGTATGTGCATTAGTAGCAGGCAATCCCTGCGCAACAAGTGCTAAGTTAGCATTTTGTCCTTCCATCCAAATCAAAGACATCAGTGGATACAAGATCCATGCAGAGATACCAAAGGAATACATAAACAGTACCATTAAGATGACTAAAAGGAATCCTCCGAAAGACTGGGCAAATGTAGAAATTGGCATGATCAGTGCTCGAATCTGTTCAATCAAGTCAAACTGCAATCCAAACGTTAATCCGATTCCAAACAACAAACATAATGTCCACGGAATAATGGAATTAAACCATGTGACGATGAATGGCGGTAGTGTCGTATTATTTTTGAAAAATGAGAATTTCGCAAAAATATTAAATACAACCGCAGTGATATAACCGGATACCAATGCATTCAGCATACCACCGGCACCAAGGTTCGCTGTGGCCAGCACCAGATTTCCAGCCTCGTCGTAATGCGGAAATACTAGCAGAAGGAACAAACCGAGCCCTGCTAAACCAGCCTGTCTGGCAACGCGGCGCTGTCTCTTTTTCTCCATGAGTATACATGGAAGCTCATAAGCCAGGAACAAGCCAAACAAACCAAACGAGAAATTACTTAACTGCGTCAAATCAGGAAGAAATGTTAATCCAAATCCTCTAAAGGTACTTACCAGAGTTGCAACAGAACCAACAAGTGTTGCAGGTACTGCTGCCAGGATTGCTTCCTGTGTTGCACTGATCCACACATTCTGACCAATCTTTTCGATTAGTGGTGCAATGCGCTTCTCCACAAAAGTCATAAATTTTTGCATACGTCAATCTCCTTTCTTTCATATTAATTGCTGACGTTACAGCGATTTCAATGCCTGTTCAAGCAATCCGTTGCCATCGAGAGAACCATATACGTTGCCATCGATCAAATCGACCGGAACGCCATATTCATTCGCAATGTCTTTGATTGCTTCCAGACGATGCTGGAAATGTGGTCCAACCATTACTAGATCGACTTCATCGAGATAATCTTCTACCTCAGATTCACTACAAGCTTGTACGCTAATGTCCATTCCCCTTGCCTTAGCAGCAGCCATCGCATTATTTGCCATAAAACCGCTAGATGCACCGGAACCACAACACAGCAAAATTCTTTTCATAAACAACCTCCTTTTCTTTTCTTAACTTTGTCATCATTATAAAATCTGCTTTTTGTGTTCTTCAAATCAAAATAGATTCCACAGGTAGGAACTTTTATTTATTTGAATCTAAATATACAAATTTCTATGATATAAATGTTCAAATGTACACTTTAATGAACACAAACAACATCAATGTAGCCTTTCTCATCTGGAAAACCAGTAAGGATATAAGGGATAGATAACTCCTGTGGCTTCTATATGCATTTAAAGCTCACAGACGAAAGGAACATTTCTTTACATATCGAGAAAATCAGGGGGATTTTTATTTTGTTGCTCAATTACTTTTTGCTGGCATCATTGTACATCTGATTTTCGCCATGACTGTCAATATCTTTATATTCAATTGTCATTAAACATCACAAATATGGCAAAGCATTGAATGTGATTAAACAAGCCACATTGAAAAAATCAGAAATGGAGGAAAGAATGGATAACACGCAAAAAATTGTCGAATACCTATCAGAAAAAAAAGGATGGGTCAAAGCGGCACAACTGTCTGATTTTCTAGGGATTTCTACAAGACAGGTCCGCAAATATATCGCAAGTATCAACAAGAACAAAAAATACGTTCTTTCCAGCGGTCAAGGATATCAGCTCGATCAATCTCTATATAGCGAATTTATCATGAAGCAAAAGAACAGCTCCAGTGAACAAGATTATCGGCAGAAATATATTATTCAGAAACTGATTACAACGCCGGAAGGCTGCGATATTTTTGATCTCGCAGATGAACTTTATGTATCAGAGAGTACAATAAAAAAAGATCTGCAAAATGTAAAAACTTATCTAAAAAAGTGTCATATATCACTAACTACGCGTCGCAATATCATCCGTCTTGAATGTAGTGAGGAATACAAAAGACGTCTGATGTACTATTTTGTACAGGATTATTCTTTTAACACCAATCTCTATGAAGAACAATATTCTCTATTCAATACGGAATATGACTATAAACATATAGAGCAAGAAATTATTAAAACATTTGATCGCTTTCATCTGAATTACAATAACTTCGTTCTTAACAATATCACGATACATCTGATCATCATCCTCAGTCGTCTGGAAAGTGGGTATCAACTAGATGAAGAACCAACATATGATGAGATCGGTGATTCTGTATTTTATCAAGCAGCTTCCTCTCTTGGTCACTGGTGTAAAGAACTTTTCCATGTTGATTTCAATGAAACCGAGTATATCAATTTGGCATTGCTGATATCCAACAATATCGTCATGACCAAACGCATTGATTATGATCAATTGAGCATGCACAATATTCATAAATATGTTGACCAAAAATACATCGATATCACAAGAAACCTATTGAAAAAAGTTGAAGACAATTATTACTTACAGCTTTTTAAAGATAGTTTTATCACAAAGTTTACCCTGCACATACAGAACTTGTTTTACCGTGCTCGTAACAACTTTAAAGTAAAAAATCCGCTTTCAGGTATTATTCGGATGACCTATCCTCTAGTCTATGACATCGCAGTTTTCATCGCTCGTGAGCTTCGAATTCTATATGATATTGATCTCAATGAAGATGAGATTGCTTTCATCTCATTTCATATTGGCTCCTATTTTGAAAATAACGCATTCATCAAAATGACAAGGGTCAATTGTCTTTATGTTTACAACGACTACTATGACTTCTACAAAAATACTCTAAAAAAACTACATGAAAGTTTTAAGAATATTTCCATCATCGAAGCAAGTGCCGCCAGTGATATTCAGGCGCTTATCAGAGATGATATTGATTTACTGATCTTACCTCCAAACTGTAAGGTAAACAGTAATATTGAGATGATTACAGTTGGTTTCTTTCCGGACGAACATGATTTCAACAATCTCGAGAAAGTCATCTATGCGATTTCTGAAAAAAAACAAAAGTTAGAACTGAAAGACTATATTCTCAACTTTTTCGATGAGTCTCTTTATCTTAAAGATCCAGATTTTAAGGACGGGGTAGTTGCTGTAAATGCAATGTGTGACCGTTTAGTAGAACTGGGCTATGTTGATGATCATTTTCACGAGGACATCTTAGACAGGGAAAAACTCTCTACAACTGCTTTCAATGATGTTGCCGTTCCCCATACTCTGACCTCTGTCAGCACGAAGAAAAGCTTTATTTATGTAGCGATTTTTTCTAAAGGAATCCAGTGGACCGACAATAAGGCTGTCCATTTTGTGGCAATGATTGGTATCAACAACAATTCGCGAAAAATTTTCTCAAAGTTTTTTGATCAGCTGATCAAACTGTTGGATAACCAGGTAACCCTTCAGAAGCTGATCAATACGAATAACTTTGATGAATTTTACTATGCATTAAATTCTTTGTTTACATCATAAAAAAGGAGGTATATGAAATGAGTTTTCCAAAGAATTTTTTATGGGGCGGTGCTACCTCTGCCTGTCAGCTAGAGGGCGCTTATAACGAAGGAGGCAGAGGACTTGCAACCACCGATATGGTAATCTATGAAACTCCGGACAAAAAAAGTTTTAAAGGAATTGAATTGACATGGGATCAGCTTCAATATCGCAAGACTCATGAAGACGAATTTTTCTTTCCTAAACGTCACGGAAATGATTTTTATCACCACTATAAAGAGGATATAGCTTTATTTGCGGAAATGGGCTTTAAGGTATTTCGTATGTCAATATCCTGGCCTCGAATCTATCCAAACGGCATTGAGGAAAAGCCCAATGAAGAAGGACTGCAATTTTATGATGACGTATTTGATGAACTGCATAAATACGGAATCGAACCATTGGTAACTTTACTGCATTATGATATTCCTCTCTATCTATGTGAAACATACAATGGCTTTGAAAGCCGTATAACAGTAGATTGTTTTGTTAAGTATGCGAAGACTGTACTGGAGCGCTACAAGCACAAAGTGAAATACTGGCTGACTTTCAATGAAATCAATATTACACTGGGAAGCCCTTACTGTGGCTGTGGTGCGTTGTTGGAAAGAAGCAAGCGTGATGAAAAGAATTTCAAATACCAGCTGTCTCACAATCAGTTTGTCGCTTCAGCGCTGGCAGTGCAGGCGGCCCACTCTATCAATCCGGAAATGAAGATAGGCTGTATGATCTGCAGGCTGGAAAAATATCCAAACTCTCCTGATCCAAAAGATATTTATCAGTCAATGTTTGAAAGTCATCTGAATTATTTTTATATTGATGTGCAGGTACTAGGCGAATATCCATATTACATGAAACGTGTCTTTGAAGAAAATAACATTCATCTCGATATTGAAGATCACGATCTAGAAATTATAAAAAAAGGTGTCGTTGATTTTATTTCTATCAGCTACTATGAAACATATGTTTGCAAATACAATCCAAACCTAGACCTTATTCATGCCGGAAGCCTGATTGCTCCAATAAAAAATCCATATCTGAAAAACACAGACTGGGGATGGCCAATCGACCCACTGGGTTTCCGCACCACACTTAATAATCTATATGACCGGTACCATAAACCTATCTTCATCGCTGAAAATGGAATTGGTGCCAAAGACGTCATTGAAGCTGATGGTTCTATCCACGATCCTTATCGCGTTGATTTCTACCGGCAACATATAGAACAGCTGCATGAAGCAATCAAAGATGGTGTCGAAGTGTTCGGCTATGCAATGTGGGGACCAATTGACATCGTAAGCAATTCCACATCAGAGATGTCCAAACGCTATGGATTTATTTACGTAGATGCCGATGATCTAGGCAATGGCACGTATCAGAGAATACGTAAGGACTCCTTTTACTGGTATCAGAAAGTTATCGCTACGAATGGAGAAGATCTAAGTTAAAACAAATAATAGTGAACAAAAAAAATTCCCCTCTAGGCAAGACAAGAATTATTAAACTCTTCTCTTTTATAACTAGAGGGGATTTTTTATATCATATCTTATAATTTATATGAATATTCTTCTCAATTTTTTCACAGTTCAATATCAAAATAATATATTTTAAGACCTAATTGTTAAATATTTATGAACCACCTTTTTGTCAACTGTTCGTAATGCTTATACAACAAACCAAAACGATACGGATAGTGTGGCTTCCATGGCTTGGCACGTCCACAGAAATGGAGGATCACCGTATTCACAAAGATCCAGTCAACATCTATTTTCCCCGAGCTTCGTGTCAGATAGCTGTTATATTTGCGAGCATCATAATTCCAGATCGAATCATCTAAAGGCAGTATCCTGTCACCAAACATCGCATTTAAAATATCCTGATCCGGCAGAAGCAGACTCATTCGTTTCGTCGTTGAAAAATCAATCACATCCCGGGGATCGATCTTCTTACGGCACAGCTTCAGATCCATTAACAAGACCCCTGAATTATAATAGTCATGATCCGTACCTAAACGTAAGCGATTCACATTGTTAGAAAGCTCCTTCATGCTCGTATGAGAAGCTGCCGCAAATAGATTTCCCTGCATATCGGTTTCCCACAAAGGGCGCAAAGCATTAATGACTAATATATCAGGATCAAGATATAAGATACGATCGATTTGTTTTGGAAGAAAGTACGATGCTAATAATCGGTAATACATTTCCTGTGGATATCGCTTGGTTTCTAAGGCATCATCAAAAATAGAAGCATCCACATAAATGGAAAAGAAGCGATATCCCAAGCTTTGGCAGCTTCTTTCGACACCTTCTAAATCAGAAGCCGATATGCCGCTATGCATCAGATAAATTTCTATTTTTTCTTTTGGATTATTGATGGCGATCGATGTCAAAAGTACCTGAAGCTGATAAAGGTAGTTTTCATCCAGCGAAACAAGTATTTTCATTACATCCTGATTCATTTCATCTCTTTTCATTTTTACCCCCGGATACTCTCGATGAGTTATATTTTCTAATTATAGGATAGCAGAAGACAGGACAAAATGAAACTGTCATTTTCAAAAATTTTTTATTTACAAAAAGTAAGATTTGTCTTGCTTTTTTACACTTTTAAAAAAGTGTTCATACAGATTCCAAAATCTGCAAGTGGAACGTTTTTCCAACTTTTGATATAACATTATTCGTGAAAGGAGCAGGTCATATGAAACTCAATGAAGAAATATTTGCGATCAAGCTGTATGAGCTGGAAGAGCAATTTGGAAAGATGCAGGGCCGTCTTCATCTCTGTCAGCAGCAGGATCACTCTAAAATCAAACAGCATCTTCAAGACACGATGGATGAGTATCAGGAAAATGAATATTTACTGAAAAAGCAGGTACAGGGTTCCCATTCATCAATTGTTGCTTCATTAGCCGATGCTCAGCAAGAATACCTTCGTAAAACAAGTGAGATTCTCAAGGATCAGATGGCATCACAGCCAGTTCTCGAAGAAAAAGCAGAAGCAAGTGCGCTTTATGCGGAATATGCCATTGATTTTGCGGTTCAATCGATGCGTTATGCGTTAATTGCGGCATTGAAGGCGATTGATATGCAGATAGATGCAGAAGAAAATACATTAAATAAGCTTCAGGAAAAGGAGGAACATGTATGAATGAAGTAAAACATCCTAAAAAACCATTGATTTATTATTATTCAATTGCTTTATTGGTTTTGATGCTGATCAATTTTCTAGCGGTACCGTGGCTGGCTGAAAGACAGGTCAAACAAGTCGATTATGGTACTTTCATGTCTATGACGCTTGATAATGAAATCGATCAGGTAGAAATCCAAAAGCAAGAAAACCAGATCTTATTTACCGATAAAGAAGGTCAGATCTATAAGACAGGAATGGTGGATGATCCTGATCTGACCCAGCGTTTATTTGATTCAGATGCTGATTTTTCCGGTGAGATCATCGAACAGATGTCACCATGGTTAAGCTTTTTGCTTTCATGGGTCTTACCGATCGTTATTTTCATAGGTATCGGTCAATATATGTCGAAGAAATTGATGAATCGTGCCGGTGGCGCCAATTCCATGAGCTTTGGTTTAGGCAAGAGCAACGCAAAAATATATGTGAAATCATCTGAAGGTATTAAATTCTCAGATGTTGCCGGTGAAGATGAGGCAAAAGAAAGCCTGACCGAAATCGTTGATTATCTGCATAACCCAAATAAATATAAAGAAATAGGCGCCGCCATGCCAAAAGGAATTCTTTTAGTAGGTCCTCCGGGAACCGGTAAGACGATGCTGGCAAAAGCCGTTGCCGGTGAAGCAAATGTTCCTTTCTTTTCAATGTCCGGTTCAGAATTTGTGGAAATGTTCGTAGGTATGGGTGCCGCAAAGGTTCGTGATCTTTTCAAACAGGCAAAAGAAAAAGCACCATGTATCGTATTCATTGATGAAATTGATGCGATCGGTAAAAAACGTGAAGGTCAGATCGGTGGCAATGATGAACGTGAACAGACATTGAATCAGCTGCTTACAGAAATGGATGGTTTTGAAGAAAACAGCGGTGTCATCTTATTGGCTGCCACCAACCGTCCTGAGTCCTTGGATCCTGCCCTAACACGTCCGGGACGTTTTGACCGCCGCATACCTGTTGAACTGCCGGACCTGAAGGGACGTGAAGAAATTCTAAAAGTCCATGCCAAGAAAATCAAAATGGCAAATGATGTTGATTTCAGTAAAATAGCGCGTATGGCATCCGGTGCATCCGGCGCTGAATTAGCGAATATCATCAATGAAGCTGCACTGCGTGCCGTACGTAATAATCGTAAAAACGTTTGTGAAGCTGATTTAGAGGAAAGCATTGAAGTCGTGATTGCCGGTTATCAGAAGAAAAATGCTATTTTAAGTGATAAGGAAAAGATGATCGTAGCCTATCATGAGATCGGTCATGCCTTAGTAGCAGCCATGCAAAGCCATTCCGCACCCGTACAAAAGATTACGATCGTTCCTCGTACTTCAGGTGCCCTCGGTTATACGATGCAGGTAGAAGAGGGTGAACATAACTTAATGAGCAAAGAGGAAATTGAAAATAAGATCGCAACCCTTACCGGTGGAAGAGCTGCCGAAGAAATCATCTTTAACTCCATTACGACCGGTGCTTCCAATGATATCGAACAGGCAACAAAGTTAGCACGGGCCATGATCACCCGTTTTGGTATGAGCGATGAATTTGACATGGTAGCTATGGAAACTGTTACGAACCAATATCTGGGCGGTGATACATCACTTGCCTGCTCAGCAGAAACACAGGCCCAAATCGATCAGCAAGTCGTTGATCTTGTTAAGAAGCAGCATGAAAAAGCTCGTCAGATATTACAAGACAATCGCAGAAAACTCGATGAATTGGCAAAATTCTTATATGAGAAAGAAACGATCACAGGTGATGAGTTTATGTCAATCTTAAACGCATCCACCAACAGATCAGCTTCCTGATGAGTTCTGCTGTCCGATCTGTCATCAGCCGGCAAGTGCCTTCAATAAAATGGAAGAATAAGATTAAGTAAATTAAAAGGCGTCGTTGGACGCCTTTTTGATATAATAACTATCTGAACTTTCTTTCTGATTTGGCTGTTTCCAATTCAAAGTTTTAAATTACTTGCTGTTAAATGATCTAAGATTTGATATATCATTGGTTTGAAAATGACATAACAGACATATCCGATCATTCCGCCTGTCACATTCGTAATGATATCCGTAATATCTGAAGATCTGACACCATTGATAAGAGGCTGCAATATCTCAATGCCCAGGCTCATCAAAAAAACATAAAATACGGTTTTAAGAAATCCGCCTTTTTTTTGCGTCAACGGAAATAAAAAGCCAAACGGAAGGGTCATGATCACATTCAATACGATCTGTCTTATAAAATCACCTCGTTTTGCTGAAACATCTATAAACGGCACCAGATTCATTGCCACGTAAGGATGATCCAACATAAATGGAAGCGAGGTTATGATTGGCATCAACGTAAAATAAAGCACAAATGACAGATATACATACATAAGCGTATTGACAAATAACACATCACATCCCCTGTTTTTCCACTTCCCATAAAAAACAAAAACATATAAAAGCATCAAAAACATAAAGTCTATCAGATATTTCATAGTAACACCTCACAACAAATCATCTTTTTCATATACAAAATAAAAGAGCGAAAGCAGTGCACTCGCTCTCAAATCATCTCTTATAGTTATATCATTTATAAGATATCTTATTATATTGAAATTGAAGATCGGTGATTCTTTTCAACTGCCCAACGTCCATTAAAAATCACTAAGCTAAACAAAATCAAATAACCAAATAAGATAACAAAAGCAACGATATTTCCCTCATGAAGCTTCTGCCAAAGAAATACAAACTCATTCTCAAAGCTGTTCATCCATCTTCCCTCTGCCACAAACAAATAATTAAGCAGTGGCAATACCAGCGTAAGCAGACATTGAATCATGCTTGATATGATCAAAGCATGATTTTTATGTTCATTGCCTTTAGAAAAATAAGCAAATGATGTAAATAAAGCAATCATCATTAATATCCAATAAATATAAAACATAACTGCTACCTCACATTAAAAATCAGTGACCTCAGCATTTCGACATCTTCACTATCCAGATAGAAATGAACATAATGTTCATCATAACCAAGACGATAATTAATATCTAAATATGCAGCACAGTCCTCAATATAAGTATCTCCTCTTTCTTTAAAATTCAAGGATGTCTTTTCCTGCAATACCTTCACATAATCCAAAAGAGCCAGATCATCTTTATCAATATCTTTAACGATAATCGTCTTTTTCATCTCATTTAATGGAAAATAATCAACAGTAGATATCTCAAAATTAATTGTCGTATAGTTAGTATAATCCAGCACCTGACGGTTGATTCCAAAAAATTCAGTTTGTCTGGATACGTAGTTAAAGCCATTGACCAATACCATCAGAATGATAAACTCCGCTGCCATCAAAGGCGTCAGTTTCATGCTTCTTTTCGCAATACCATTAACGATAAAGAAAACTACAAACAGCGATACGATAATCAAGATATTGACCGTTAACTCATTGCCCATTAAATTGAAACAAATAATCAGACAGGCAAGAGCGATATTAGAAAGAAGCGGATAGGTAATAAAATCTGTCGTCAGCTGTTCAGCACTTTCACCCTTTTTCTTTTTAAAGGTAAAATAAGCTCCAACGATGGCACCACAGCCAAGCACCAGATAATAGCTCAGCATCACCCAGTCAACATCTCCAAAGTGAAAAGAAAGCCTTATCGGATATGAATACTCAAGACGGACGATTTGCTCCACGATGAACAGTCCATTCATAGGTGAAAGAAGCTTTAACACTAATTCCGGAATATCACGAATCGTAATCATGCCGTTATTGACTGTCTGTGTACCGAGGAAAATCGTAACGGTCATATAGACGAATAAAGGCAAGATCGTGATCATCGCAGTAATGATACAAGCATCAAGGATATTGTTGCATTTCAATACAAAGAAAGTATTGATGCTGTAAATGATGACAAATAGCAGAAACGCCAGACAAAGTACGATCAATAAACTTAAATAAACCATAAAAGAGCTATTAGCCCAAAGAAGCAGTCCGCCAATCAGATAATTCACCAGAATCGGTACACAGACACCGATGATCGGTGCAATAAAATGTGCTTTAAACAGATGATCGCGATTAATGGGAATCGCATAATAGGTATCGACATGACGTTTTGTCAGGGAAAATTTAAATGTAAAGATCGGCAATACGATTGCAAATACGCCTAATGCAAACAACGCAAGATAAAATACGATGGCTGTTATATTGCTGGCATTATTTCCGGCAGATGTCAATAAATTAGTAAACATGACAAAGGGATATGCCATGAAACATACAAAGAAATATAAGATCAAAAGCTTTCTTTTTCGAATAAACAAGTTTTTAAAGTAGTTGGTCGTTATCTTATTCATTGACAAATACCCCCTTCCTTTCCATTTCATAAATAAAGATCTCTTCTAAATTTACAGGCAAGATATCCATCATCAATGGATGTAAGGACTGGATCTGTTGTTTGATTTCTTCAAGATCACCTTTTACGACAAGCGTAATGATCCTTCCTGTTTTCGCATAATGCATGATATCCAGCGATTCAAAGGCTTCCTTATTTTTTTCTTCTCTAAACGCAATCTGAATCTTATGAATGGCTTCTTTGGTATCATCAATCATACCGCTTGTTTCAATATGTGCATCTTCAAGTATCGCAAAAGCATCACAGATATCTTCCAGCTCCCGTAAATTATGAGAGGAAATAATAATAGAGATATCTTTCTTTTCAATGCATTCACCGATCGCTCTTTTGAATAACAGACGCATCATCGGATCAAGACCGTCAAAGGATTCATCTAATAAAAGCAGCTTAGGTGATATCGCCAAAGCCATGAGAATAAATGCCTGACGTTTCATACCCTTAGAAAAGTTATTCATGACCTTATTTTCATCCAGCTTGAAGATTTTCAGATATTTCTCATAAAGTTTTTCATCAAACTGCGGATAAAAGATCTGATAGAATTCTTTCATATCTTTGATCGTGGCATTATACATATAATAAGGATCATCACTGAGATAAAGAATATTCTGTTTTAAATATTCATTTTCATGAATCGTTTCACCATCTAAGGTGATGCTTCCCTGATCACATTGATAAACATCACAAATACATCTTAATAGTGTTGATTTTCCTGCCCCGTTAGGTCCGATAAGGCCCATGACCGAACCGTTTTGAACCGTCAGGGAACAGTTTTCAAGTACCGTTTTATTACCAAGCTTCTTTGAAACAGCTTCAACCTTCAACATATTCATCAACCTCCTCATAAACCTTATCAACAAGATCCAGAATCTTCTCTTTTTCAATTCCGACATTCTTACAATCTCTCATTTTTGTTTTTAATTCCTCCAGCTTTTGTTCATATACCAGATCCGTTACATTCTCGCTCTTTACAAAAACTCCCTTTGCCGGTATGGAGTAAACATAACCATGCAGTTCAAGATTCGAATAGGCTTTCGCAACCGTATTGGGATTGATGCCCAGCTCTTTTGAAAGGGTGCGTACGGACGGTAGCTGATCGTCTTTTTTTAAAATACCTAAAGCAATATAATCTAAGACCTGATGCTGCAGCTGTACATAAACAGGTGTATCATCTTTGGTTTGAATGATAAACATGTTATTCCTCCTTCCGTCTTACTGTACTATTACAGTATTACAGTTTTGGTTATTTGTCAATCGTTTTTATGAAATATATGGAAATAATCACAAATCAGATTGTTTTATTTGCCTATTGAAACCATTTTTATTACAATATGATAGAGAGAGGTGATTTTATGGAACATGAAGCTTTACGCGCTTTATTACTCTCAACGCTTGCAGGATTTTCAACAATGATCGGTGCACTGATCATTTTCTTTTCAGACCGGAAAAATGAAAAACTGATCTCAACCTCATTAGGCTTTGCCGGAGGTGTCATGATCTCAGTTTCTTTCATGGAACTGCTTCCCAGCTCAATGTCTTATTTCCGTTCATTTGCGAATGAACAGTTAAGTACCGTTTATATGGTGATCAGTTTGATACTGGGTGTATTGTTTGCTTCTTTATTGGATAAATTCATACCCCATGAAGAAGAAAAGGATACACATGAGCTGAAGCATGAAAATCTTTATCGTGTTGGAATTGTCAGTATGATGGCGATAGCGATTCATAATTTTCCGGAAGGTATCGCAACCTTTATGGCCGGTTATGATTCCAGCTCATTGGGCTTGGCCATTGCGATTGCGATTGCTTTCCACAACATTCCGGAAGGCATTACCGTGGCTTTACCGGTATATTTTTCAACCGGTTCTAAAGGAAAGGCTATATATTATACATTCCTTTCCTCTATCTCAGAGCCTATTGGCGCTTTAATGGCTTTTCTGGTATTGCGTCCGTTTATCAATGATGTTTCTTTAGGAATCATTTTTGGTGTGATATCCGGTATCATGCTGTATATTGCCATTGAAGAGTTATTGCCTTCAAGCAGGGATTACGGTTATCCTCGTCTTGCCTTGTGGGCTGCTTTTGCAGGAATCTGTCTGATGCCATTGACGCTGATGTTTTAAAAAGGACTAAGCGTCCTTTTTTTTCTTGTCAAAAAAAGAAAAAAAGTACATAATATGACTAAATCAGCAAAATCCAACTGACAGTTGAGTGAAATACAACGAAGGGTTGACGGATTCAACTGACAATCGCTTCTTTTTTAACCTTTCCCCTCCTATAATGTAGGCATGAAAGGTGGTATGCATATGAAATACTATTATCATGAAGAAGAAGTTAAAGATGAATTGAAAAGAGAACAGGA
>NZ_CALVGS010000008.1 GCF_944327115.1 uncultured Traorella sp.
CAGATATTGGCTCAGAAGCAGCAATTTGAAGAATCCCTGTTATATGGTGATCAGCCAACGACGATCATGATGAACGATGAGAATGGTGAATCTGTCCCTGCCATTCAGCTTTCCAGCGGTGATGGTCTCAGAGAGAACACTACCTATGACCAGGTACCTCAGGTGGTTATCGATGCTTTTTTGGCAGTCGAGGACTCCCGTTTCTTCAAGCATAATGGTTTCGATTTACCGCGTTTCTTAAAAGCTTTGCTTGAAAATATAAAAACGCTCAGCTTTGGTCAAGGTGGTTCGACACTTACGATGCAGATGATCGATGTGACACATCACACAACGGATGATTCACAGAATACCATTGAAAAGCTTTTTGCCAAGGTAGAAGAAATCTTCCTTGCATTAGAAGCTGAAAGCTCTTTAAGCAAAGAAGATATCTTGATGCGCTATCTGAATTATATTAATTTTGGCGGTGTTGCCAGAGGTGTCCAGAAAGGTGCACAATATTATTTTGGAAAAGACATTAGTGAAGTGACTCTTTCAGAGGCGGCTTTCCTGGCGGGTGTCATCAATGCACCGAACGCCTATAATCCTTATTTAAATTATGATAACGCCGTTGAAAGACGCAATACAGCCTTAGGGCTCATGCTTCAGCACGGTTATATCAGTCAGGAAGAATATGACCTGGCAATCAATACAAAATTGGCTTTCCAGCTGAATGGTACAACTAATTTTGAAGGTGACCCGCTGCAAAGCGTTATTGATTATGTTCATGATTATTGTGATGAAGAATTAGGTATTGATATTTATCAAGGTAATATGGTCATTTATACGACCTTTGATCTTAAAACCCAGCAGCTCTATGAAGCCATCATGAACGGTGAATATGGATTCTTCGAGAATGCACCATTAGGAATGCAGGCCGGCAGCGCCTTGATCGATGTCACTGATGGATCGATTGCCGCAATCGCCGGTGGCTTGAATTACACAGGTGATGTAAGAAAGAATCATGGATATAAAGAAATACATCAAACAGGATCAAGCATCAAACCATTGTTAGATTATACTTTAGCGTTTGAATATCTAGGCTGGTCGACGGATCAGATCATTGCCGATGTGCCTCGTAACTTTAATGGTTATACACCGCAAAATGCCGGTGGGGCCTTCCATGGTGATGTAACGATCCTTGAAGCGATTGCCCGGTCATGGAACATCCCGGCAATCACAGCTTTAAGTGAGGTCATTAATACCATCGGGCAAAATCGTGTTGCTGAAATTATGGTCAATTTGGGATTAACTACCTTCCAGAAGATCTTGGATGGAAAAGAAAACCTGGAATTAGGAATGGCCATCGGTGGCAGTACCATGACTGCTACACCGCTTCAAATGGCAGCGGCCTATGCGGCTTTGGCCAATGGCGGGGTTTATACGGAACCATACGCTATTACCCGCATTGAATTCTTAGATGGTGAACGTGAAGATTATGTCCATGAAGTCGTTTCCCGTCAGGTATTCTCTCCACAGGCTTCTTATCTGATGACTGAAATATTAGTACAGGCTGTCAGCAATTACCCTAGCTCTTTCCAAGGACTTATGAGAAGCAGCTATCAGGTTGCCACCAAGACAGGTACGAGTGACTGGGGAAATTTAGGTGCCGATTATGGTATTCCTACAAGAGCCGCGAAAGATAAATGGACGGTTTCTTATACAAGTAAATATTCCATTGCGACATGGCAAGGGTATGAAAATGATGGAAATGGTGTTCCATATGGTTATCTGACGGATGCGCAAATGAATGCAAATATACCGACGAAGATCAATAAGCTCATTTTTGATACGGTTCATGCCAACAATTATCCGGATGATTTTGTCCAGCCGAGCGGCATTGTCAATATTACCCATATCAAGGGAGCCTTTGATAACGGTCATTATGCTGTACCGGATGGTACGCCGGCTTCCATGATATCGACAGGTAAGGTCTTGAGTCAATTCGCAACTCTTAAGACATTGACACCGGATGAAATTTCATCCTTGAACTCATTTACAGCAGTTGTAAACGAAAATGCAAAGACCGTTGATTTCACGTTCACACCATATCCTGATAGTGATGCACTGAATGCCTTTGACGGTTTGTATCATGGTGTAGAAGGCTATCCGAATTATACAGGTACAAAGGTATTTGATAAAAAGGCTGTCTATGGTCCAATTGTTTATAAAGTAGAAGTCTTCCAGAACGGTACAAGTCTTGGTGTTACCAACTTTACCACTGATACGGGAAGCAATACCTTTAACATTACACCGGGTGTAGAAGCAAGGGTTTGCGGATATTATGGATATCAGAATGATAATTCTAAATCCAACCAAGTCTGTGTGACCCTCTCTTCCAGTGAAACAAGTAAATTGGGTAAGAATCAAACACCTGAAACACCTGAACAGCCAACGGATCCAACAGATGAAGATAATGATTAAAGAATACAGGAATCGAATGATTCCTGTATTTTATTTAGGTTCCATACAGGATATCATCTTTCTCCTCATTTCAAAGTACAATAAAAAATCGAAACTCTTCCATAAGTTTCGATTTTTCAGATATATTTTATCTCAAGATCCTATCATTAAAATCCAAAATATTGCTTACAGTTTTCGTAACAAATTCCTCTTATGATCTTTTCAAGTGCTTTTTCATCATCTGGATATTCACCATTTTCTACCCATGTACCAATAAGATCACATAAGATTCTACGGAAATATTCATGTCTTGTATATGACAAAAAGCTTCTTGAATCTGTCAGCATACCGATAAAATTCCCCAGTAAACCCAAATTCGCTAAAGAAGTCATCTGTTCGATCATTCCTGCTTTATGATCATTAAACCACCATGCACTTCCCTGTTGGATCTTGCCGATCGCACTTTCATCCTGAAAACAGCCGATCACTGATCCGATCATGGCATTGTCAGATGGATTCAACGAATAAAGTATTGTTTTTGGAAGACAGTCATGAAAAGCAAGATGATTGAGATAGGCTGCCAGCTGCTGAGATGATGCATAAGTAGAAATCGCATCAAAACCTGTATCCGGACCTAATTTTTTAAACATTTTCTGATTCAGATTCCGTGCTGCACCGTAATGTAATTGCATGACCCAGCCACGCTTATGGTATTCTTTCGCAAAAGCACACATGCAAGCTGTCTTATAAGCATCGATTTCATGTGAAGAAAGCTGATGACCTGATAAGCGTTTCTGAAAGATCTCTTCCAGCTCTTCTTTGCCTGCCTCAACATAACATACATAGTCTAAACCATGATCGCTTACCTTACAGCCATGTTTATCAAAATAATCCATTCTTGCCCTTAATGCATCAATCAGTGATGGGAAGCTGTTGATTTTTATCTGACTGACAGCAGACAGCTTTGACAGATAATCCACGAAATCTTCTTTCTCAATATTGATTGCCTTATCCGGGCGCCATGCCGGCAGCACTTTGGTATCAAAGGAATCATCTGAAGCAAGCAGCTCATGCCATTTTAAATCATCAATAGGATCATCTGTTGTACAGATGATTTCTACATTTGATTGAGAAATAATGCCGCGCACCGTCATGTCTTTATCATGCAGACGCTGATTACAGATCTCCCAGACCTCTTGTGCCGTATCGCTGCAAAGATGACCTTCATAATTAAAATAACGTTTTAATTCTAAATGTGACCAGTGATACAAAGGATTGCCAATTGCCTTTTCCAATGTTTCTGCCCATTTTTGAAACTTCTCATAATCAGTGGCATCACCGGTAATATATCTTTCACTAATGCCATTGGAACGCATCTGACGCCATTTATAATGATCGCCGCCCAGCCATACCTGTGTGATATTATCAAACCGGCGGTCTTCATAGATCTCTTTAGGATCGATATGGCAATGATAATCAATAATTGGCATCTTAGAGGCTATCTCATGATACAGTCTTTTTGCCGTTTCACTATGAAGCAGAAAATCTTCATCCATAAAGTTCTTCATAGCTTTACCTCGTATATTTTATCAACACGGCTCTTACAGCACCTGTGCCGGCACACATTTCTTTCAGATAGCCAACCACCTTATCAGCAAGTCCTGCCTGATACAGATCCACACCGAATATCGCCTCATTATGCAATAGATCACCGACGATGTCTTCTACATCATCCTCCATGCCCAATGAAAGTTTTGATGTGATCGGTGTCAGGGTTTCTAAAAGCGGATCCGGTGATCTTTCAAAGCTTTCACCTTGATCATTCACACCCATTAAATAACGAATCCAACCGGCAAATACTAATGGGATCAGTGTAAGATCGTCAACATTCAACGTATCCGAAGCCATATATTTCTTAATCGTTTCCCCAAAACGAATTGCCAGCTTCTGAGAGGTATCTGTTGCGATGCGCTGCGGCGTATCCGGCATAAACGGATTAACAAAACGTACATGGATGACCGTATCAATAAATTCCTTCGGATCAATGACTTTTGGATCGACGACTACCGGCAATCCTTCATCATATCCGATCTTCTCAACCAGCTTTCTTAACTGCTCATCCTTCATTTCTTCAGAAATCTTCTTATATCCTAAAAGACAGCCAAAAACAGCCAAGGCCGTATGAAGCGGATTTAAACAGGTACAGACCTTCATCTTTTCTACCTTATCCACCGTTTCGCGATCACTAAACATGACGCCACCCTTTTCCAATTCAGGACGTCCGTTAGGAAAAGCATCCTCTACGACCAGATATTCACATTCTTCCGCATTCACAAATGGCGCAACATATGTATTCTTAGAAGTTATGATCGGATCTAATCCCTCAATGCCATCATCATTCAAAATCTTTTCCACAGAAGCATCCGGTCTTGGTGTGATCTTATCGATCATGGTCCATGGGAAAGAAACACAATTTTTATTCTTGACATAATATTCAAAGCCTGGCGCAGCCATACCATTCTCTGCCCATTTTTTCGCAAAGGTATGAATTGCCTCATATAGCTTATCACCATTATGTGAACAATTATCCATGCTCACCATGGCAATTCCTCTTTCCGTATTGCGATAACGTGTATAAAGCAAAGAAGCTATCTTTCCTATATAAGAAGAAGGTGCTTCCGGCCCCATTTTAAAATCTCTCTCAACGCTGTCAAGCAGCTTTCCGCTGCCATCTACCAAAGAATATCCCTTTTCCGTTATCGTAAAAGTAGCCATCTGTAAAGAAGGATTCGAGAAGATCTCCTTCAGACGTGTAAACTCTTCTTCATTATCAGAATCCAGGATACAGCTTTCAACAACGCTTCCGATCACGCTCTTTTCAACCGTACCGTCTGCCTTCAGCGTTACCAGTATCGAATAATCATCATGAGGACGATTCATCTTTTCAATGATTTCATAATCAAAGCCTTCCGCAACGATCAATCCGCGGTCAAGTATCTTCTCATTCAAAAGCTTCTCAACGATATTTGCCTGAAAAGCACGAAAGATATTACCGGCCCCAAAATGGATCCACAGTGGTTTTTTTCTTGTAGAAGCAGCAACCTCTTCACGGTCATAATCACTCAGATGATATCCCTTATCTAACCACTGCTGACGCTCTTTTAAGCCTTTCTTATTTAATTCCATATCTCGTTGCTCCTTTTTCAATCGCTTCCCACAAACCATTCAGGTAAGCAGCTCCTAATGCACGATCATACAAACCATATCCCGGCATCGCTACCTCATCCCAGATCATACGTCCATGATCCGGACGGATCGGGCCATCAAAACCAATTTCATATAAGGCCCTCATGATCTCATACATATCAAAGCTGCCATCACTTGAAAGATGTGCCGCTTCTTCAAAATCACGATCTGAATTAAACTTCAGATTACGCACATGGGCAAAATGAATTCTTCCTTTCAAAGAACGGATCATATCCGGAAGATCATTCTTAGGATTCGTACCATAAGAACCACTGCAGAAAGTAACCCCATTATGCGGATTATCGACCATCTTCATCATTCTCAAAATATTTTCCTTATTGATGATGATCCTTGGCAATCCAAAAACAGACCATGCAGGATCATCCGGATGGATGGCCATATTGATATCATACTGATCACACACCGGCATGATCTTTTCAAGAAAATACTTTAGATTCTCAAATAACTTTTCATCATCAATATCCTTATACATGGCAAAAAGCTCCTTCACATGAGCCATTCTCTCCGGTTCCCAGCCCGGCATCACGCTGCCATTCGTATCCGAAGCGATCGATTCAAACATTTTCTCAGGATCAAGACGATCGACCGCATCCTGTGAATACGCTAAAACAGTTGAACCGTCTTCTCTTACACGAGCCAATTCCGTTCTTGTCCAATCGAAAACAGGCATAAAATTGTAACATACCAGATGAATATCCTCTTTGCCAAGATTTTCTAATGTTTCGATATAATTGGCAATATAGCGGTCACGTTCTTTCGCTCCCGTTTTGATTGCATCATGCACATTAACGCTTTCAATGCCGGCAACATGAAGTCCGCTCTCCTCTACTTCTTTTTTCATGGCAGCAATCTCTTCACGGCTCCATACCTCTCCCGGCTGCTTATCATATAAAGTAGTAATGACACCTGTTACTCCCGGTATCTGTCGGATTTGTTTTAAGGTAACGGTATCAAACTTTGAACCATACCATCTCAATGTCATTTCCATATAAAACCCTCTCTTTCACATAAATTTTATCATAATATTACCATTATTAAATCAAGATTTACCTCTTTTTTGACAATTTATACTGGTAATTTTTTAAAAGTAAATTACCACCAGCAAAGCTGGTGGCTTTTTGTTGCCCTATAAGGGCCTCTTGCTTTGCGGCGTCTTAAGACGCATGAAAGGATCTGACAGTCGCAATCCCTATTTTACTTTTTTAAATGGTTCATCGAATTCTTTGAAGCTTATTTGATCATACATCATATCTTCTTTTTCTTGATTTCTTATATATTCTTCTACTGCTTTTTGATTCAATCCTACTGTAGATACATAATATCCTCTGGCCCAAAAATGTCTGTTTCCATGCTTATATTTCAAATTTGCATGCCTTTCATATATCATGAGCGTGCTTTTCCCTTTTAGATATCCCACAAATTTGGAAACAGCCAATTTTGGCGGTATGCTTACAAGCATATGTATATGATCTTTCATTGCATGGGCTTCTATGATTTCAACATTTTGATATTGGCATAGTTGTCGTAATATTTCTCCTATGTCTTTCCTCAATTTGCCATATATTTCTTTCCTTCTGTATTTTGATATAAATATAATATGATATTTACAAATCCATTTTGTGTGTGATAAACTACTTTCGTCCATGGACATCCTCCTTTGCTTAATGTCGTGGCTGTCAGACCCACTCCATTATAGCAAAGGAGCTTTTTGTTTTCTTTATCGCTATCGCTTCTTT
>NZ_CALVGS010000009.1 GCF_944327115.1 uncultured Traorella sp.
TTAAAAGAAAAATGGCAGGATTCGTATGATATGAATCTTGCGAAGATCAAAGAAGCTGTCGTGTCTACAAAAGGGCAGGTATTAGTTTATGACCAACAGATCATTCATGCTTATTTTTTTTCATCCAGTAATGGCAAGACCAATAATTCCGAGGATTATTGGACAACACCTTATCCTTATTTAGTTAGTGTAGATTCTCATTATGATGATATCAAACAAGATAATAGACGTACAAAAGCCTTTACGTTTGATGAATTATCTCAAATTTTTAAGGAAGCTTTTATTTCCATGGAAATAATTTCACATTATGAGAATGATTATGTCAAGGAAGTACGTGTAAATGATAAGATCTATTCGGGAAGAGCTGTTCGAGAAATGTGTGAGCTTTCGTCATCCAGCTTTCAAATAGAAAGGAATGAGGTGGGAATCATATTTACAACATGGGGAAGCGGACATGGCGTCGGCATGAGTCAGTATGGTGCCCAGGGCATGGCTTTGGAAGGCTATGATTATATCGAAATATTAAAGCATTATTATCAAGGCGTTGAAATTGTGAATAAGTGATTCATAGATGGGCATACTCAAAGTGAGGTGAACATATGATAGCTTATGAAAGAAAAAATAAAAAAGCAAAAAGAAGGTTTTATGTAAGTCTTGGAGTATTGGCAGTTTTAGTAGCAGGGGTAGTAGCTTATCAGACAATGATGCCCGATCAGACAATTCCGGTATTCAGTGATTTTCCGGTATTAAAGCTTCCGGATAAGGAAGAAGATAAACAGGAAGAGCCGACGGCCGAAGTGAAAGATACGATCATACTTCCTTATAAAAATGGAAAAAAAGTAGTCGATTACTTTGATGGTGAATCCAGTGATATCGTGAGCATCGTTGAGTTTGAAGGTGTATTTCGTCCAAGTCAAGGTGTTGATATCTCAAATTCAGGTGAAGCTTTTGAAGTGTTGAGTGCCGCTAATGGTACAGTGCTTGAAGTGACTTCTGATCCGCTTTTAGGTAATGGGATCCGTATTCAAAGCGATCATCTGATCATTACTTATCAGTCGCTTGATAAGATAACACTGAAAAAGGGTGATCGTGTTGCCCAGGGTGATATCATCGGAGTGGCCACTACGAATATTTATCAGGCTTCTTTGAAGAATCATCTTCATTTAGTAGTAGAAAAAGATAATGTTCGTGTAGACCCGAATACGATATTTAAATTTGAATAGTACTTCTATGAGGAGGTACTATTTTTGAAATATTTGCCTTTTCCTTTTACTCAAATGTGATATAATGTAACTGCGTAAGTTTAGGAGGATTCGTATGGGTTTATTTACAAAAGAGATTGGAATCGATTTAGGTACTGCCAACCTGCTGATATATGTTAAAGGACAGGGAATTGTCATTGATGAACCAAGCGTGGTGGCGATTGATGCGGATACAAAGAAATGTTTGGCTGCCGGACAGGAAGCCAAAGACATGCTCGGCAGGACACCGGGCAGGGTTTTAGCGATCCGTCCTTTAAAAGATGGTGTCATTGCGGATTTTGAAGTTACAGAGATCATGTTGAACTTCTTTTTAAAGAAATTACAGTTAAAGGGCATGTTCCAGCGCCCGACTATCTTGATCTGCTGCCCAAGCAATATTACCAGCGTTGAAAGAAATGCTATTCGTGACTGCGCTTATCGTGCAGGTGCGAAAAAGGTTTATATTGAAGAAGAGCCAAAGGTGGCTGCCGTTGGTGCCGGTCTGGATATTTCCAAACCAAGTGGTAACATGGTATTGGATATCGGTGGAGGTACGACAGATGTTGCGGTACTTTCACTTGGTGAGATCGTGACCAGCACTTCGTTAAAGATTGCAGGTGATACGCTGGATCGTGATATCATCAAATATGTCAAAGATGAGAAGAAGCTGTTGATCGGTGATCGCACAGCTGAAGAATTAAAGAAGAATATCGGAACAGCTTGGAAAGGCTTTAAGACGGAAACGATGGAAGTAAGCGGCCGTGACCTTGTAACAGGTCTGCCAACTTCTATTTTGATGACTTCTGAAGAGCTTGAATTAGCGATGAGAGATTCTTTACAGAGCGTTGTCAGTGCCTGCCGTACAGTGCTTGAAAAGACACCGCCGGAACTGGCAAGTGATATCGTTACGCGTGGTATCGTGCTGACTGGTGGTGGAGCATTGCTCAATGGTATTGATGAACTGTTGAGAAATGAATTGCATATTCCGGTTTATGTTGCGGAAAATGCTTTGAAGTGCGTTGCTGAAGGAACAGGCATTTTGTTAGAAAATTTACATATCGTCGGTTAATCAGAGGCTATTATGGAATGGCTGAAATATCTGATCTTACCGTTTGTGATCACTTTGGTTACAACGCCACTCGTCATATGGATCGCTAAATATATCGATGCTTATGCAAAGATCAATGAACGGACGATTCATACGAAGAAAAATATTGCCAGGATCGGCGGGGTTGCGATATATGTAGCCTTTATGATTTCAATGACATGTTTTATGAAATCAGATACGCAGATACGAGGAATGCTTCTCGGAGCCAGTATCATGTTTTTTGGCGGTTTGATCGATGATTTGGTTGATCTTTCGCCAAAGAAAAAATTTGCTTTTCAGGTTGTTGCTTCTTTGATCGTTATATTTTATGGGAATATAACTCTGGATAAGATTTTTTTACCGCTGGGAATCGTTATTGATATGGGCTTCGTATCTACGATCGTGACTTTTTTCTGGCTGACGGGTATTACGAATGCGGTCAATCTGATTGATGGACTGGATGGTCTTGCGGATGGTATCTCATTGATCATTTTAGTTGTGGTTGCTTCGTTAGGTGTTATTGATAACCGTCCGGATATCATGCATATTTCTTTGATTCTTGCAGGTTCATTGGCTGCTTTCTTAATTTTTAATTTTTATCCTGCCAAAGTATTTCTGGGAGATTGCGGGGCACTTTTCTTAGGATTTATGATTGCCACGATATCTTTGATCGGTTTTAAATCTTCGACATTCATTACCTTAGGTGTACCTATCTTGATGTGCGGTGTTCCTATTGTTGATACGTTGAGTGCGATCATTCGCCGGAAGCTGAGCGGGAAGAAGATCGATGAGGCTGATAAGAATCATTTACATCATGTGTTGATGAGGAAATTTGGTCATAAAAATACGGTGCTGATTTTATATGCGGTGACGATCTGTTCGGGAATCGTGGCTTATATTTATATCTTAAATAAAGATATCGGTTTATTGCTGTTGTTCATTGAACTGGTCGTCTGTGAGATATTCCTTGAAAAAACTCAGATGATTGCTTCATGGTTCCATCCGATGACAAGTATCGTGAATTTTTTGAAAATGAAAAAGGAGAACAAGAAGTAATCTTGTTCTTTTTGTATATTGTTTATAACATGGAGGTAGGTCATGCTGGAATCACTTCAAAATGAAAAAAAACTGTTGCCTGAAAGAGTGGCTGAACAGATCATTACTTTAATTAAAGATAAGGAATTGAAAGAAGGAGATAAGCTTCCCAATGAATTTGAGATGGCAAAGCAGCTTCATGTAGGACGAGGAACGATCAGAGAAGCTGTTAAGATACTTGTATCACGTCATGTTTTAGAAATTAAAAGGGGATGTGGGACTTTTGTGTGCCAAAATCCGGGAAAGATCGATGATCCTTTAGGTTTTGCGTTTGTTTCTGATAAAAAGAAATTAGCGTATGATCTGTATGAACTGCGTATGATGATCGAACCGAACATGGCGGCTTTAGCGGCAGAGAAGGCAGATGAGGAGGGGGTCGCTGAGCTTCAAAAAATTGCTGATGAGATAAAAGAATCAATTGCGAAAGGTCAGGATTATTTGGAAAAGGATATCCAATTTCATGCTTTGATATCACAATTGAGTCAGAACAGTGTTGTTTCAACGATCATACCGGTGCTGCAAACAGGGATATCCTTCTTTATCCATATGACCAATAAAAGTCTGATGAGGGAAACGATTGAAACGCACCAGCTGCTTGTAAATGCCATTGCTGATCATGATTCACAGGCCGCTAAAAAGGCTATGGAACAGCATCTTAAATATAATAAAGAGAAGATGGATGAGATGATGAAAGAAGGTTGACGAAGTATGAAAAGAAGCGTATGATTTGATTAGACGTATGATGTCTTATGTCTTATAAAAAGGAGTAACATGATGAAGCTGAAAAGTCAGAAATTACGTGAGATTGCACCTGAATTAGATCCACTGCGATTAGGAAGCGGATGGAAGCTGGAGGATCTTGGCAAGGTGCAGATACTTGTGGAAAGTACCTTTGGTGACAGCCATCCGGGAAGCGTGCATCTGCTTGAACTGGTAGAAAAGGCGCGTGAGGGAATTAAGAAGGCAGGAGGGTATGGAGCCCGTTATTTTACGACAGATATTTGTGATGGTGAATCACAGGGTCATGACGGCATCAATTATTCATTGGTATCCCGAGATATGATCGCGAATATGATCGAGATCCATGCGAATGCGACACCGTTTGATGGTGGTGTTTTCATTGCCAGCTGTGATAAAGGGATGCCTGCGCATCTTATGGGACTTGCCCGTGTCAATATTCCTTCGATCATGATTACCGGTGGTGTCATGGATGCCGGACCTGATCTTTTGACGCTTGAACAGATCGGCATGTATAGTGCCATGTATGAACGTGGTGAAATTACGAAAGAGAAACTGGATTATTATAAGCATCATGCCTGTCCGTCTTGTGGAGCCTGTTCATTTATGGGAACGGCTTCAACGATGCAGATCATGGCAGAGGCTTTAGGCCTGATGCTTCCGGGCAGTGCCTTGATGCCGGCAACAAGCCCTGATTTGCGTGAGATGGCTGAAAAAGCCGGAGAACAGGCCGTATGGCTGGCAGAACATGATTTAAAGCCAAAAGATATCGTAACTCTCAAATCCTTTGAAAATGCGATCATGGTCCATGCGGCCATTTCCGGTTCGACCAATTCGCTGTTGCATTTACCGGCAATTGCCAAGGAATTTGGTATCCAGATCGATAGTGATACGTTTGATCGTTTGCATCGTGGGGCACATTATCTATTGGATATTCGTCCGGCAGGACGCTGGCCGGCACAATATTTCTATTATGCAGGCGGTGTGCCGCGCATCATGGAGGAAATTAAAAGCATGCTTCATCTGGATGTCATGACCGTTACCGGTAAGACATTAGGTGAAAATCTTGAGGAGTTGAAAAAGAACGGTTTTTATGATAAATGCGATGCATATCTGAAAAAGGTCCATTTACAACGGGAAGATGTGATCCGCAGCTTTGATCATGCCTTTGGTAATGATGGCAGTATTGCTATCTTAAAGGGAAATCTGGCACCGGAAGGAGCCGTTGTCAAGCATACGGTCGTACCGAAAGAAATGTTTGAAGCTGTGCTGACAGCACGTCCGTTTGATTGTGAGGAAGATGCGATCCATGCGGTATTGACCCATCAGATCAAACCTCATGATGCAGTCCTGATTCGATATGAAGGTCCTAAGGGAAGCGGCATGCCGGAAATGTTTTATACAACTGAGGCAATTGCCAGCGATCCGGAATTAGGGGCTTCGATTGCTTTGATCACAGATGGCCGATTCTCGGGTGCTTCCAAGGGGCCGGCTATCGGGCATGTATCACCAGAGGCGGCTGAAGGCGGACCGATTGCCCTTGTTGAAGAAGGTGATCTGATTGAGGTCAATATTCCAAAGCGGCTTCTTCAGATCGTAGGCATTCATGGAAAGAGAATGTCCATGGAAGAGGTAGAAGCTGAATTAGAAAAGAGAAGAAAAAATTATGTACCACACCCTGTAAAATATAAAAGCGGTGTCTTAAAGCTCTTTTCAGAAAGAGCGGTTTCCCCGATGAAGGGCGGCTATATGAAAGAGGAGTGATGAAAATGGATCTGTTTGATATCAAAGGAAAAAAAGCGATCGTAACCGGTGGTACCCGAGGTCTTGGCTATGGCATGGCTGAGGGCTATCTGGAAGCGGGCTGTGAAGTAGCTATTGTTGGCACAAGTGATAAGGTATATGAAGTCGCTCAGGATTTCTGTAACCGTGGTTATAAATGCCATGGCGTAAAAGGAGATTTAAGCAACAGAGAAGAAATTTATCGTGTTTTTCAGGAATGTCTGGATAAATTAGGCGGCGATTTAGATATTCTCTTAACATCCCATGGTATCCAGCGTCGTCACAGTGCGGAAGAATTCCCGCTTGATGAATGGGATGATGTCATCTCTGTCAATCTGACTTCAGTATTTATCCTTTGTCAATTGGCAGCAAAAGTGATGATACCCAAAGGCTATGGCAAGATCATCTTGATTGCTTCCATGAACTCATTCTTCGGAGGCCAGACGATACCGGCGTATTCTGCTTCCAAGGGAGGCATTGCCCAGCTGACCAAGGAACTGACCAATGACTGGATGACCAAGGGAATCAATGTCAATGCGATTGCTCCCGGATATATGGAAACAGAAATGAACAAAGCCTTGCTGGATCCCGCAAATCCACGCTTTGCGACTATTACAGAGAGAATACCGGCAAAGCGCTGGGGCAATGGCAACGATATGAAAGGGGCAGCCATCTTTTTAGCGTCACATGCCAGTGATTATATAGGCGGTGCCATTTTCCCGGTAGACGGTGGATATTTAGCTCGATAATATATATTTATGCAAGATCGATCATCTTGCATTTTTTTTGGAATAAAGCCTATATCCTCTTTGAGAATAGGGATAGGATGCTTTATCCTCTTATCCTTTCTGGACGACAAAAGACGCCGCTTTTTGAGAAATCATGCAACCGATCGTAATTGCCGTTGTATCACTGATCGTACGCAGTATCAAATCTGCGACATTGATCTTGAAGATAAGCGGTATAAAAAAATTAAAAAGTGTGATGTTCATTCCAAAAAGAATGACACCTGATATGAATGAACGCCTCAATATATCTTTCTCATCAAGACAATTGTTGGTCCATGTGATGGCACAGGCAATGATAAAGCTGCTGAATATGCACCACCACAGGGTAGTAAGCGGATATTCATCAAAAGAAGAATAGATATCATAAAATAAATAAAGAACATAACGCATCAAGATAAAACAGCTCATGATCGTTAAGAGCGAAAGAAGTGAAACATGAGATTTCTGTGATTGCTTCTTTTTATTTTCACCAAGCAGCATGCCGCACATTGCTCCCATGATGATCAGTATCAGCGCATTTGCCAGCGAACAGAAAATACAATCAGGTAATGTAAGATGGGGCAATGGTTCTAAAAGATATACGCACCATATCACAGCACAAAAACAACCAAATTCTATTCCTTGAAAAAGTTTTTGACCTGTCAGCTTCTTTGAAACGAGTAAAAACATGGAAGCAATCAAAGAATAGGCCAATAACCCATAACATGAAAAAAGAATTGGCAGGGTGCCATTGATGACAAATTGGCTGGGAAGCAGTTGGCTTTGAGCGTTCATAGGAAAGAAAAGGTTTATGGAAAGGTGAAGGATGGTCGTGATGAGTCCGATCAATAGGATCTTTAATATTTTCATATCTGAATCTCCCTAATGATAGGTCTTAAAGCATCGTAATCAATGAAATCAACCTTTTTATCATAGGTTTCGATCAATGCACGATCTTCGGTTGACAACCGATCTGCCGGCTTTTTAGAAAGGCTTTTGTAAAGCAATGTCATAAGTGTTTTGTCTTTAAAAGATAGCTGCTGATAATCGATCGAACCTCGCAGGTGAAAAATGTTAGAGCGCTCAAAAAAATCATGACCGTATTGTTTTCTTAGTGTTTGTCGAAGATGGATCCTGTTTTCTTCTATATTAGGATCTGCGAGTCCGACAGTAATCAAAAAGAATTGCTGATGATCTTTGATCGTAAATCGGCGTAAGAATTTTGATAAGCCAAAAACACCGCCTGCGTATAAAGAACCAATATATATGATCTTATCCATATTTTCTAAATGGGATGCCTGTTCATAAGAAATCGTTTTGATATTGCATGATGCGGAAAGCATTTCTGCGTATTTTCGACTGCTGCCGTATTTGCTTCCATAAAGAATGATTTTTTCCATATTGTCACCTTCTCATTAATAATATTATATGATACCTGAGTTAAATAACCTTTATTAGCCGGTGAAGAGTCTGTAAAGTTTATGTAATTGAATGTTGGAAAAAGCCTCTTATATAAAACTTTTACATAGACTTAACAAAATGAGTCATTTTGTTTTACCGTCATTTTCTATAATGATCACATAAGATGTATATGATTGAAGACAGGTGGTGAAAATGATGGTAAAGAAATGGCAGCATCTTATTCAAACCGGGGGAATACTTGTATTGATCAGTTTGATTGTCATGATGCTTGCTCACTTATTTGTACGTGATCGTATTGTTTGTCAATATATGTCACTTCCTTTTTGGATCTTAGTTTGTTTATCGTTATTTGTGACAGCTTTATATTTGCTGGGGATGGTCCGATTAAGGATTACCTTCTCAACGATTCTTTTATCATTGATTTTGATTGTGACTGAGGATTTATGGGATATAGGGAAGTCATTTGTCCGCTTCTGGATGCTTCTTATGTAGAAACACCGTACATGATCCATCTGGATAATTTACACTTTTATTCTAACAATATGGCTGATTCAGTGGTCACTCAGTTAACCGGTGATAGCCAAGAGGGTGAACAAGTGAAGTTTGATATTTCTTATGAAGCTTATGAAGAAGGAGAAAAGCTTTATGAACAGGTGAAGAATAAGAATGGATATGATGTTGCGGCTGATATTGAATATCTGCCATATTCAAAAATGATCACAGGTATGAATATGTGGATTGAAAAGTAAGGAGGTTCGTATGAATAGTAAATTAGATGAGAATAAACAAATGTTATATGGACTAGTTTTATTTGTTTTGGGACTTATTTTGGTTTTTATTTCAAGAAATGATACAGGTTCTTATTTTCAAAACTTTATTATTGGTATGTTCATGGGTCTTGGTGTAGGCATGGTGATCGTTGGCATCGTGCTGATATTTCTCTATATTTTTAAGAAAAAGTAAGGGCGGATGGTATTCTGCGTTGAGTTTTTTAAAAAAATGAAAAAAGTTTTATGAATTTTTGGGAAAAATCGAATTTGTGTGCATATTAAATAGTAGGAGGTATTTAATATGCAAGTGAAAGATATTGAAGCATTTTATGATGTGTGTGTCAGCCAGAAGGAGAATGTGATCCAACAGGAATGGGAAAAGCTATGGGATTGGTTCATTGAGGAAAAAAAAGATGAATATGCCAAGATTACCTATAAGGAAGGAGTTCAGCGCCTGGTGAGTGAAAAAAATTATAATACACGGCGTAATATTCCTTCATCAAAGGCGTTAGGGTTGACGATCGAACCCGGAGATATCTGTTATACGGATTTCGGACAGGCTTATCTTTATGAAGCCGGTTATCAGCATTTCGGATTGGTGATTGCTATCGTGCATTTCAAGGCCTTGATCATTCCGATGACGAGCAATGAGCGGACCTATAAAAAATCGCTGACAAGTGACGGTACATATTTATTCCCTTTGGGAACGATTGATGGATTATATAAGGAGTCGGTTTTATTTCTGAATGACGCGAAGTTTATTAATACGGCCCGTATCATTGATGTGAAAGCACATGTGCCGACTAGCTCAAAGCTTTTCATAGATATTAAAAACAGGTTCAAAAGTTTGATTTTGGAGTAATTTCGACAAGGTATCCTTTGTTTATCCTTTATAGTAGCAGACAAGGGGGATTTGTATGAGAACACTCAGTGCACAGCGTGAGGCTGTTAAGATAGATTGGAAGCCATTTTTCTTTTTGATCATAGGTCTGATCATGACCTTTTCGTTTTCATTGCAGCTATTGATTGCGATATTTCCATATGTGTTCATGCAATCGACAAGGGAAAAGCTTGCTTTTTTGATGCCGACATGTTTGCTTTATCTGTTCTCGCCGCTTTCTTTTGTACAATTCTGGATCTTTGTTGTCGGTTATCATTTATTTGCTTATTTCATACGGTTATGCAGGGGAAATATGGTGAATGCTTCAAAGCTTTATGTAGCCTTATGTTCTTTTAGTATTGCCTATTTTAATACGAGTGATCTTAGGATAGCCCTCAGCTTTTTCGTGATTCAAATGATCTATTATCATGAAACCATGAAATCGTTTGAATGGATGAAAAAGGATACGCGTATGCCTTCACCGGTTTATTCATTGATGGCTATTGGCATTGTCTGTATGATAATTCAGTATATGAGCGGATATGTGGATGTATTCATGACCTTAGGTTTGATTTTTATCTGTTTTGGGTGTTCTCCGCTGATCAGTATCACAAGTTTCTTTCTTTTGAATCTGATTGCTCCTGCAATCAGTTTTGAAATGTTTGTCTATATATTTTTATTATCGCTTTTAAAAGAACAGCTGGGGCTGATGATCCTTGTATATGCTGGTTTGTTCATGAGTCAGGTGCAACAGCTTGAACAATTGTTGATATTGGGACTGTATCTGGTCTTTCTGCTTCTTTTAAGTAAAGAAGGGATACCGGTTTTGGATGAAATTCATGCTTCAAATTCAAATGCTTTTCTACATAAGCAATTGATGCACTTTTCATTGATTTTTGATCATTTAGGTACTTATTATGAAAGTGTGTCGAATGTAGAATCTAATTTTTTGAAAAGTATGTCGAAGGCGCTTCATTATACATCTAAAAAATGCATGCAGGATGATCATTCGGCGGAGTTTATACGGAATCAGGTACTTTCTATTTTAGAAGGCTATGATATCGGATATGAAGAAATTAATGTTGAGGTGAATGACAGCGGACATATTCAAATAGAGTGCCTGTTGACCCATTTCGGCAGCAGTGAGGTAAAGGAGGTCTTGCTGCCGCTTTTAAATCATATCCTGCCGACACCGGTGGAGTGTTCGTCAAGCCGGCAGTCCTTTCTTCATCCGGGCGTTCTGCATGTGGAATTTATATCTACACCACCGATCCATATTGATGCTTATGCAGATCATGCGCCTACGGCCTGCTGTGGGGATTCTTTTTCGATCTTTCATCATTCACGTAACGTTTATTGTCTGATCAGTGATGGCATGGGCAGCGGTAAAGAGGCGAGCAAGATATCGAAGTGTATCGTTAATCTTTTTCAACGGATGATCTTTTCGAATATTGATGAGATCGAAGCCATGAACTGTATTAACAAGCTTTTATTGAGCGATGCCTATGCTACATGTGATGTGCTGTCATTTGACCGTTATAAGAAAAGCGTTGTCATATGTAAATCAGCGGCAAATCCGACTTATCTCATACGGAATAAGGAATTGTTTGCGATATGGGGGAATTCGTTGCCTATCGGTATCGTGGCTCATATTGATGTCGATCATATTCATGTCGAAGTGGAAAAGGGAGATTGGTTTGTCATGAGCAGTGATGGGGTCAATGTGGAAGAAATTTTGCGTTGGATGAAAAACAGTGAGGATCAAAGTGCCCGTAAAGAAGTGGAGAGCTTTGTGGAAATCATGAAAGAAAATAAGCGAAGTGATGATTCTACCATTTTACTTGCGAAAGTACAGTGATATTGTGGTATAATCATACTATGAATAAATACTGTGTGGCTGTTTCCGGCGGATGTGATTCGATGACATTGTTAGATCAGTGTATCCGCAAAAAAATGAATATTATTGTTGCTCATGTCAACTATCAGAAAAGAGAATCTGCGAAAAGAGATGAGAATCTTGTACGAGAGTATTGTGAAAGGTATCAGATTCCTTTTTTTGTACGTTATTGTGATCCACACTATAAGGGGAATTTTCAGGCTTATGCCCGCCGCTTCCGCTATGAGTTTTTTAAAGAGCTTTGTGAGCAGGAAAACTGTGACAGCGTTTTGGTGGCTCATCAGCAGGACGATCTGTTTGAAACGTATCTGATGCAGTGCCGGCGTAAAAGCATCCCTTTGGTTTATGGCTTGGCAGCGAAGGTGAAGCATCATGGCGTCGTGATTGAAAGACCTCTTTTAAACATGAGCAAAAAGGACTGTTACAATTATTGTTATGATCATGAGGTACCTTTTGGTGAGGATGAATCCAACTTTAGTAATGATTATCTGCGCAATCGCTTAAGAAGAGAGGTCGTAGATACCTGGGATGAAACAAAACGGCAGGAGGTCCTTACTGAAATCAACAGACGTAATGCTGAGATGCAGCAATATCAGAAGGAAATCGAAAGGATCGCAAAAGAGCTTGGAGAGGATCTGCCGATTGAGAAGTTTAAAAAGTTAAAGCACCCTCAGGATGTATTGCGTGCATGGCTGAATCATCAGGGTGTCGGCTATTCCTTGAGCGAAAGAAGAATAAGAAGCATCTGTGAAACCATCCTAAAGGATGAGAGCCGCTATGAGTTTGATATTGATGATTGTAAGCTTATGAAAAGCTATGATGTTTTACAGCTTGTAAGAGATATTGAGTATGCTTATACCTTTGATAAGATCGAAGAGTTTGATTGCGAATATTTTAAGATCCGTAAAAATGGCAGCAGCGTAGAAGCTGTGACTTTGTCGGCTGAGGATTTTCCGATTACGATACGTTCGCCGAAAGAGGGGGATCAGATCGAGCTGCGATTTGGGAAAAAGAAGCTGAATCGTTTCTTTATTGACAGAAAAATATCACATAAAGAGCGGAAAAGTTACCCTGTTGTTGTGAATTCTGTGGGAAATGTTGTTTTAGTGCCTAAAATAGGGTGTGATGTGAAACATTATACTGTCAAACCAAATTGTTTTGTGATAAAATAGCTATATCGTTTTGGAGGATGTGCTGATGCATAAGGATGTAAAGAAGATTTTAGTCAGCGAAGAAGAAATTGTTCGACGCTGCAAAGAGCTTGGTGAAGAAATAACAAAAGACTATGAAAAGAAAAATGAGCTTCCATTGGTAGTAGGACTTCTAAAAGGAAGCGTTCCTTTCTTGGCAGAGCTTGTCAAGTATCTGGATATGGATATCTGTTATGAATTTATGGATGTATCCAGCTATGAGGGAACGGAATCGATCGGTGATGTGAAGGTGAATCTGGATCTTCGCTCTTCGGTAAAGGGAGTACCTGTGCTTTTAGTGGAAGATATTATAGATACCGGAAGGACCGTTCAGGAGGTAAAACGCCTGTTGAAGCATAAAGGTGCAAGTGAAGTGCGTGTCGTTTCGCTTCTGGATAAACCGGATCGGAGAGTTGTGGATATTGAGGCTGATTATGTCGGCTTTAAGGTTCCAAATGAATTTGTAATCGGATTTGGTCTGGATTACAATCAGAAATATCGTAACCTGCCTTATGTAGGAGTGTTAAAAGACGAGTGTTATCAGTAGATGAAAGTGAGGAAAGCTAAATGAACAGGAAAAGGATTATTAATGTTATTCCTTATATCTTAGCTCTGTTTGTATTTTTAAGTTTAACGAGTGTTTCGAGATTCAACAATACGGAGTATTTAGCTACCAATGCCTTTTTGAATCAGGCAGAAAAGATGACTTTTAAAGATGTCAATATTTCAGTTGGTAGTGTGATCGTTAGTGTAACAGGTGTCTATGAGAAAAACGGACAGGATGTTTCTTTCTCAACGAGCGTTCCGAATACTGAGGCAAATATTCAGTGGCTGCAGGAGGTTCTTAATGAAGGAAATAATTCGGTAACGATCTCGGATCCGTCTAATACGTCACGATGGATCGAGTTGATCATGCCGATCGGTTCGCTTTTGTTGCTGGGTGGTGTATCCTTTTATCTTTTTTCTAAGGTGATGCAGCAAGGCGGCGGCAATAAGCAGGCCTTTGAATTTACAAAATCCAGACATCGTGTTGAATCGGATGTAAAGGTTCGTTTTGATGATGTAGCGGGATGTGAAGAGGAAAAAGAAGAAGTTAAGGAAATTATCGATTATTTGAAGGATCCTAAGCGATTCTCTGATATGGGAGCACGTATTCCTAAGGGAATCCTGATGGTAGGTCCTCCGGGAACAGGTAAGACGTTGCTGGCTAAGGCGGTTGCCGGTGAAGCGGATGTACCGTTCTTCTCGATATCAGGTTCTGACTTTGTGGAAATGTTTGTCGGTACCGGTGCCAGCCGTGTACGTGATATGTTCAAGAGTGCCAAGAAAGCAGCTCCATGTATCGTCTTCATCGATGAAATTGATGCGGTAGGACGTCAAAGAGGTGCCGGTATGGGCGGCGGCAATGATGAGCGTGAACAGACGCTGAATCAATTGCTGGTGGAAATGGATGGTATGACGCAGAATAACGGAATCGTGATCATTGCGGCTACCAACCGTCCGGATGTATTGGACCCTGCCTTATTGCGTTCAGGACGTTTTGACCGTCAGGTAACGGTAAGCTTGCCGGATAAGCGCGGACGTACAGAGATTCTGAAAGTACATGCCAGAAATAAAAAACTGGCGAAAGATGTATCTTTGGAGGATCTTGCGAAAAGATGTCCGGGATTCTCAGGTGCCGATCTTGAAAACGTGTTGAATGAGGGTGCTATCTTAGCTGTCCGTGAAAATCGTAAGGAAATTACGATGGCAGATCTTGGTGAGGCCATTGACCGTGTCATGATGGGGCCGGCTAAGAAGAGCAAGAAATATTCTGCCAGTGAAAAACGTCTGGTGGCTTATCATGAAACAGGACATGCGATCATCGGTCTGAAGCTTGAAGGAGCAAATATCGTAGAAAAAGTGACGATCATTCCAAGAGGCCATGCCGGTGGATACAATCTGATGCTTCCGGAAGAAGAAAAGATGTTCCCGACAAGAAAGGACTTCATGGATCAGATTACGGGTTATCTTGGTGGCCGTGTCTGTGAAGAAGTGGTCTTCAATGAAATCAGTGCCGGTGCCAGCAATGATATCCAGCAGGCAACGAAGATTGCGAAAGCCATGGTTCGTTCTTATGGTATGAGCAAATTGGGGCCGATCCAGTATGCAGATGATTCCGGAAATGTTTTCTTAGGCCGTGATTATTCAAGCAACAGTGCAAATTATTCAAGTGAGATTGCATTTGAAATTGATAAGGAAGTACGTCGTATCATTAATGAATGTTACGAAAATTGTAAACGTATCATCATGGAAAACCGTGATCTGATCGATCTGATTGCCGGTAAGCTGATCGAAGAAGAAACGCTGACGAGTGAACAGATCAAGAATCTGGTGAAATATGGTACGCTGACAAAGCCTGAGGAAAATATTGAAGAAAAGCCTTCTACGGAAGTTAGTGACGGTGTTGAAGTGGTGGACAGCTTGGATCATGTCCCGAATTCTGAAACGATCGAGATCGATGAAGAAGGAATGGTAACGACACCAACAACTGAAATTGAAGGAAATGTCGTGGTGGATGACGGGGAAGATCAGGACCCTGTTACACCGGAAGAATAATTAAAAGGTGCAGCAGTGATGCACCTTTTCTAAGTCAAGGAGCAGGTATGAAAGATGAATTAGTAAAAGCATTGGTGTGTGGAGAAAGGGTACGTGTGATCGTGGATTCCACGACCAATTTGTGTGAAGAAGCAAGAAGAAGACATGATTGCTGGCCAACAGCGGCAGCAGCTTTGGGACGAGTATTAAGCATTGGCTCTATCATGGGCAGCATGCAGAAAAATGAAAATGAAAAGGTAACGATCCAGATCAATGGCGGAGGACCGATCGGAACGATCATGGTGGATTGCTTTGCCAATGGCAATGTGCGTGGCTTTGTGGGTGATCCGCATCAGTTTTATACATATAATGATACGGGCAAGCTGGCTGTCGGAGTGGCTGTCGGTAATCAGGGAACGTTAAAGGTCATCAAGGATTTAGGAATGAAGGATGATTTTGCGGGAACCGTACAGCTGCAGACAGGTGAGATCGGTGATGATTTTGCTTACTACTTTACGGCAAGTGAACAGATCCCAAGTGCTGTTTCTTTAGGGGTACTGGTAGAACCTGATAATTCAGTCAGTGCCGCAGGAGGGATGCTGATCCAGATGCTGCCGAATGCGACAGAAGAAGATATTGAAAAGGTGGAAGGTATCTTAAAACAGATCAAACCGATGTCACAGCTGATCCATGAAGGAAAGAGCTGTGAAGCAATAATTAAAGAAACCTTTGATGATGCGGTTATTTTAAGTCATCAGGATATCAGATTCGAATGTCATTGTTCAAAGGAGCATATGAAAGAGGCTTTAATGACATTGAGTCATGAAGAAAGGCAAGCGATGATCGAGGAAGATCATGGCTGTGAGATCGTCTGTCACTGGTGCAATACCCGTTATCAGTTTACGGAAGAAGAGTTAAGAGAATTAGAAAAATGAAAATCGGAAATGTAGAAATTGAAAATCCTGTCGTGATCGCACCGATGGCAGGGATCACCAATCCTGCTTTTCGTCAGATATGCAAACAGTTTAAGGCAGGGCTGGTTTATACAGAGATGGTTTCTGATAAGGCCATTTGTTTTGAGAATAAAAAAACGTTGGGAATGACCGAAGTATTGGAGGATGAGCATCCCTTAACGATGCAGATCTTTGGTCATGATATCGACAGCATGGTACAGGCGGCAAAATTTCTGGATACCCGGACAGACTGTGATATCATTGATGTCAATATGGGATGTCCGGTAAATAAGATCGTAAAATCGAATGCCGGCAGTGCTTTGATGAGGGATGAAGAGTATGCGGCTGAACTGATGCATGAGATCATTAAGCATGTGAAAAAACCGGTAACGGTCAAGATGCGTATCGGATGGGACAGCGAATCTAAGAACTGTGTATCATTGGCGAAGAAGCTTGAAAGCGCAGGGGTCAGTGCAATTGCGCTTCATGGGCGCACAAAGACACAGATGTATGAAGGTAAGGCGGATTGGTCGTATATCAAAAAAGTAAAAGAAGCGGTTCAAATACCTGTGATCGGTAATGGTGATGTTCGCAGTGTGGAGGATATGATAGCTATGCTGGAAGAAACCGGCTGTGATATGGTGATGATCGGCCGAGGTGTCCTGGGTGATCCGTGGCTGATCCAGCGTTGTGTTCATTATTTGGAAACGGGTGAAATTATTCAGGATACAGGTGTTGAAGAAAAGTTTGATTTAGCTTATAATCATGCTGTAAGCCTATGTGAATTAAAGGGTGAAAGAGTCGGCATGAAGGAAATGCGAGGACACGCGGCGTGGTATATGAAATCATTGAAGTATTCACACCGAGTGAAAGAAAAAATTTCGATGATGTCTACATTGGATGAATTTCAAGACATCTTGGTAAATTATAAAAATTCCTTGGAAAATGATGACTGGAATTGGCTGGAAAGGTAGGGAAAGAATGGAAAATCATGAGTTAAATTTGACGGAACAGGAAATCGTCCGCCGTGAGAAGCTAAAGGATCTGGAAGCAAAGGGTATCCTTCCTTTTGGTGAACGTTATGACCGGACACATAAGTCGGGTCAGATCCGTGAATTATTTGAAGATAAGACAAAAGAGGAATTGGAAGAATTACATCAAAAAGTAAAGATTGCCGGAAGGATCATGACGAAGCGTCTGATGGGGAAAGCAGGCTTTATGCATATCCAGGATATTGATGGACAGATCCAGATCTATGTCCGCAAAGATATGATCGGTGATGAGATGTTTGATGTATTCAAAAAAGCGGATCTTGGAGATATCGTCGGTATCGAAGGGATCGTGATGAAAACAAATCATGGGGAGCTGTCGATCAAGGCTGAGGTTTATACGCATCTGACAAAGGCCTTACGTCCATTGCCTGAAAAATATCATGGCTTGGTGGATGTAGAGGAACGTTATCGCAGACGTTATGTCGATCTAATCATGAATGAAAGCTCCCGAAGAGTTGCTTTGATGCGTCCAAAGATCATCCGTGCCGTTCAGCGTTATTTTGACGGTAAGGGATTGATCGAAGTTGAAACACCTGTTTTACAGCCAATCTTAGGCGGTGCCAATGCTCGTCCGTTTATAACGCATCATAACACGTTGGATATGGATTTCTATTTGCGCATCGCAACTGAATTGCCATTGAAGCGATTGCTTGTAGGTGGTCTGGAAGGTGTTTATGAAATCGGCCGTTTGTTTAGAAATGAAGGTATGGATGCAACGCATAATCCGGAATTTACAACAGTAGAAGCCTATGTTGCTTACAGTGATTTAGAAGGTATGATGGATCTGATCGAAGGTATGATGAGCTATGTTGCTATGGAAACCTTGGGCACGACTGAAATTACATATCAGGGACAGGCCATCTCTTTAAAGGCACCATTCAAGCGTATTCATATGGTCGATGCCATCAAGGAAGAATGTGGTGTTGATTTCTGGAAGCCGATGACGTATGAAGAAGCAAAGGCATTGGCAAAAGAACATGATATTGAAGTAGAGGCACATCATACAGGTGTTGGTCATATCATCAATTTATTCTTTGAAAAATACTGCGAAGAAAAGATGATCCAGCCAACCTATGTATATGGTCATCCGGTGGAAATATCACCATTGGCAAAGAAAAATCTAAAAGATCCACGTTTTACAGATCGTTATGAATTATTCATCTGCGGACATGAGTATGCAAATGCATTCTCTGAATTAAATGATCCGATCGATCAGCGTGAGAGATTTGAAAAGCAGGTCGAAGAAAAGAATAAAGGAAATGACGAAGCCTGTGAAATGGATGTTGATTATGTAGAGGCTTTGGAATATGGTATGCCTCCTGCCGGTGGTGTCGGTGTGGGTATCGACCGGCTGGTAATGTTATTGACAGATCAGTCAACGATTCGCGAGGTTCTCTTGTTCCCACACATGAAATTAGTGGGTGGAGCCAAGAGCGCACATAAAGCAAGCGCAGCCGAAGCATCTCAGCCAAAAGCAAGTTTGCCTGAAATTGATTTTTCCAAGGTAGAAATTGAACCATTATTCAAGGATTATGTTGATTTTGATACCTTCAGCAAGTCTGATTTCCGTGCAGTAAAGGTAAAAGAGTGCCGTGCAGTACCGAAGAGCAAGAAACTGCTTGAATTTGTATTGGATGATGGCAGTGGAGAAGATCGTACGATTCTAAGCGGTATTCATGAATATTATGAACCTGAAGAATTGGTAGGTAAGACATTGATTGCCATTGTAAATCTTCCTGCTCGTAAGATGATGGGAATTGATTCCTGTGGTATGATCATTTCAGCGATTCATAAGGAAGATGGCGAAGAACGTTTAAATCTTCTGATGGTAGATGACCGCATTCCTGCCGGGGCTAAGCTATATTAAAATAAAGCTCATGATAGTATTTGACTATTGTGAGCTTTTTATATGGAACAAAAATGTTCAAATATGCTTATGAATTTTATGTTTTTCACTCCATTGACTATGTATATCATAATGATTATAATAAAAAAAGAGCTTAATGTGCAATTCACTGAACGATAGAAATAATCTCTAAGTATCGTGAGTAAATTCATGGCATGCTTCAAGATTAAGCCCTAAAGAATACCAGAGAGGTGATGGAGAAATTTTTAAGTTGGCTTAAGGATCGTTGTTCTAATGTAATGCTGTAAAGCAAGCTGGTTTTCTAAAAGAAATTGAGGGAACCAAAGCTGATCGAAATGAAAATAACGGATATACATCTGATATGACTCTCATTAATTGTGAGAGAAAATAGATGTGAGTGAATTTCACTACTGAAAACTGGGATCATAAAGAATAAGAAAGAGAGGAATCATATGAAAAAAACTTTTGGTAAGATAAAGTTAAAGGGTCTTGCCATTATCTTTACGTTAGGTTTGCTGTTTTTTCCTAATGGTACTACGACTGTATTTGCAGCTGAAGTTGCCAGTGGAAATGGATGGACGCTCGATGATGCAGGTGTCTTTACTTTGACAGAGGATATTCCTTATGTTGAAGGGCAGCCTTATGAATGGGCACCTTATGCTGAACAGATCAAAGAAATCGTTGTGGCAGAAGGAGTTACGGAAATACCTGCCATCGCTTTTTCTTCCTATAATGGTGTGAATTACAGTCAATTGCAGAAAGTAACCATGTCATCAACAGTAAAAGTTATAGGACTGTCTGCCTTTGCTGATAATCCAACGCTTACAGAGGTATATCTCAATGACGGACTGGAAGAAGTTAAAAATGTTGCTTTTGGCGGAGCTGGCTTTACGGAAATAAGGCTTCCTGAAAATGTATTATGGTATTCAGATGTATTTTATAATTGTGATAATCTTGTGTCAGTTACGATTCCGGCAGGTTCAAGATGGGAAGGGGCCAATGCACAATTCTACGGATGTGACAATCTGACGTATGTGTACATAGAAGAAGGAGTAGATACCATTCCGTTTACTTTTTTAAATGCTTGCCCAAGCTTAAAATATGTATGGGTGCCAAGATCTGTTACCACTATACAGGGAACACCTATTTTGGATGGTGCATGCATCATTGGATATAAAGGTACTGTTGCAGAAGATTATGTAAATTCTCCAACCGGGGAATATAACCACTTAGTTTTCCATGCTATTGACGGAGATGAACATAGTTATGGTGAATGGCAGACAGTCAAAGAAGCAACTTGTACAGAAAACGGATTACAAAAACGTACATGTGACATCTGTCATACTGAACAGACACAAGAAATAACAGCAAACGGTCATGTATGGGATGATGGTACGGTTACTCAAAAAGCAACTGTGGATGCTGAGGGAATTATGACCTATACCTGTACTAAATGTGGTGCAACTAAAACCGAAACGATTGCTAAATTAGGACAGGAACCAAAAGATCAAAATGATGTGAGTCAATCACCGAAAACAGATGATTACAGTAATATATCGTTATGGATGATGCTGCTGTTAGTATCCACCGGTATGATGTTAAGTCTAAATGCTAAGAAAAAGCTTTCTTAATTCATAACGATCTATCACTAAAAATATGAGATATTCATCATTTATGAATATCTCTTTTTTTGTGAATGAGAATTTTAGGGTAAAGTTTGTAATAAACAGATAATTTTATAAAAGTTATGTCTTATTGAAAGAATGAAAAGAAGTGCTAAAATAGTAGAGAGGTGAATCCTATGCCAACGATTGAAGAAACATTTGCAAGATTAAATCAATCTGCATTCAGAGCAAAATTTCATTTATCTTCAAAAGATAAAGAATATGTTCGTGATAAAGGAATGGATGTAATACGTACTCATTGTGAAGCTTTCATAAGAGAGAGGCTTGCATTGGCAATGCCTAAAAATGATGGTAAGCAGACACCGATGCGTGGACATCCTGTATTTATCGCTCAGCATGCCTGTGCTTGTTGTTGCCGTGGATGTTTGGAGAAATGGTATCGTGTCCCTAAAGGAAAAGAGCTTACTGAAAGACAGCAGGCTCAAATTGTAAATTTGCTCATGGCATGGATAGAGAAGGAGATGGAATCATAATATTTAACAAAAAAGTATCATTTACAAAGGATGTCAAAAGAAGCTTGATCCATTGTCTTTTTTACGATATTCCAAAGCTCTTCTTTACAGTTGCCATTAAAATGTAAACCATTGATTTTCTTGTTGAAGTTTTCTTTTTGTACAATAGAGATAAGAATACCAGTTTGCATTTAGTTTTTTTTCCTGCATAAGCTGTGATATATTAATTTTCTAAGAGAAAATCAAAAGCTTTATTGAAGGATTTTGTATCCATATTAAGCCTTTTCTTAATCTCGTTTTTATCAGCACATTCAAATTTAGAAAATTCACCATAAATTCTTTTAGCATCATCACTTAATGGCTTTGTTTCTTTTATACGATTTAATAACTGATAGCATTTTACAGATAAATAGATTGATCGTTTTCCAAAGGCCTTTGTGCATTAGATAAAGAAAGTATTGAAGATGTGAAAATCATTATTCAGGAGCTGGCAAAAGATGGTATGGGTGTTCTTGTTGTGACGCATGATGAGATCTTTGCGCAAGATATTGCGACCCGGATAATAAAAATGTAAATATTCATTTCCCGATGGTAAGGTGCCATCGGGTTTTAATATATATAAATGTAGGGTTAAGGAAAGATTATGATTATTTAAAAAAAGATGTTGATTATTCAACATCTTTTGTATATAATACAGAAGTTGAGTTTTCAACATCTCAACTGAAAGGAGCATGTGATCATCTCGTTTGTATTCATTTATCTTTACAGAATTTATAATTGTTTTTAAACCCATACGAAACATGATACATAGCGTAACGATTTATGGATATAGATGATAAGATCATTGAAACAGAAAATGAAAAACGATAAGAAATGGAATATTAAAAAAATTTTAGTAAGTCTTGCCGTTATTCTGGTGGTCTTGATTGCCGGTACAGGTATCGGGGTGTATGCCGTTTGGCATAATGAGATTGCTACATTCATGAGCATTGAAATGCTGCGTGACAGAAATGATGAACATGATGACGGAGCCGTTTATGCAATGCATGTAAAGGGTGGATTTTATCTGGATGACTTTGTTGCCCAAGGCGGTGTAAGCAGTGACAGCGAACTGATTGAATTTGTGACGAATAAGATCACCAAGGGTTTGATTCCGATGAATATCAGTGAATCAGATATCGGTTGTGCATCCTTTACTGCAACGGGAAATAATGGTGATGCGCTGTTTGCGAGAAATTATGATTTTTCTAAGACGAATACGATGATTGTCTTTACAGAGGCAAGTGAAGGACGTCATGCAACGATTTCTACTGTCGATTTACAGTTTTTAGGAATCGATGTGAATCAGAATATCAATGGATTCATGAATAAGATCACAACATTAGCGGCTCCTTATGCTCCGCTGGATGGCATGAATGATGCCGGTGTAAGTGTTGGTATTTATATGACATATCAGGGAAGTGGTGATAAGACAGTCCCTACGAATCAAAATACAGATAAACCTGATTTTACTTCAACAACATTGATCCGGTTGATTTTAGATTATGCAGATGATCTTGAAGATGCCATAGAAATTGCACAGTCCTATGATCTTCATGATTCAGCAAATACGTCCTATCATTATATGGTCGCAGATGCCAGTGGACGCAGTGCGATCTTAGAGTGGGTCGGCAGTGATGATGCCAGTGATAATGATGGTTCAGCACGTGAGCTTGTGGTGACTTATAACGATGATGATGCCCATATCGGGGAGCTGGAAGGCAGTACGGATTATCAGGTAATTACCAACTTTATTATTCAGCCGGGTTATTATGATCATTCACCTGTGGAAGATAAAAAGGGTGTCGACCGCTATGATAAGATCTATGAAGAGTTAAATAAGACAAATGGAATCGTTGAAGATGCATATGGTGCGATGGATATCTTAGCAATGGTCGGCAGAAGGACATGGGATAATGATGATGGTAACGGATGTACCGTTCATAGCGTTGTCTATAATCTGACTGAAAAAACAGTTTTATGGGTTTCAAATGAAAACTATGATGATCCAAGTGCCGTATTTGAATTTAGCTTTAATAAATAAATATAGAGATGCTTTGCAGCTATTTGCAAGGCATTTTTGTTTCTTATTTCGTTGACAAAAGAAGGCTTACATGTTAGAATTTTTCGTGCGAAAGCTATAGATTTCCTTGTGGATGAGATAAACAAGGCAGATATAGCTTTATTTTTTTTGTCAGGAGGTAGAACATGCAGAAAACATTTATGAAAACAAAACCGGTACTTCCTTTAGTACTGTCGATGTCCTTTCCAATGATCATATCCATGCTGGTATCATCTCTCTATAATATCGTTGACAGCTATTATGTTGCACAGATAAGTGAAAATGCCATGACAGCTCTTTCACTCGTATTCCCGATTCAGAATCTGATCAATGCAGTAACAATAGGTTTTTCTATTGGGGCAAATGCAGTTATTGCATATCATTTAGGGGCACAAAATTATCAAAAGGCTGATGCTGCGGCAACTCAAAGTGTGATCTATAATGCACTTCATGGTGTCTTGCTGACGATTGGCTGTATTGTAGTGATGCCGTTTTTTCTAAACTTCTTTACTTCTGATGCCCAGATCATAGATATGGGTATCCGTTATTCACGAATCGCTTTTAGCTTTGCGATCGTCATTGCGATTTCAATGTCAATGGAAAAAGTCTATCAGGCAGAAGGTAAAATGATGATCACGATGGTTTGTATGCTTTCCGGCTGTGTAGCTAACATCATTCTTGATCCGCTCTTTATCTTTGGCTGGAAATTCATTCCTGCCATGGGCATTGAGGGTGCTGCCTGGGCGACCGGTATCGGGCAAAGCTTAGGTCTGGTTATTTACATCATATGTTATCGTTTTTATCATTTTCAGATACATCTTACCTTGAAAAAAGATACTTTCGATAAGGAAATCACAAAAAAAATGTATGGGGTAGGAATTCCGGCAATTTTTAACCTTGCATTACCTTCTCTGCTGATTTCCGCTTTAAATAGCATCCTTGCTAATTTTTCTGATACATATGTGCTTGTTTTAGGTGTTTATTATAAGCTGCAAACCTTCCTGTATCTTACGACCAACGGTATCGTACAGGGAATGCGTCCGATCGTAGGCTATAATTTCGGTGCAAAAGAATATGCCCGCGTCAAGAAAATTGTCTTGGTATCTCTAAGCTTAAGCATCATCATCATGAGCGTGGGAACCCTGTTATGCTGGCTGATTCCGGATAAACTGATCGGATTGTTCTCTACGAATGCTTCCACGATTGCTTCCGGCAGCATTGCTTTACGCTATATCAGCATTGGATTTATTATTTCCTCGGTATCGGTCATTATCAGCGGTGCTTTAGAAGGTTTGGGACAGGGAGTGCCATCACTGGTGATCTCATCACTGCGATATGTATTCATCATTATTCCTGTTGCTTTTGTATTAAGCATGATCTTTGGAGCAGAAGGAGTATGGCATGCTTTCTGGATCACTGAATTTATAGCGGCAGCAATCTCATATATGATTTATAAGAGAATGATGCTTTATCCAGATGAAGTAAATTAAGCGCATAAGCGCTTTTTTTAATTATTATTGTAAAACGATAATTTACATGATATAGTAAAGTTGTAATTATCGTAAAACAATAATTTGGAGGGAATTATGAAAAGGAAAACATTTATCATGACTTCTTTACTGATCATGTTGACCGTTGGCATGACTGCTTTATTATCACGTCAGGAACTGGCGATACTTATGAGCATCCTCATAAAACCAATGGCAATATTAGGAGAAGGACTTAGAAATATATCATTGAGCGGGGTGTTTGGTAATTTGTTGGCATGGATCGTTTATTTGCTGATATCATTGCTGCCTTTATTGTTCTTAGGAATCAGTTACCATAAGACCCATGCTTTTCATTATGAAGATATTCTTCTTGTAGTTTTAAGTATCGTATTATTGATCAGCATGTATTATATGATCAATCCGCATAAGCTTTCACTGATGACATACTGGAGCATTTCTCCATTTATCATCATGCTTCTTGTCGCTTATTTTGTTTTAAAAATACTAAGAAAAGCACATCAGGCTGATATAAGCCAACTGGCTCGATATTGTTCAATTCTATTACATTTTATCGTGTTCTGTTTTCTTTTTGCATCTGCTTATTTATTCATATATTGTGCGATAAAAGATACAACGGCAATATATATGACAGCTAATTCTATACCTGTGTGGGATATGAAAGTAAATACGGAAATTACGCCCATAGGTATCCTGGAATTCTCTAAAACGATCATCTTCATTCAATATTTCTTACAGGCATTACCTTATTTTCTGGGTGCCATCATTACCAATCAATTGATTTGGTTATTAAAACTGTTTCAAAAGGATACATATGATACTGAAATCGTAAATCTTTTGGATCATATCATCCTATTATCAAAACGATTTATTGCTTTGATCGTTCTATTCCAGCTTATTATTCAAGGCCTTTGTGTCATTGCAGGTGATGTCGTCTTAATGAATCACATACAACTATTCATACCCCTGACCCCTCTTTTATTCGTGCTTACTGTCATGCTGGTGAGCAAAATTATCCGCGAAAACTTCCAATTAAAGAAAGAGAACGATTTGTTTATCTGACATGGCTATCAGGATACATTTAGATGAAGCATTAAAGAAAAAGAAGATGACTTCAAAGGAATTATGCGGATATGTGGGAATCACTGAAGCTAATCTTTCTATATTGAGAAGTGGGAAAGCAAAGGGCGTACGTTTTAATACGTTAAATAAGATCTGTTACTATTTGGATTGTCGGGTGGAAGATATTTTGGAATTTGATGGGAATTTGGAGGACGAAGATGAAAAGGAATAGATGGTTTGCTGGATTATTATGTTTTATGCTGATGGGATGTTCGCTTGCAGAGGAAACCGGCCAAAAAGCACCGGATCAAAAGGGCAGCATCATTGGATTTATGGTAGCATCCCAAGATCAGATGACTGGTATGGATAGATATGATGCAAGCTGTAAAGAAGAAACAAATGATAATTATGTATGTTCTTTTGATACGATTGATGGATATATGGCCATATTTACATATCCAAGTGATGATGAAGGGAACAGTTATGGTTTTAAAGATGAGAATATGAGCGTTCTTGTCGGTGAAACAGATTATTATGTTACAGATGAGAAAGATATGATAACAACAGAAAGAAGCCTGAATATCATCGCAGAAAATCATGAAGATAGTATTTTATTCAAAATGATGCCAATATACTTTGATCAAGGTGAAATCTATGTTACCAATGAAGTATCGGGGATTTGGATCACGAGAAATAAGATCGGTTATCAGGCAAGTCAAAGCGGCACCTATGATACCATTGTTAATGGAACGAGTGAAGAAGTGAATGTTACAGTTCGTTTCCATATCATGTATAAACCGGAAATGATACTGATTCATTATATGGATCAGAACAATCAAGTGATACAAAGTATCCGTTATGAAGCGGAAAATGTTGAAGATGAAATACATATACCATCAGAAACTGCTTATTTGATCATTGAAACACAGAGCAGAAATTTTGAGGATTCGCTTATTTCAAACCGACAAATCATTGATCGCGATCATGAAACGATGACAACGTATTATGCTTATGATGATATCGTATGTGATTCCAAAACAACGACTTTGATATGGGAATAAAAAGAAAGAAGGCACCTGGTGAGAGTGCCTTATATTTTTATGATTAAAATTCATGTATTATTTTTTATCATAAGCTTTTATGAAAGAAATTCTTTGCCATCGTGTCAAGTGATACAAGAAACCAAAATTATCATTTTAGATGATTGAAGAATATCACTCAAAGCCATACATCCGATACCGTAAACAAACCTTGTTAACCTAATATTTTCTGTGTATAATGTTCTCAGATTTGCAAATAGAATGGAGGAATTGCCTGATGGCAGTTGAAACAAAGGAACTGATCGTGGAGGCCGTCAAACGGCTTTTGATGCAGAAGAAGGTTAAAAAGTTAACGGTGAAGGATATCGTAGATGAATGTAATATCACTCGACAGGCTTTTTACTATCATTTTGAAGATATTCCGGATCTGTTGAAATGGGTTTTGGAACGCAACACGGATAGACTGGTCGAAGAAACGCTTACTCAGGGAAATGCGGAAAAAGGGTTGCATTACCTGTTCCTGCTGGCATTGAATGCTCGTCCCTATGTGGAGCATAGCCTCCAGACAAACTATCGGGACGAGATTGAGCGAATGGTGGAGGATCATCTTTTCACCTTCTTCTTGCGAGTGGTGGAAAAGTGTGGCTTGTATGCCCAATGCAGCCATGCGGACTTAAAACTTGTTATGCGCTATCATAGCCAGGCGGTTCTTGGTTTCCTTAAAAACTGGACTGAGGACGATAGTAATGATCTTGATCATATCGTTCATATTGTTCATCAGCTTGTTGTGGGGGAGATTTCCCCCAGATAATAAGTATCTTTTTTTCATAGTAATGCCAGAGTATAAAATTTTTTACACTCTGGCATTTCTGTCAATACACACTTCTTTTTCTGTCTATTGTTCCAACCTCCTACCCTGATTAAAATAAAAGTATCCAAAAGAAAGAGGGTATGGATCATGTCATATGAAATTCTATCCGCGAAGTTAAGCCAGCTGGATCGGGAATTCGAGCAGTTCCATGCAAACATCCGGTTCAGCGAAACGGAAAGCCACGGACAGTTGAGTCAGAAGCTGGCTCACTTGCGTCAAAAAAATGAAACGGATCGTCTGGTGTTCCAGACAAAATTAAAATTCAGCTGTTCTCCTATGGTCGAAAAGCGGGTGTCTTCCTATGAAACAATAGAGGATTTTATTGATCGGGAGCGTGCGCAACAGAATGGGTCTTTCTCTGAAGTTTGGCGTCAGGGACTGTCCACAGAGGAGCTTCTTCTACTGGCGGAATATTGCTTCTCTCCCTGGAAGCAGTTAGTACACAAGATATAACATGGGGAAAGAAAAAGGAGGTTCAACAAAATGAAGCATCGTTCTAAATATGGATGGATGGAACTAATCGTTGGTATTCTGCTGATCGTGCTGGGCATATTCACTTTTCTGCAACCGGAAAGCGTGCTGACTGGTACTGTGCTTGTCTACGGTGTGCTTGCTCTTATCACAGGGATTGCGGATATTGTGTTTTATGTGAAGATGGAGCACCATACCGGAATTGGGCCGGTGGTTGCTCTGGTCAGTGGTATTTTGAGTGTACTCGCGGGTCTATTGGTGATGGTGTATCCCGGAGCTGCAATCTGGGCTCTGGCTATTTTCTTCCCACTGTGGTTCATCATGCACTGCATTTCTCATCTGACCCATTTGGAGATCATCCGGTATGTAGCCGGTAACGGGTACTATTATTTCAGCCTTATCATAAACATCATTGGATTGGTACTTGGCTTCCTGATGCTGCTTCAGCCGACCATCACTTTTCTGTCTATGGGATTTCTTATCGGTGCCTATCTGATCCTGCTAGGGATTGACAGTCTTGTATTGGCGTTCAGTGATGTGGGTTATAAATGGTAAAAAATTTGCTGGAAAAGCAGAGTGGTTAACAAAGATTCAATATTTGGAGGTTTTCTTTTATGTGTACTGCAATCAATTTCTTAAATCAACAGCATGAAAATGTATTTGGACGGACAATGGATTTTCACTACAATCTAAGCCCGTGTCTTGCTGTTTTTCCCGCTGGTTCCGCTTGGGAATGTGCGCTGGGCAAACTGTTTACCGACCGGTATGCGGTCGCGGGAATTGGCCGTCATTTCAAAAATCGCTATGTTCTATTTGATGGTGTCAATGAAAAGGGACTAGCAGGCGGCGCATTGTACTTTAAGGGTTATGCCGATTTCCCACAGTTCTCACAACAAAGTGACAAGATACAGGTTCCGGCTCTGGATTTCCTGCACTATGTCCTTGGTTTTTGCGCTTCCCTGGATGATCTTCGGGAGCTTTTGGCCGATATTACTTTGGTGGGAATTCAGGATGGGCTGACCGGTACAGTCGCACCGTTGCATTGGATCTTCACCGACTCATCCGGCAGGAGCGTCGTGGTGGAGCAGACTAAGCTGGGGCTGAATATCTATGAGAATCCGGTCGGTGTTTTGACGAACAGTCCGGACTTCCTCTGGCAGATGACAAACTTGCGCAACTACATCGAGGTCACACCGGAGCAGACGAACAAGGCGAATTGGGGAGGCTTTCTAGTGGAACCATTTGGACAGGCTGCTGGAACAAGTACCCTACCTGGAGGTTACACACCACCTGCTCGTTTCGTCAGAACAACGTTCCAGAAACTACACATGGTACAGCCGGAGGGGATGCAAGAAGCCATTATCGCAGGCTTTCACATTTTAGAAGGCGTTACGCTGCCAAACGGTGTAGTAAAGACAGCTAACGGAACCTTCGACTACACTCAATACACTTCCATGATTGATCTTCAAAACAAAGTCTACTATTTCAAGACCTATGAAAATCCTCAAATCATCCGGGTAGATTTGAAGCCGTTCTGGAAATCTGGAAAAACAGTGCAGGATCTGGGTAGCATCCATCTGCCGATTCACTATGGAACAATGGATTGAATGATCCTTTTGGGATAAGATTCTGGTAAAAAGCCTCTAAAAATTGCTGCTGATCATAATGTTGCTGAACGTGGTGAGTATCTTCTGGAGAAGAAATCATTGCAGATGAGTATTTATGAAACAGCTAAGCGATTCATAAAAATTCTTCATTCTTTCTACATTTTTGATTTTACCATAACAGAACATTCTCTTGGCTTTTGCCTAAAAAAGTACAAGTGTTTTGTCCTGATTCCATATGATTCATCTGAGCTGCCAGTTCGAATGAAAAAGGTAGAATTAAAACCAATCAAGAAGTTTAAATAGAAAAAGCCCCATCTCTCAACTACTGAGGGATGGGGTAAACTGTTAAATTGCTGTTTTTGGGATTTCCCTGACAAAGTTATAAGTGATACTGACTTTCTGCGTCTTCTTGCTGACTACCTTTTTGATTATGCCTAATTTCTGGCCTTAACCTTGTGGCTTGAACATGCTTTACAACTCATATGGTGGTAGGCCTTGCCAATATACTACATCTTATCTATCGACTCCAGCATCTCGCCAATGAAGCGGTCTGCCTTCTCATACCACTACGGTATTCTTATCGCACACAGCAGTCTTGTACGAATTTTTGATTAGCGTGATTCTTTCACAAAATAATGACGTTTTAACCAGTTTGATAAACCATCAAGATCAGGAAAGATGATACGTTCATTGATGTTGAGCCGATCTAACATATCCCTGATTTCCCATC
>NZ_CALVGS010000010.1 GCF_944327115.1 uncultured Traorella sp.
GAATTTCGATATTGATATAGAAATCGATATCATGGTCGCTGTCCGGAAGACGTGCGACAAAGAAGATGTCGAAGACAGCTTTACCTTCTTTTAGGGAATCATCTTCAAACTGGGAAAGAAAAGGGGAAAAGCGATGGATGTTTTTCTGATTGACATAGATATCACGGATACAGTCCTTAGCAATGACAGAAATATCGAATTGTTTAAACTCGCTGACACATTGTTTGAGGATATGTGCGAGGAAGATAGGACGTGCAAGGACCTGTTTACAAAACGTATCATACTGATAATTGATATTGTTCATAAATTCCTCCTACTCTTATATATCCATCAAATCGTCAAAATTCCCAAAAATTCATGAAAAAAAATAAATATCTTGAAATATTTTATTTAAAATAAATGTGGATAAACAATAAAAAGCATTTTGTGGTACAATCTAGCTGTTTGATGATAGGAGAAAATATGGAACTTTTAGAATTGATGAAAGAAAGACATTCTGTTCGTTCTTATACGGATAAAAAAATCGAAGGGAAGATAAAAGAAGATTTAGAGCCTTTTATCCAACAGTGCAATCATGAAAGCGGCTTGCATATGCAGCTCATTCTTGATGAACCTGAGTGTTTTGATACGATGTTGGCTCATTATGGAAAACTCAACAATGTCAATAACTATATTGCACTTGTTGGTAAGAAGGGGGCTGATCTTGAAGAAAAATGTGGTTATTATGGTGAAAAGATCGTACTTTATGCTCAAAGCTTAGGGCTGAATACATGCTGGGTGGCTCTTACTTACAGTAAATCAAAGGCTGTTTTTCAAGTAAATGAAGGTGAAAAGCTATGTCTGGTGATTGCGATCGGTTATGGCACTGCTTCTGGAAAACCACACAAAAGTAAATCCATCAATGATGTCGTGCAAGTGAAGGGGGTCATGCCGGATTGGTTTAAAAAGGGTGTGGAAGCGGCTCTTTTGGCGCCTACGGCGATGAATCAGCAGAAATTTACTTTCTATTTAGATGGCAATGAAGTTCATGTAAAGGCAGGTCTGGGTTTTTATTCAAAAATTGATTTAGGGATCGTGAAATATCATTTTGAAACAATTGCGCATCAAGAGAATTTTATTTGGAAATAAAGGCTTTATATAAGTCTTTTTTAGTTAGTGTCATCAAAAATATGATATAATGGAAAAAATATTAAGAGAGGTAATGATATGTTAGACTACAAGAAAGTTGATCTGCATCTTCATTTTGATGGTTCTCTTCCTATTGAATGGGCATGGGAAACCGCTCAAAAAGAGCTTGGGCTGACGGATAAGGAAGCTTTTATCAAAAGCATGCAGGTAGATGAAGATACGCATTCGCTTTATGATTATTTGGCGCGTTTTGATATGCCTTTGAAGCTGCTTCAAAGTGAAGATAATCTTTATGAAGCAATGAAGGCCTTGATACTTGAACTGGATCAGCAGGGGCTTTTATATGCGGAAATACGCTTTGCACCGCAGCAGCATATCAAACAAGGATTAAGTCAGAAGCAGGTAGTGGATATTTTATGTCAGGCAAAAGAGGATGCCTTGAGGGAATGTACACAGCTTCATGTGAATTTTATCTTATGCATGATGATCCTGGGGGAAGAAAAGCTGACGCATGAGCTGAATGAAGAAACGCTGTATCTTGCGAAAGAATATCAAAACAGGGGCGTTGTTGCGGTTGATCTTGCAGGTGCAGAAGGTATGGCACCGATGGAAGATTTCAGGGAGCTGTTTATGAAAGCCAAAGAGCTTGGCCTGGTCTATACGATCCATGCAGGAGAAAGTTATGGACCGATGAATATAGAAAAGGCCCTCTCATTTGGTGCCTTACGTATCGGTCATGGTACAAGTGCCATTCAGGATGAGAAGGTCATGGAGCTTTTAAAGGAAAAAAAGGTTCCGCTGGAGGTTTGCATAACCAGTAATGTCCACAGTGAAGCGGTCAATGATTATGAAGCACATCCTATCAAATCTTATCTGGATCAGGGTATTTTAATCTGTGTCTGTACGGATAATATGACCATTTCTGATACAAATCTCGACAAGGAATATGACATTCTTCTTCAAAAGCTCGGCTTTACGATGGAAGATCTGATTGCTTGCAACCAGAGAGCCCTTGAATCTTCATTTGCAAGTGAAGAAGAGAAGCAAAAGCTTTTGACAGCATTTCGGAGCGGATCATGGAACTGAGGACGCTGGAATATTTTCTCATGGTCGCCCGTGAAGAAAATATTACCCATGCGGCGGAAATGCTGCATATGACCCAGCCCACCCTTTCCAGGGCGATGATGCAGCTGGAAACAGAAATCGGCAAGCCTTTATTTCTTAGAGGCAAGCGAAAGATCACATTGACAGATGAAGGCATGCTGTTAAGAAGACGTGCTGAAGATATACTGAGCCTTGTCAGCAAAACAGAAAGTGAGCTTAGAAAGGATGAACATGAGCTTGTCGGTGAACTTACGATCGGTTGTGCGGAATGTCAGGCTTCCCATCTTTTTTTACCGCGGGTCATCGAAACCTTTTCACGTATTCATACCAGGGTTACCTATGATCTGCATACCGGTAATGCTGATCTGATCAAAGAAAGAATTGAAGCAGGACTGATCGATATCGGTATCGTATTGGAACCTGTGGATCTGGAAAAGTATGACTATGTCCGTTTGCCTTATCATGAAAGGATGGGCATCATCATCAGCAAAGCCCATCCGCTTTCACAAAAAAACAGTATTACAGCCAAGGATCTGCTGGAGATACCGTTAGGAAGCGTTAGAAGAAATCTTTTAAAAAATGAATTGGCAAGCTGGTTTAAGGATGATTATGAAAAGCTTCATATCATAGAAACGCATGATATGATCTCCAATACGATTCCATTGTGTGCCCAGGGCATCTGTGCGGCGATTTCGATCGAAGGGGCTTTTTATGGACATAGTGATGAAAAGGTTGTCTTTATTCCTTTTGAGCCTGTATTATCAAATGGAACGGTTTTGGTATGGCGTAAGAACCGGATGCAGTCATCGCTGGTAAAGGAATTCATCCAACATGTTTATCATACTCTGAATGAATGATAAATTATAAAATATAAGCATTAGACATAATAAAAAACGCGGTTTAAAATGTAGATGTCGAAAGGGATCTGCATTTTTTTATGAATAAAACAGAGTTTTTGAAAAAACTGAATATAAGTCAAAATGAAGCTTTACTCTATTTAAAAATGGCTTTTCCATCAGATAAGGAAGTCTATGATGATGAGGATATGGGAAAGGTTGCCATGGTGATGACGCTGAAAAGATTAGGGCTTGATTACGATAAGATAAGCTGTTTTATGGAGTGTCCGTGTGCACGGATGACCTTATTGAATCAGCAGCGTATCCTGCTTTTAGATAAGCTTCACGACCAGCAAAAGCTATTGGATGAAATTGATTATCTGATTCATGATTTAAAAGGAAGGAACATGGTAAAATGAAACGTCCGTATATATTTTGTCATATGCTGGTTTCAATGGATGGCAAGATCATGGGAAACTATATGGATACACCGCAGGGAATCAAAGCTCAAGAGGTATTTTATGACATTGCCTTTGGGAAAAAGCCTTATTATCACCATCAGGGATGGTTATCCGGAAGAGTGACGACAGATGATAACTTCACCTTTTATAAAAAGCCGCGGATCGATGAGAACGCTGAAAAAGTTGCTGAGGGTGATTATATCGCAAATGCCCAGGCAGGCATGTATTATGTTTCGATCGATCCTAACGGCCGGCTTGGATGGGAGAAAGATACATTGGTGTATGAGGATACCCGGGCCCATGTGATCGAGATTTTGACTGCCAAGGCAGGCAATGCTTATAAGGCGTTATTAAGAAAGCTGCATATTTCTTATTTGATCGTTGGAGAAGATCAGATTGATTTTGAAGTAATGCTTGAAAAGCTGAAAGAAAGTTTTCATATCGAAACGCTGATGCTTGGCGGCGGCGGTGTCTTAAATTGGTCTTTGATCCAACAGGGGTTATGTGATGAGGTAAGTCTTGTTATCGCATCTGCCGCAGATGGTTCCAATCAGACACCGACATTATTTGAAATGAGAGAAAACTTTTCAAATGACAGACCCATTGAGTTTGCATTGCAGGAAGCGACGATCATGGATGAAGCTGCACTTTGGTTACGTTATAAGGTAAAGGAGGTAAAACGTCATGAGTGAATTTTCAAAGGAAGAAGTTGCGAAAATGTTTTTTGATGAAGGTATGATCAAGAATGATCCGGAATTTACAGAGCTGTTAACGAATTTTGCGTTTGATGAAGCCTGTCAGAATGATCTGGATGAGAAAACCAGATATATGGCCATCCTGGCAACGCTTTTAGGATGTCAGGGAAAAGAAGCCTTTAAAGGAATCGTGGAATGTTCGCTTAAAGTAGGTGTAACACCTGTTGAGATCAAGGAAATCGTTTATCAGGCAACAGCCTATCTGGGCATTGGCCGTGTATATCCATTCTTAGAAATCGTCAATGACATTTTTGAAAAGAATGGTATTGCATTGCCTTTAGAAAAACAAGGAACGACAGATTTGAAAAATCGTCGTGAAAAAGGAACACAGGCTCAGGTTGATATCTTTGGTGATCAGATGCGTGATTTCTGGAAAAGCGGACCTGAAGAAAGCAAACATATCAATTATTGGCTGGCTGCGAATTGCTTCGGTGATTACTATACCCGCAAAGGCTTGGATTACAGGCAAAGAGAGATGATCACCTTCTGTTTTCTGGCTGCACAGGGCGGTTGTGAGCCACAGCTGACCAGTCATTCCGCAGCCAATATGAGGATCGGGAATGATAAGGATTTCTTGATTAAGATCGTTTCGGTATGTCTGCCGTATATCGGCTATCCAAGAAGCCTGAATGCATTGACATGTATCAATAATGCCGCAAATAAATAAAGGAGGAACACACATGAAAGAAAAAGAAAGTTTATTTGGATTAGGAAAACCTAATGATGCGTATGCACAGTATTTTGTCGGACAGAGTTATCTCAATCCGCGTGCCAACAATCAGGGAGTCGGAGTTGCCAATGTTACCTTTGAACCGGGATGCCGCAACAACTGGCACATCCATCACAAAGGTGCCCAGATCCTGCTTGTGACAGATGGCAGAGGCTATTATCAGGAATGGGGCAAGGAAGCTGTTGAACTGCATCCGGGTGATGTCATCAGCATTCCAAGTGAGGTCAAGCATTGGCATGGTGCCGCAAAAGACAGTTGGTTTGCACATGTTGCCATTGAGGTTCCGGCAGAAGGTGCTTCCAATGAGTGGTGTGAAGCGGTCAGTGATGAAGAATACGACAAACTTAAATAAGCTCGCAACTGGCGAGTTTTTTTTATAAGCTTACTTTTTTTCCACTTGGCAGCTGTTTTTGACCACTTGGGATAAATCTGTTGTTTATCCTTGAAAATAACACTATAATGCAAGAGGTGATGCTATGAAGGTGGAACGTTTAAAAAAATGGGAGTATGCCCTGATCTGTGAAAATGAGATGGAAGAAGATAAGCTGGAAGCATTCATAAGAGGTATGGATGGCAAGCTTCTTGGAATCAGAGATAAAAAGACTTACCGGATTGATCTTTCAGATATCTTTTATATTGAAAGTGTTGATAAAAAGACATTTATTTATACGGAAAAGGAAGTCTTTGAAACAGGGAAACGTCTGTATGAGCTTGAAAATGAATTGCATCTGCCTTTTCTTCGCATCAGCAAATCGGCGATTTTAAATATAGATAAGATTCATTCTTTGCATGCGGATCTGGGAGGCAGGATCATGTGTACCCTTGATAATCAGGAGCACATCAGTATTTCAAGACAGTATGCCCAGAGGTTTAAGGCCATATTGAGAGGTGAAGAAAATGTTTGAAAGAGGGATTCATATTATTTCAAGGGCATTGATTGCTTTTTCTGTTTTTATAGTTGTACTGGCTGTCTGCACAGTTTTCATAGGCAATGATCTGGAAGTAAGTGAGATGTCACTTTATCAATTAGGAAATCAGGGTATTGCGATCGAAACGATTTTTCAGGGATTGCTGCTTTCATTTATGATTTCATGTATCAATGAGATCCTTGATCTTTTCCATTCGATGCTTCTGTTATGGAAAACGATTCTCAGAGTGCTGCTGATCACATTGACAGCTGTTTCATTTATTCTTTATTTTCACTGGTTTCCAAGTGATCTTATGCCGGCGTGGATCGGTTTTGGTATCTCTTTTATGATATGCTTTACGATTGCCTGCTTTTTTGTGATATATAAGACAAAGAAAGAAAATGAAGAATACCAGCGTTTATTTGAACGATTCAAGGAAAGGAGCCGTTATGAAAGTGATTCAGATTGAACATCTTCAAAAAGCATTTCAGAATAATATCATCTTAAAAGATCTTCGTCTAAGCCTTGAAGAAGGTGAATGCTTCGGATGTCTGGGGCCATCAGGAGCCGGTAAGACGACACTTGTAAGGATCATGATCGGCCAGCTGGATATTGATCAGGGAAGATGCCTGGTCTTTGGTGAGGATTCACGTCATCTCAGTGCCCGGGTTTATGAGAAAACAGGTCTTGTTTTAGATGAACAGGGCTTATATGAGCGTATGTCCGTCTATGATAATCTCAAGATCTTTGCAGATATCCATCGCATTGAAGATGAAAGAATCACGGAAGTCTTAAAAAAGGTTGATCTGCTTGATGAGGCAGATAAGAAGGCTTGTCGTCTGTCAAAGGGAATGCGTCAAAGATTGGTGCTGGCACGGGCACTTTTACATCGTCCCCGCTTGCTTTTTCTGGATGAACCGACAAGTGCCTTGGATCCTGTCAGCCGGCATCTGATCCATCACTTATTGCTTACGCTGAAGCAGCAGCAGGTCAGCATCTTCCTTACGACCCATAATATGCAGGAGGCTGCTCTTCTTTGTGATCGCATCGGTCTTCTTCATGAGGGATCGATGATCGAAGAGGGACGTATTGACGATATCATTGAAAAGTATCACAACCATCTTGCATTGCATATTGAACTGACAGACCACCGGCATCTCAATCTTGACGCTCAAAAGGATGCTGATGATATCTGTCATTATCTCAAAGAAGGAAAGATCCTAAAGATACATTCCAATGAACCTACATTAGAAGATATCTTTAAAAAACTGACAGGAAAGAGGCTGAATCTATGAAAAATACGACAATCATCCTAAAAAAACAAATAAAGGATACGATCAATAATAAAGCAATATTGATCCAGTTTTTATTATTTCCCATCATGAGTGCGATCATGACCTTCTCAATACAAACCGAAGGGATGCCGTATGATTATTTCATCAAGATGTTTGCCTGCATGTATATTGGCATGGCCCCTATTGTCATTGCCTCCGGCATCATTTCTGAAGAAAAAGAAAGCGGAGCTTTGCGGATGCTGATGTATTCCAATGTAAAGGCCAAAGAATATATTGCCGGAATAGCCCTTTATATCGTTGGCGGCTGTTTTTTAGGATGTGTCTGCATGGCAGTGATGGCTTCTTATTCAATGACACAGATGATCGTCTTTCTTGGTGTTTCACTGATCGGTATGCTGATATCGGTCATGATCGGCAGCATCATCGGTATCTGTGCATCTTCACAAATGAAGGCAGCTTCATGGAGTATTCCTGTCATGATCATTTTTTCTTTCATTCCCATGATTGCAAGCTTCAATGAAACAATAAGACATATCGGCTTCTTCTTTTATACCCAGCAGATCAGTGAGATGATCGCTTCGTTGGAGCCGGCATCATTTCAAAGCGTGAACATGCTGCTTTTGATTGTATATTTTATCTCGTCACTTGCATTATTTATCAGGGTTTATAAAACACATTTGATACGTTTTTGATTGATGAAATTTAATTGAAGGATAAGTATTTATATTGCTGTTTTATTGAAAACGTTGTAAACTAATTGTGGAAGTGAAAAGCTTTTTTTAGAAAAAAGCTTTCACTGTTAGATGGAGGTATCATATGTATCAGAAAAGAAGAGATAAACTAGCAGCCATGCTGCCTGAAAATGCGCTCCTTTTTGTATTGAGCGGACATGCGGTTTACAGTGTAGGAGATGAGCAATACCCATTTTCAGTAAATCGAAGCTTTTATTATCTGACAGGACTTGACAGAGAAAATATGATGTATGTGCTGATCAAAAAAGATGGCAAAGCCAACGATGCGCTTATCATTGAACGCTATGATGAGATGATGGCAAAATGGGTCGGCGGTAAGGTCCTTCCTAAAGAAGCAAGAGCGATCAGCGGTATCGACCAGATCATCATGGATGATGAGAAATGGTCATTTATCCATCGTATTATGTCTTATCAGTTTGATCAGACACCACATTTAGATGTCTATGCCGATTTTACGAAGCAGGAAAGCGGTCAGATCATTCCTTCACAGATCTTTATGAAAGAATTTTGTGAGAAATATCCATATGTCCGGGTGAATGATGCGGCAGCATATCTGACTTCACTGCGCCTTATAAAGGAAGATGATGAGATTGCCTTATTGAAAAAGGCTATTCATGTCACAAATGAAGCAATCTTGAATATGATGTCCCATGCCAAGGCAGATATGGGTGAAAATGAACTGGAAGCCTACTTTGATTTCGTGTTGAAAACAAATAACTGTGGCCATTCATTCCAAAGCATCGTAGGCAGCGGCAAGAATGGTACCGTGCTTCATTACAGCGATAACAATCAGATTGCCAAAGACAATACCCTTGTCTTATGTGATCTGGGAGCCAGCTATCAGTATTACAATGCGGATATCACACGTACCTTTCCGGTAAATGGTAAATTTACACCTCGCCAGAAAGAGATCTACAACATCGTCTTAAGGGCAAATGAGTATATCATGAGCGAAGTAAGACCGGGAAAGACACTTCGTCAGTTAAACAATATGCTGATTGAATTCTATAAGAAAGAATTGTCAGCCATCGGTTTATTAGACAATGGCAAGCGTGTTTCTGATTATTATTGGCATGGTGTGAGCCATATGCTGGGATTGGAAACTCATGATGTCAGTCTTTCTGATTATGTTTTACGTCCGGGTAATGTCTTTACGATCGAACCGGGTTTGTATCTGGAAGAGGAAGAAATCGGTATTCGTATCGAAGATAATGTGTTGGTTACCGAGGACGGATGCATTAACTTATCCGAAGAAATCATTAAAAGCGTTGAAGATATCGAAGCTTATATGGCCAACAATAAAGCTGAATAGAATATTATTATCAATGATTGAGTAATTTTAGGTGTAGAAGTATCTATAATTACTCTTTTTTATACATGTTTCATACAAATTTTCAAATAAAAGTGAACGAAAAAACCATCTTAAGAAAGCGCTTTCAAAGATATATGACTAGTGCTATAATAGGTATGCATAGAAAGTATTATAAACCGTATTCATATTCTTACAAATGAATAGGAAAGGGGTGTAATAAAGATAATATAGATTTAGTTTATGATACTTTGATACAAATGTATTTTTTTATCTATGCGGGGAGGAAACAAATGAAAAGTAAAATAAAACATACTGTTTTAAATACAGTATTGGCTGCTGCGATGGCTATGTCCTGTGTTTCCTATGGTGGTTTTAGGATAGCAGCAACAGATAATCCAACGACGGATATTGTGACGCAAAACGAAACGAGCTATGCAAAGGTAATAGGTATTACACAAAATTCTGATAATACCGTTACCATTACATTAGACAAGAAGATTAAAAAGTCGAATATGTCAGCTTCTTCTAGCGAGGGAGGTCAATGGGTGTATGATGGTAATTTATCTTTGACCTCAAACAAGGTTCCTGCAACAGGGGAGTTTTTCGTTAATGTAATATTGACTGAAGTCGATGAACAAGTATCATACCATAATTTATATCGTAATGCAGAGGGAGAATGGTCAGTAGTTGTAGAATATATAAAAAATGCGGATGAAGATTTATATCCAAGATTATATATTCAGATTGGAAATGATTTAGTTGAAATAGAAAACTATAAAGACTATATTACTGGAAATCCTTATGTAATCCAGGAAACATTTACAGCCAGCCCTAAAATTGTAGTTAAGGGTTACGATCTTAGCTACCTAAAAACCCAATATACTGGTGGTGGCGGATATGCTTCTGAATTTTTACCAGATCCAATGGGCAATCATACTCAACTAGAAGCTGAATTATTGAAAAATGGAAAAGAAACAGTAAGTGGTCGATATAGTTTAACAATTAAAAGTAATGTAACTACAAGTATTTTCATGCCTCAGCTTCTAATAACCTATAAAGCAGCAGATAGGACTGCATTAAATGAAAAAATAGACGAGGCAAAGACTCTTTCAAGCAAGGGTTATACTGAAGAAAGCTATGCCGCTTTACAGTTAGAAATTGAAAAAGCATCCGCTGTAAGTACCAGTAATATTTCAACACAGAGTGAAATTGACAGTGCAGTAAGTTCTTTACAGAATGCAATCGACGGATTATCAACAGAAGTTGTAAAGCCAGAGATTTTAAACATTACAACAGATAGTGATGGAACAATCAGAATTGAATTATCTTCAAAACCTAAAGGAAGTTTTACGAAGCCTAGAGCAGGTTATCATACATTTAAATATGTAGAAGAAGATGGTAAAATTTATGCTGTGCCAATGACAACCACAATTCCAGAAGAAGGAGAATTTTATAATATCTTATCTTTTGAATTGTTACAGGAAGATGCAGAAGGAAATTTATATGTTAACTATTGGATGTATCGTGATGAAGAAGGCAGATTTACGTATGGTAAAATTCCAAGCAATGATGAATTGACAGCTCCAGACGTGACGATTCAGGTAGGAGATGAAAGTCATATTATTCCAACATCTACACCAGGAAAGACACCAGTCATAAATGTTTCAAAAGGTGAAGATGTCACTGTTAATATCAATGGCATTGCTATTGATCTTGTTAGATATTCTGATCCGAGCTTCGGATACGTATCTCCAAATCCAACGGTTGGTGGTGACCATCAATCAGTAAGTTTTGATTTAGTTGATAAATCAGGCAATTTATCCGGTGGTTACTATACATTTGAAGTTCAAAGAGATAAAACTATTTCAAGTACTTCTCAGAATCTTACACTTAATCAGTATTTTAATACTTATGATGTTGAAATCGTTGTTTTAGAAGCTGATAAATCGAAGCTGCAGGAACTCTATGATGATGTAAAAGATTATGAAAGCACCAATGCTTATTATAAATATTTTGCACAGGAATTAGAAAATGCGAAAACGATTCTTGATGATCCAAAGGCTACCCAGGATCAGGTAGATATGAAAGTGGATCAGCTTTCAGGTAAATATTATGCTTTGCTTGTTGCTGAGATGAACAGTATGTATAGTCCTACAAATGGCAGTGAAGATTTGATGAAATATACAACGGATTCATTGAAACCTGTCATCAATATGTGGGGTATTACGCATAATCGAACAAACAATAACTATGAAGAAAATGCCAGTATCGGTAATGTTGGTCAGATGAAAGGCTGGTATGAAGAATATCTTAAGGCAATTGATGGATTAGTGGAAGCAACAGAAGAAGATCAATATATTGGTCTGAGCGTTTCTGCTACTAAAACTGGAATATATCAAGGAAATTTTGAGGTTATCGGACAAAAAGTCGTAGAAGTCAATGGTGTGAAAAAGATTCGTTTAACGATTCAATTTAAGAATGATGGCTTGCATCCGATCTATGGCGCAGAACTTCCAAATGCCAATGGAAGTACAGTATTTAAAAAATTCATCAGCATCTCGCAAAAAGAAGCTGCTGCCAGAGTATCGGTTTATGATGATGATCTTATATTTAAGATGAGCGGAGGATTACAGAATGTAACACCTTTAGAAGGTGAAAACAATTACTATAAAGGCTTCCAGGGAACCTATGATGTGGATCCATCTAATGAATATATCACGGTTCGATTTGCGAAATCGAATGATGAAACTTATTCTCCTTGGTATTATCGGATAGCTGAAATGGATCTTACAGATCCGGAAGTCGTTAAGATCGTTCCAAATTCGGATGGCACAGTGACTGTTAAGTTTAGTGAACCGGTAACGATTGAGGATGAAGAATGGGCGGTATCAGAAAAGCCGTATGAAGAAGGCGGACAGTACTGGGTTGGAACACTGACAGAGGATAAATTCTATACTGTGACTGCAAAAGATTATGCAGGTAATTCAGTAGAATTTACAGTAGATCATGAGAAGCCGCAACCAGTTGTCAGCTATTCAACGACAGATCCAACAAATAAAGAGGTAATTGTAACCGTAACATTCCCAAATGAAGAAAAATTTGTATATCTGACAAGCAGCACAGAAAATCCGGGATGGACCAATATTGCCGGTACCAATCAGTGGCAGAAAGCATTCAGTGCAAATGCAACTGAAACTGTAAGATTCCATGATTATATGAATAATGAGGCTTCTGTGGAAGTGAAGGTTGATAATATTGATACTATTGGGCCTGAATTGGGTGTAGAATACTCAACAGATCAGCCGACAAACAGTTCAGTAATAGTAACGATAAAATCTGATGAGCCATTAGATTCGACCCAATTGCCGGAAGGCTGGACATTAAGTGAAGATGGCTTGACAGCTATTAAGACTTATGAAGAGAATGTGGATGAAACAGTTACCTTCGCAGATACATTGGGAAATACTTCAGAAATTGAAATTTCTGTTCATAATATTGATAAGACAATACCTGTTATTGAATTAACAGAGAAGAATGTCGTAATTAGTACCGGTGATGCATTTGATCCAATGGACCTTGTAGTAAGTGTCAAAGATGGTGAAGTTGATTTAAGTGAATCCTTGGTTATCAGCGAAGAACCGAAAATCGATACGAATAAGGAAGGAACATATGTCATTACCTATGAGGTAAAGGATGCTGCTGGTAATACTGCCAAAGAAACGGTTATCTTGACAGTTAATCCTAAGATGACCGAAATCAATGCCGTTCCAATAATCACAGCAAATGATCAGACATTAAATATCCATGAACCATTTGATGCATTGGCAAATGTTAGTGCTACTGATAAAGAAGAGGGTGATCTGAGTGATCGTATAAAAGTGATTGCAAATGATGTTGATACTACCAAAGCAGGAACCTATCATGTTACCTATCAGGTAAGTGATTCTACAGGTGGAACCTCAGTGAAGACAATTACAGTTGTTGTTATTGATCATACGGTTCCATCAGATCCACAAGATCCAACGGATCCTTCAACACCAAATCAACCAAATGAATCTGGTGAAGAAAAGCCAAGCAATACACCGGAATCACCATCAACCCATGATCAATCAATGATGGCTGTATATATGGGTCTATTGGCAGCAAGTGCATGGATGTTAGCCGTATTGCTGAGAAGAAAAAAAGAAGTAAATTAAGGATATCTGATTTGCTTGAAAGATACATGACGGGGAGGAAATGTGACTTTTAGGCTGGTGATCCTTATAAGTCTTATATAAAGGCTATGAAAAAGCGGGATATCGTTCCCGCTTTTTCATAGTATTCAATTCATTTAGGATCATGGCTATTTGACACCATATAAATTTAAGATAACAACGCCCACTAATACGAATGCGATACCGATGATACCTGCCAGAGTGATCGATTCTTTAAAAAGAAAAACACTCAATAGCGTTGAAACGACGATGCCGATGCCGCACCATGTGGCATATGCAGCTCCAAGATGAAGATGATTCAATGCTTTAGAAAAGAAAAAGAAGCAGAAACCATAGCACAATAAACAGATAATAGTAGGTATCAATACACTAAAGCCTTTGGTTGATTTTAATAAAGCAGTACCCATAAGCTCTAATATGATTGCGAAAGATAAAAACAAATATGGCATAAGCAACCTCCCGATTTAGACATTATCCTTATTATATATGAAAATTTGATAAATGGGCAAGAAATGATTGCGTAAAAATTACTAATAAAGGTATAATAATAAAAGGGTGATGTTGTATGAATCAAAAACAGAAACGAATCGTACAGGTAAGTTATATACTTTATTATATTTTACTGCTCGCAGCAGCAATCTACTGCTACTTGACGCAGAAAAAAGGACTTACGATGGGAGCTGTGGCACTGTTTACCTGCTTTTTAGTTCCTTTGGTATTAAAAATCCTTCATTTAAAGCCTATCTTTGAAATCTATATGATCAATATCATTTTTGCGGCCATTGCCAGCATTGCCGGAAGCATGCTAGGTGCTTATTCCGTTCCTTTTTTTGATAAGGTCTTACATTTCTGCAGCGGATTATTCTTATCTGAGCTTAGCTATATGGTCTTTTGCTGGCTGAAAAGGACAACGGTGATCAAAGATAAAAATGAACGTATCCTTTCGATCATCTTTGTAAATGCCTGTAATATGATGATTGCGGTATTCTGGGAATTTTTTGAATATGGCTGTCTGATCTTTTTAAACAATGATGCGATCAATCATTATACGACAGGTGTCCATGATACGATGACAGATATGCTGGTTGCCTTTGTTGGCGGACTGATCATTACCGGATGTATCCTTTCGTATTATCGCAGCGGTAAAAAGAATTTCTGGATCAGATTGAATGAACATTTTTATGATATCAATTTTAATTCATAAAAAGTTTTGATATTCTTCACATTGATTTCACAATAAAAGAATATATTATAAGTGTCAAAGAAATTTGACAAATAACTTTTTCATATTTGTATCCTCATGAAAACCAGACTGCCCGGCCATGGCAGTCTGGTTTTTTTCTATGAAATATGATATAAATAAACTATGGACATCAATGAAAAAACAAAATTAAAAATCGCAAATTCCATGAAAGCTTTAATGGAACATTCACCTCTTTCCAAGATCAGCGTCAAAGATATCGTTGAACATTGTCATCTGACACGTCAAACCTTCTATCGTTATTTTAGGGATAAATATGATTGCGTGAACTGGTATTTTGAACGTGTAGCCCAGATGTCATTTAAACAGCTGGTCAATGGTGTTGATTTAGAAGAAGGCTTAGTCAAGAAATTTGAGCTTTTGAAAAAAGATCAGCGGTTTTTTTATGAAGCATTCATGGCAGATGACCAGAATTCACTTTTTCAGTATGACTATGACTGTATTTATGAATTTTATTCACATATTCTTCTTCAAAGGCTTGGGAAATTAAATGAAGAAATTGATTTTCTTTTGAAGATGTATTGCAAGGGAAGCATTGATATGACCTTTGAATGGGTCAAGAATGGTATGAAGCTGTCTGAAAAGGAATTTGCTCATCTGCTGATCGAAGCGATGCCTCAACAGCTTCAGAAGCATCTTTTGAATAAAAAGTGACAGACGTTAAAATCTGTCACTTGTTTTTAATTTCACAAGAGTGCTAGAATAATGACGGATAGAAAAGGAGATGTATATTTATTATGGCAAACAGATTTGTGTTAAATGAAACAAGCTATCATGGTAAGGGAGCCATCAATGAAATTCCTACAGAAGCAAAAGCAAGAGGATTCAAAAAAGCGATGGTTTGTTCAGACCCTGATCTGATTAAATTTGGTGTTACAAAGAAGGTAACAGATCTATTGGATGAAGCAGGATTGGACTATGTTGTTTATTCTGACATCAAACCAAATCCAACGATCGAAAACGTACAACATGGTGTAAAGGCATTGCATGAAGCACATGCTGATTATATGATCGCTATTGGCGGCGGTTCATCCATGGATACAGCTAAGGCAGTAGGTATCATTGACCGTAACCCGGAATTTGCGGATGTGAGAAGTCTGGAAGGAACAGCCGCTACGAAGCATCCATGTACACCGATCTTCGCTGTACCGACTACAGCCGGAACAGCTGCCGAAGTAACGATCAACTATGTCATTACCGATACTGAAAAAGATCGTAAGATGGTATGTGTGGATGTTCATGATATCCCGGTAGTTGCATTTGTTGATCCGGATATGATGAGCACGATGCCAAAAGGTTTGACAGCTGCAACAGGTATGGATGCCCTGACACATGCCATTGAAGGTTATATTACGGCAGGTGCATGGGAATTGAGCGATATGTTCCACTTAAAGGCTATTGAAATCATTTCAAGAAGCCTGCGGGGTGCCGTTGAAAATACTCCGGAAGGAAGAGAAGGCATGGCCTTAGGTCAGTATATTGCCGGTATGGGCTTCTCAAATGTCGGTTTGGGTATCGTTCACTCGATGGCACATCCACTGGGTGCTTTATATGATACACCTCATGGTGTTGCCAATGCGATCATTCTGCCAACAGTCATGGAATACAACGCTCCGGCAACAGGTACTAAATATAAAGATATCGCAGAAGCAATGGGTGTTGATACGACTGGCATGAGTCAGGAAGAATATCGTAAGGCTGCTGTGGATGCAGTAAGAAAGCTTTCTGCTGATGTAGGTATTCCGGCTGACTTAAAGGGTATCGTAAAAGAAGAAGATCTGGATTTCTTGAGCGAATCAGCTTATGCAGATGCTTGCCGTCCGGGCAATCCGAGAGAAACAAGCGTAGAAGAAATCAAAGAGCTTTATAAATCATTGTTATAATCAGGCAAAGGAGTTTCATTCATAAAGGATGGAACTCTTTTTTTTCTTCATGTATAATAATGATAGATGAATGGAGGAAAAATAATGATGACTAAAGAACAGATTGCTCATGACCTGGCGATGGTTTACATGTATAATCGATATGGAATTACTGTAAAAGGAGATGTAGCAAGGGGATGGGGAGAAATTGAAACCAAGCATTTTCCTTCGTCTACAAAATTTCAATATGAAGAAGTTGAATTAGAGTCAAGAGATATATGGGGCTTTAATAAAACAGAAAAAGTAGAAAAAGGAAGAAAAGTAGATGCTATATTTCAAAAAATGGCTGCAGATTATCAATATGCTTATCAGTATTTTTATGATCTGATACGTAATTCTTAAAAGAAGCATCCGGTAAAGTTGGTACTTTTCCAAGAAAAAAAGTTAAAAAATCATGTTATAATAATATCGTAAAAAAGCATACATAAGGCATCAGATACATACTATCTGGTGCTTTTTTTGTATCACGTTTACAGAAAGGAGCAACTATGAAAAAGTATTTGAATAAAGATCCATGACAATGATCAAGAGGATAAAATAACTATGTATTATTTAATATTAAATCTTCATATAGAAGTTATTAAAAAAATGAGAATGATCAATGCTATCAAACAGAATCAGCCAGTGAATTAAAACATTGTGGAAACAGTGAAAACATTCCATCGCTGTTATACTAGATGCCAAACAAAAAGCATTAGCAAAACAAATTGCTGATACGATAGTATTATATAGTTATGAAAAAGGTTATCGGCTCTTTAATGAACAGGAAAAAGAAGTGCTTGAATTACGTTATCATAAAAATTACAGCCAGCAAATGACAGCTGACACGATGAAGTATTCATTAGCACGTATCCAACAGTTAGAAGCTTCACTTATAGGAAAAATGGTGAATGCAATGATCTTCTAAACAAAGAACATCAGGAACTTATCCTGATGTTCTTTACTAAATTATAAATGTAATTATATAAATAATTAGACAAGCTGGTTATTCTTTATCAGGGATATCACGTTCAAAAACTATTATGATTTCCTCATCTATGCCATTATGTCGTGCTGCACCATGATTTAAAATACTAATAACTTTGTAGCCTTCTTTTGCATTTTCGTTAAATGTGTAATTCATTTGTTCCAAATCTTTTGGCTTTATAGGGCTACTCATAAATGGTAACTTTATAATTTTATACTCTTTCATAAAAGTACCTCTCTTTCTTTACTTTTTTTATAAGTTACGAAGATATGGTTTACAAGAAAAAATAAGCTTGGAGATGATAATATGTCTAGTTATACAACAGAATTACCAAAAGAATCAGATATAGAAAAAATCACCAATAAGATGGAATCGCTTATTGATTCCTTTGATACATTAAATGTGAGTATGAATGAGGTAATTTGACTTGATATTGGACATATTAAACAATATTTAGTGAAATGATAAATAACAAAAAAGAAAACTAGACAGGCTGATTATTCTTTATTGGGAATGTCACGCTCAAGTGTAAAAACCAAACAATATTCAGACATGCAGGTAGTTGAAATAACATGATAGCCTTGTTTCGCAAAAACATTGAGTTTTTGTTCTATATCCATATTAGTGTTTTCTCCTAATCCACCTGAAGCATAAGCTGTATAGATTTTATATTCTTTCATAAAATATACCTCTCTTTCTTTAATTTTATTATAAGATAGAGATATTTTGTTTACAAGAAAAAACTAACTAGGAGGTGAAAAATATGTCTAGTTATACAACAGAATTACCAAAAGAATCAGATATAGAAAAAATTACTAATAAGATGGAATCGCTCATTGATTCCTTTGATACATTAAATATGAGTATAAAGAAAATATCTGTGAGTATGAATAAGGTAATTTGACCTGATATTGGACATATTAAATAATATTTAGTGAAACGATAAAATAACAAAAAAGAAAACCGAACAAGTCGGTTATTCTTCATCAGGAATGTCACGTTCAAGATAGATATTCACATAACTGTCATAAGGAGCAACACCAACGATTCTGTATCCCTCTTTGGCCAATTCATTCAGATTTTTTTCAGTTTTTTCTGAATGTTTACAATTTGAATTCCATAATGAGTCAATGTACACTTTATATTCTTTCATAGTTTTCTCCTTTCGCTTTCCTGCTTTCATTATAAAAATAAAATTCCATAAAATCAACATAAAAACATAGACAAACTATTAAATGTCAATAACTATTAGAAAATAGTTTGATTCAATAGTTTTAGGAGTTTTTGCCTTGATTTAGAGGCACAATTCTAGTCTTTTAATGAAGACATGTTCATTTTAGGTACAC
>NZ_CALVGS010000011.1 GCF_944327115.1 uncultured Traorella sp.
ATCGTCATAGAAAAATCATTTCAGAAGGGTCATGAATATATTCTCAGACAAGGCTATGATCTTTATTCATTGGCAGAAATCAAAGCCTTTGATCATGGAAAAATTGTCTTCTAAACAAATAAGGTACTATGTACGAAGCTAAGAAATCGTAATAGTACCTTTTTATATATTTAAATGTCTTAATACCATCTAAATAAAGAACTTCCTGTATCAAATGTACGGATTTGATCCATATCTTCAGATGACAATTCAAAATCAAAAATATCGATATTTTCTTTCATCCGATCTTTATGTGCCGATTTAGGAATTACTGCTACTTTGTTTTGTACAAGATAACGCAAAGCAACCTGTGCAGCTGATTTATGATATTTTGCACCAATCTCTATCAATAATGCCTCTTTAAATATATCTTTACGTCCTTCAGTAAAAGATCCCCATGCCTGCATCTGTGTTCCATGCTGAGCCATGACAGCTTTTAAATCAAATTGAGGATAATAAATATGTGATTCCACCTGATTGACGGCCGGAAGAATATTGCAGTGCTGAATAAAGCTTTCATATTTTGCGATATTGAAATTAGAAATGCCGATGGCCCTTACCGTACCGCTTTGACTTGCCTTTTGAAATGCCTGATACATTTCTAATGCATTTTCATATGGTTCATGGATCAGCAGCAGATCGATATAGTCTGTCTTTAAATTGATCAATGATTGTTCGATCCCTTTTTTTGCTTTTGAATAACTTGCCCATGGCTGGTGAAGTTTCGTTGTGATAAATAATTCCTTGCGATCGATGCCACTTTCCTTTATGGCTTCACCAACGATATCTTCATTATCATACATTTGGGCAGTATCGATCAGACGGTAACCGACCTCTAAAGCCTCCAAGATACATGCTTTTCCCTTTTTACCACGGATATCCCATGTGCCAAAGCCTACCATCGGCATCCGGACACCATTATTAAGTCGTAAATATTCCATAACTGCCTCCACAAATACCCGTTTTTAATTATATGGACACCTTTTAGAAAAGTAAAATACTTTAATTAAATAGATGGGCATTTTAAAAATGAATATGAAGATCTATGAATCATTCCTTGATGATGATACCTAATAATTTAGACAGCTCGATTGCCTGAAAAGAATTAACGATGATACCGGCAATGCTATTGACAGTCAATGTAATGCCTGTAATATCACTATTACTAAAATCAAGTCCTTTTAAGGATGTATGAATAAATTCAGAGCGTGTAAAGTTGCAGTTGTCAAATTCGCAGTCTTTAAATTCAGTTTCTACATATCGTGATTCACGATTGTCGCATTCAACAAATCGTGAATTTTTAATTTTACTTCCCGAAAAATTGATGAATTGAATACGATCGTTTAAAAACTGTACATCGCTTAAATAAGTATCTGTGAAATCACAACCGATCATACGGCAGTTTTTGAAAATAATGCGATGCAAGCTGCTGTTGGAAAAATTCATATTGGAACAATCGCAGTTTTCAAAGATTACATCCATAAGATCACTTTTTATAAGTGAGCATTTATCAAAGACGATATTTTTGAATAAACATTCATCAATTTTTATATCTTCATATTGAAAAGCAGCTTCTATATGATGATATTCACTATTGATGAGTTCTTCATTGATCAGTGTCTTTGTTTCAAGATAGGATATTTTCGGTGCTTTACATTTATGCATATTTCTTTATTATTGATTCTTTTTTTGCTTCATTTGATACTTCTCCGATAGAAAAGAACCATATATAATCCTTAAATTCATCAATGATTTCTTTACATCCCTCAATATACTCAGCCTTTTGATCCTCATTGAGGTTTGATATCCATGTTTCGTCAAAAATATCCCCACAGAATAGTATCTTATTTGTGCGGTCTGCCAGCATGCAGCCATTTACTTTTGTTTTGTCGTTGGCAATTACTTCAAGTGTTTTTCCACCCAAATCATATTTTTTCCCGCTTGGCAATGTTGTAAAGAGTGCAGGAAGGAAGGTATCGTCATCCTCAGTCAGCTTTTTTTGAGATGCGATCCATTCGTCCGGATAGTTATGGGTAAGATAATCGATCTCATGCTCTTCATTTAAGATATGAACCAAATGAAATTTCTTATTAGCAGAAGAATGATTGGCACAGGCATGAGAATTCAATACGGTAGGTACTGTGCTTGTTAATGAGAAAATAAGCTTTTTCATTCGCCCGATACCACATCCTGTATCCAACAAGATGCTTTGATTATCGCCGCAAATCAAATAAGAAGTCGAGATCGTATCTCTATATTTCTCACTGATAGCATATATGTTATGGGTACAGTCAAATAATTTAAACCAGCCTAATTCATGTTTCAATTCTTTCATTTTATCGTCCTCCTTTGAAAAAAAAACATCGTTTCTGTATAGAAACGATGTTACTCGCGGTACCATTCTATTTGCCTGCTTAAAAACAAGCCACCTTATCCGTTAACGCCGAAATACGTCTTGACCTACTGTTACTTCAATCAAAATCTCCGAGGTGCGTTTCACTGTGCTTCTTACCGCCTGACTCCCACTCTGTTCAGACTCGCTGATGGCGAAGGAACAGCTACTTTTCCTCATCTTCGATGACATTATTATAATCAAAACAAATGACTTGTCAACATATAAATGAAAAATTATTCTTCCTGATGTAAATTTTCAACTAAGATCGTTTCGCTTCCTTTTTGAAATAAGATCGTTTTTCTAAAATTACCCGGGGTCATGTTTTTTAGCTTCACGAAATTGCGATTAAAGGTCTTAACCGTATTATAACCGACCTGAAGTCCGATATCTGTAATTGCGTCATTCGTTGTCAGAAGCATTTCACAGGCTTTATTGATACGTAAAAAATTGATCAGATCATCAAAATTCTTTTCCAGCTGAAAAAGAAGGATACGGTTTAATTCGATGACGCTGATATGAAATTTATCTGCAACCTGCTGGATCTTTAGATCTTCCATATAATTTTCATAGATATAGGTAATGATTTCATAGCTTACGCTTTTTTCTTTTTCACCAAAGATTTCATGAAGATTGCGATAGATGCTCTGATATGTCTTTGGTGTCGTACCGACACGTTCATTGAATACCTTCGAGATATGTGAAGCATCACTAAATCCAGTAAAGCTGGCAATTTCATTTAACGTAAGATCTGTGTATGTCAACAGATCCATGGCTTTGACGATACGCATTTCATTTAAAAGATCCCCAAAGGAAAAGCCGGTAACATCCATGATATATTTGCTGATGGCAGATTCACTCATGAAAAACATAGCAGAAATTTTTGTCAATGTCTGCTTTTCATTTAGATGAGAATACATGTACTTAAAAATAGCATTTCTTTGATCCAGCTCAATACTGTTGCCATCCATCTGGATACATTCCTTTTTAGTAATGAAGCGTTTAAAATGAATCAATAGCTCACAGAGCTTATTGGTCACATAAATCTTGCTTAATTCTTTTTCTTCCTGAACATCATAGATAGATTCAATACCTGTTTCATTTTTAATTTCGTTCATGATATTCTGAATGACCTTTGCTTCATCAGGTGTACAATAAACAACAGGCGTATTACCGATAGGCGTCAATACGCTGAAAAGTTCATTGGATGTATTATAGGAAGATTTCATCGATTGGGTGATAAAATCAGAATTATAAACGATCTTCACAAATTGCATCGGTTCTTTAACTTCATCTATGACAGTTGTTTCCCATGGCAATATCGCAATAAACGTATCCGGTACAACCGAATAATTAACACCGTCTATCTTGATATTTCCGCTTCCTTTCAAGAAATATAAAAAACGTGAAGTCTGATGTAAAAGCGGCTTCGTAGGTCTGTCGACAAATTCGATATCAAAGCTGCACAGCTTTCTTTTATCATAACTGGAACAGAATTGATCTTGTATTGTAGCATAACGATTCATATGTAATTCCCTCATCTTCATTATACATGAATCTATTTTAAATATCAAAAAAAACCGTCAATTATGACGGTCATGAAATTACATTTTTTCAGGTGCGCTTACCCCGATAAGATCTAACGCATTTTTCAATGTGATGCGGGTTGCTTCCAATAGCGCTAATCTCTGAGCTGTTAATTCCGGCTGAGAATCATCAATGATCTTGTGAGCACCATAGAAAGAATGAAAATACTGTGCCAGCTTTTGAATGTAATTACAGATCTTATTCGGACTTCTTGTAAGAGCTGCTTCTGAAACGACATTCACAAACTCATTGATATGCTTCAATAAGTCTACTTCTTTTTCACTGGTTAATAGATCATAATGATCTAAACGCTGTGCCGGCTTCGTTCTTAAGATCGAACAGATACGGGCATAAGCATACTGCGCATAGTAGACAGGATTTTCATTGGACTGGCTTCTCGCTAGGCTCAAATCAAAGTCCATATGAGTATCAACCGCTCTGCTCACGAAGAAATAACGAGCTGAATCAACCCCGATATCATCCACAAGCTCACGTATCGTGATCGCATTTCCTGTTCGCTTTGACATCTTGACTTCTTCGCCATTTTCAACTAAACGAACCATTTGAATGATGTCTACTTCCAGAGCATCTTTGCCATAGCCCATCGCTTCGATCGCTGCCTTCATACGAGCGATATAGCCATGATGGTCGGCACCCCAAAGATTGACCAGCTTTTCATAGCCACGTTCAAATTTGTAGACATGGTTGGCAATATCCGGTGTCAGATACGTATAATATCCATCGCTTTTCTTCAATACACGATCCTTATCATCACCATATTCTGTCGATTTAAACCAGATGGCACCATCTTTTTCATAAGTAAGACCCATTTCAACCATCTTATCCATGACAAGATTTACCCGATTCTCATCAACGATTTTCTGTTCACTGATCCAAGAATCAAATTCACAGCGATAATATTTTAAGTCATTTTTAATACGGTTAAGTTCACGTTTTTTTCCTTCTTCACGGAAAAATTTCACAGCTTCTTCTTTTGGACAATTCAAATATTTATCACCGACATCTTTTTTGATTTCTTCAGTGATCTCAATCACATCTGCTCCATGATAACCATCTTCCGGAAGCGCTGCTTCCATACCAAAAGACTGCAGATATCTGGCATAGACAGATTCTCCCAGCATATCGATCTGATGTCCGGCATCATTGATATAGTATTCTCTTAAACAGTCATAACCGGATTTCTTTAATAAACGGCAGATGCTGTCGCCCCATGCAGCTCCGCGTGCATGTCCGAGGTGTAAGGCACCTGTTGGATTGGCAGATACATATTCTACTAATATTTTCAGACCGTTGCCGCTGTTATTTTTTCCATAATCATCACCGGCGTCGATCACGGTATTGATGACTCCGGCAAGTTCACTTTTCTTGATCCAGAAATTAATGAATCCAGGTCCGGCAATCTCAATCTTATCAGCATTTTCTAAATTTGATTCTAATTTTTCTACTAATGCTTTCGCAATAACCTGAGGATTCGATCGGACAACCTTCGCCAATCTCATGGCAATGTTGGTTGAATAATCACCATTAGAATTATCTTTTGGGATCTCAATCATGACAAGGCCAGGTTCTGGCGTGATATTGAAACATTCCATAACGGCTTTTTCAATATTGTTTTTTAAAGCTACTTCAATATTATTCATGTTTTCTCCTTTCAGCCTCCTGCTTTCGTTGACAGTTTAACATATTTATAGAATAAAACAAGGGAAATGTTGAAAAAGACAAAAAAAACTGGTTTTTTAATAATATTATTAAAGTAAAACCATTATAAAACATCATTGACAAAAATATGTTTAAACAATTATAATAACCGCTTTTAGATACGATCATGAATATGTATACGAAAGTTTCAAGAGCCGCAACCTTATCGATCTATTCAATGGTAATGAATCTTAACGAATCTAATGTTTGGAAAATGTGCAGATATATCCGTATCTTATGCTTTTATCTTAGGCAGTGTTTTTTCAATAACAGGTCTTGTATTATTTAGACAATGGAATAAAAGAAATTCATATGATGGAAAATAATTGCTTGTTTAAAAAAGCTTTCACGGTTGGAAAGCTTCAATAATATTTCTTTTACATTGATTCTGACATTCTTTTATCGGCTATACACATTTCTAATTCTTTTAGCATACAATTCCTTTCTTTTATTAGAATAATATAATTTTCTTGATTAGAATTTATTGGTTTTTTTTCTCAAAAAGTGGCGAATAAGTGGCGAACTTAAATAAAAAAAAATCACTGTATAGCTAAAAGCCCTATAAATAAAGGCTTTCCTCATCATTAAAGAAAGCCTGTATAAACAGAAATGGCGCGCCGTACAGGAATCGAACCCACAACCTTTTGATCCGTAGTCAAACGCTCTATCCAGTTGAGCTAACGGCGCATCCTGTCTTCATTGTTATCATACCATATTATATGCGGATTTCAACCCTTTTTATCTAACTTCTTTTTCATCCATATATGTTTTACGCCTTCATCTAAGTCTATATCACCGTAACATGCATAGCCCATGCTTTCATAAAAAGCTATCTTACTACATTGGGCATGCAGGTGAATTTCCTTTGCCTCTCGCTGTTTTAGATATCTCTCAGCATATAAAACGATTTCTTTGCCTAAATGCTTACCGCGATATGTTTTTATTAATGCTAATCGCCCAAAAATCCAAATATCTTTTTGTCCACTTTCAAAAAAACGTGCACAGCCGATGCAAATATCATCGTCATATAAAGTAAGAAAGGTACACCAATCATCAATTTCATCATATTCGTTTTCAAATCCCTGTTCATCCATAAAAACCTGTTTGCGAATCATGTAACAATCATCTTTTTGATTGATCTTAAAACTTAAATTCATTGTCATCACCGGTTTCATGATAACATAACCTGCCATTTTTACAAGTCGAAAATGGTCATGAATCAATAAAAAGATGAAAAAAGAATTGCCTTTTTTTCATATTAGTGATAATATCCTGTTTTCGACAGTTTTAAAGAAGCAGAAAGGCCCTAAGTCCTTTATTTAAAAGGGATTTGGGGCCTTGAATGTATTTTAAAATGTTGTATATAAAGTTTTTATCCGATCAATTTATCCAGAGT
>NZ_CALVGS010000012.1 GCF_944327115.1 uncultured Traorella sp.
TCCTGTTCTCTTTTCAATTCATCTTTAACTTCTTCTTCATGATAATAGTATTTCATATGCATACCACCTTTCATGCCTACATTATAGGAGGGGAAAGGTTAAAAAAGAAGCGATTGTCAGTTGAATCAGTCAACCCTTCGTTGTATTTCACTCAACTGTCAGTTGGATTTTGCTGATTTAGTCATATTATGTACTTTTTTTCTTTTTTTGACAAGAAAAAAAAGAGGCTGGAAAATATTATAGCCTCATCGTAATTTTATTGAGATGGATAATCATATTCTGAATCATTTGAAAAAGAAATATTATTTTCAAAATTGCCTTCTTCTAAAATCCATTGATATCGAAAATTCTCAGAATTTAATAATTCTTTTTCATAATATAAGATACCATCTTCAAATTCTTCTTCTAATCCAAGATATTGAATTATTGCGGATATATCTGTATCATCATCAAGAAAAAAGTTTAACCTGATAAATTCATGAATACCGTCATTTTCAGGATATACATAAGTACACTTCATTTCTTTCATCACAGACATTTCGGTATTATATAGTTGCATCAACTCTACTGCTTCTTTTTCATCAACATCATCCATCTCTTTGGGCAGCGTAACCGACAGTGAAGCAATCACATCTTCTCTCTGTGGATCAATATACAATCTAACTTCAGACAAAGCATTCGCATTGTTTTCATTAACCACATATCGCACACCATAATCCCAGTCAATATGAATCATTTGATCTTCTGTTTCATTTGTAGATCCAATAGTACATCCGCTTAACAGAAGGGAGAAACAAGAGATAAAGCAAGCAAGTAAATTTCTTCGTTTTAACATTTATGCTCCTTTCTTTCATAACTTATTTTTTTATAGAATATTGTACACTAAATCAACAGTAACTTGACTTCAATAGCTTACCATATTATTTAAATCTATCATTTCAATTCCCTCTCTCCCATGATATCTTTGATATTTATACTATACAATATATGCATTTTTAAGATAAGTCTTTTCTCTAATTGTTTTTTCATATATAATTTTTATTGGGCATGATTAATTTTATAAATAAATGAGGAGTCCATCATGAGGACTCCTTTATGTTGCAAATATAAAATATTTCTATAATAAAAAGCTCGCTTTATTCAATCATGATTCCAGCCTGTTCCATCAGACGAAGGGCAATCTGATGATATTCCTCTGCCGGATGTGTTGGAGAATCATAGGTAGCAATTCCCTTTTCTGCAACGATCACAGGCTGTGCCATATTCATCTGATTCAAATAGGTCTTTAAGCTGACTGCCAGCTGCATGACACAGATATCACTACAGCAGCCGACGATCTTAAAAGAATCATAGTCGTTTAAGATTTCTTTATTTAAGACATGGAAAGTATTCGTCGAATTTTTTTCTAATACTTCTTTTACATAAGGTCTTAATTCATCAATGATCTCAGCTTCCGATGTGCCTTTGATGCAATGAGGCGGAAAGCTTTTAAATTCCATGGCCTCTTTTTCATGCGTATCAGCAATGAACAAACGATCTTCATGAGTTTCACATTCTTTTTTGATCACATCAACGATTTTCATGATTGACGCATCATGCATACTGCCCTCTTTCACAAACCCATTGACCATATCCACAACAAATAAAAGTTCTTTCATTTTTCTCTCCTTACTGTGTCAATATCTCATAGCCATCATCAGTAACCAATACCATGACTTCCCATTGAGCACTCAATTTCTTATCTTTCGTCGTTACCGTCCAGCCATCATCCGGATCGATTTCCACATCATACGTACCTTCATTGATCATCGGTTCGATCGTAAATGTCATTCCCGGAGCTGTTACCATGCCCGTATTTGGTCTTCCTACATGTGCTACAAAAGGCTCTTCATGAAATTCTTTACCAACCCCATGACCCCCAAAAACACGCACTACGTTATATCCATGGCTCTCCGCAACCTGTTGGATCGCATGACCGATATCACCTAAGGTTCCCCAAGGCTTCAACGCATCCAAGCCTGCCTGTAATGCCTGATGCGTAACCTCAACCAGTTTTCTGGCATTGTCGCTGACCTCACCAATCATAAACATACGGCTGGCATCTGAAAAATATCCCTTAAAGATCGTCGATACATCCACATTGACAATATCTCCGCTCTTTAAGATACGCTTACTGTCCGGAATACCATGACACACGACCTCATTGATGCTCGTACAAACGCTCTTTGGATACCCTTCATAACGATATGGCGCACATTTCGCATGATGAGCATGCGTTACCTCTCTTACGATATCATCAATCTCCTGTGTGCTCATTCCTTCACAGATCTTTTCTGCCACAGCATCTAATACCGCAGTATTGATCTTGGCACTTTCCCTTAAGATCTGAATATCCTTTTGATTACGAATGATTGACTTAGGGGGTACTTCATATCCCTGCATCTTCATCTGCATCAGCTTCTGATCAAACTCGTAATGACAATGCTTATATTTCTTTTTGCTCCCGCACCAGCAGGCACCGTTTTTTGAATATATCATATTTTATCACCGTTTCTATTATAGAGTCATTTCCTAAAAAAATCAAAGATTAAGATTCTCCATTTCTTTAGTGAATCTATTTGTCAAAGAATTCATCAAAAGATAATACTTCTTTTACCAAGACATTTTTTCCTTGATAGGAACATTGTCCTTTCACAGCTTCATTCTTATAAATCACATAATCAAAATTCTCATAAACAGACTTAGAGACACAATCGTTAAAATCGTTCACATCCGTAATATAAAGTATCTTTTTTCCCTTTGATAGTGCGGCCATAAGAATATTCTTTACACTTTCATAACCAAATACTACACATGTATCAAAATTAATATTATGATAGGCCCTTTTCCATTCTCTTAAAATTGCCTCATGAATTCTATGCTTAAAGAATCGGTAAACCATCGGATGATTCTCTATCAAGCTCAACAAGATACAGTCAATGGGTGGATTACAGCTAAAAGCATTTAAAATTCCCATATAGTTAACATTTCGAGACAATTCTTTAAGAAATAAACGATCACGTATCTCTTTTGTAACATAGGTTAAATAAATCAATCCGTTCTTTATATCTACATTCATAAAAAGATTTTTTAACTGATCCACGATATGAACATCTCTGAAATCATCTGCGAAAACAAGCAGTTTTTTCTGATCGACATATAATTGATTTATATCAAGTGAAGTCTTTTTATCTTGAATGATCTGCTCACAAATCTGCTTTGAAACATCATTTCTATCATAATGACAATAAGTATCAATGAAAGCAGAATAATCAACATTGTTTTCATTTGTATTTATTTCCGTAATTAAATCATCTACAGTATTTACCTTTACAAAAGGAAGTTCAGAAAAATTCATATATACTCCACGATTATGGAAATATTCAACTTCATCGTAGGCAAACAAAATAATTTTCTTTTTTGAAACAGCATAATCAAAGAATACGCTTGAATAATCCGTTACTAAAATATCAGAACAATTCAAGAAATCATATGTTTCTAAATTATCTGGAAATTTATAAATATGTCTATATACATTATAGTTAATAGAATTACTAACATATGGATGTAAATTCACGATCATTACTTGATCATCATTCAATTTACCATCGATTTCATCAAGTATATATTGAAGTTCATCTTTTTGACCTGCATCAACATTTCGTAAATTTCCACGCCATGTTGGCATATATGCAATTACTTGTTTATCTTCAAAGCCATATTGCCTGCGAAGTAACATTCCTCTTTCTTGATCAAAAAATATTTCATTTCTTGGATAACCACATTTCAAAATCTTGTTTTCAGCTATACCATTTAACATATAGTCTTTGAGCATCCATTTTTCCATATAATCACTTGGATAAAGTAAATAATCAGCAGCTACGAAATTTTTCTGCAAATTTGCTATATCATAATAATCATTAGCTGTACTTCTACCTAATGTCTTTAAAGGGGTACCATGCCAAGTATTAAGATAAATCTGCCCTTCTTTTTTTATAAAATAAACCGGAAAACTTGTATCATTAAACAAATACTTAGAAGTTGCAAGAAAGTCTGCATACTCTTTACTGTTGTTTTTTAAATAAATCAGGTTTCGATTGACAAAACGATATTCTTCGATGAGTTTTTTGAATTGTATCAATGTTTTATCATTTTTATAAGTAATTCCTATTTCATAATTATAATAAGCTTCATTAGTGCATAACTCCTTTAATATATAAAACATATTACCGTTTAACGTCACCCCATGCTGAGAATTAATTAAAATACGCTTCTCTTTAAGATTAGCATTTTTATATGATCTAAAGTAATAACTACCGGCGCGATTAAAGTTTAAGTTATGCACAAATGCATTAAAATGTTTCTTTAAAATACGCAAATTTCTTGGTAATAATGAATAAAGACGCCAATACATTTTTTTCGAATATAAAAATTTATTCTTTTTATATTTTCTATAATATACAACATAGTCTTTCCAATATGGAAAATTTTTTTCCATATATTCAAATCCTAAATTAATAAATTTATATTTTAGTGGTAACATTGATAAAGAGACTTCACTGCCACATACCACATAAATATGATTCATCAGAATGAAAAGTAGTTCTTCATCAAAATGATAAAAACTATTATTTTCTTTATAATAACGAATCAATGAATCAAATGCCGCAAATAAATCAAACCTTTTATTTGAAAATGTAAAAGTCAAAGAATCATTTCGTGAAAATATATAACTATATAAAGCTTCATTAACTCTTGAAATTCGATTTGCTTTTAAAAATAGCTTAAATGTAAAAACTAAATCTTCAAAAATACGAAGATTTTCTTCAAATCTTATTCCTGTGCTTTCAATAAGCGTGCGTTTAAAAAGCTTATTCCATATATATGGAACATTATTTATAAGTAAGTCCGGCGCTTGGTACACATTTTTTCCGAAACATTTGTGAGCTGCAATATCCCTACGCTGAATATCTTTATAATCGATTCGATAATATCCACAAGTTGTAATTTCAGCCTGATCAGCTTTAGCCAATTGATAAAGCTTTTCAAACATCGTTCTATCAACATAATCATCACTGTCAACAAAACCGATATATTCACCTTGCGCTAATTCTAAACCGATATTTCTTGCGTGTGCTGCTCCACTGTTTTTTATAAAACGGGCAACGATTTTATCAGGATATCGTTGTTGATATTTTTTAATGATTTCTTTTGAATGATCTGTACTTCCATCATCAATCAAAATTATTTCAATGTCCTCAAGCGTCTGTCTGAGCAATGAATCGATACTCCGATCAAGATACTTGTCAACATTATAAACTGGCATGATAACAGAAACTTTTTTCATTATGCACGCTCTCCTTTCACACAAATATCTATGACCCTCTTTCCTGAATCCTTATCGTCAAGATAATTGTAAGTTTGTTTGAATTTTTGATAACATTCTTTATATTTATCTGTTATCTCATCTATCTGATCAATGGCATGAAGAAGTTCTCTTTCATTTTTGATGATAGGGCCAGGAAGTTCTTTTAAATCAATATAGAAATCTCTTACACTTGATTGATATTCATCTAAATCATACATATAAAACAATATTGGCCGATTCAAATTTGCATAGTCAAAGAAGACGCTTGAATAATCTGTGATTAACATATCACTTACAACATATAAGCGATTAATATCATCTAAGCGAGAATAATCAATGGCTTTTCCTTTATACGCACTAAGATCAAGCTGATTAGCAACCAAATAGTGAAGACGCAAAATAACCATATAGTCATCACTGATTGATTCAAGAAAATCATTGATATATTTTGAAGCGTCAAAAGTATATCCGACACCCAATTGATGCTGATTATCTCTCCATGTAGGTGCATATAAAATAATTTTTTTATTTTCAGGTAAATGAAGTTCTTTTTTTATATTCCTTACATCTTCTTCAGTATAGCGAAATAAAAAATCATTTCGTGGATAACCTGTTTCAATTAAAATATTTTGTTTGTTTAATTGATTTAGTCCAAAAGCACTCGCAAACACTTTTGTACAAAACGCCGATGGTGAAATAAAATAATCATATCTTTTTGCATCATTTAGATACATTGCATGCCCCTTTTTCTGAGATGTTGTCGCATTCCCTTCAATTTCTAAATCCATTCCTATTTTCTTTAAAGGGGTACCGTGCCATGTCTGTATGAGAATTTGATTATCTTTTTTTATAATAGCATCAGATAATCGCCAGTTCGTGATCCAATATTTTGCCCGCGCAAAATAACGAAAATATCTACGTGAATTATATTTCACAACTACTGTTCGATGATCCGTAAATTCCATCCTTCTTTGAACAGGATTTCTAAATACCCATACAAATGTAAAATCTTTAAAATATTCATCACGAAGCATTGTTTCATAAAGAGCTTTAGGACTACAAGCATACTGCTTACCTAAAAAAGCCTCGAAAATAACTAACTTATCATCCACTTCTAATGTCTGATACATTTTCTTGTAGTATCTTTTTCTTCTATATGCTTGGATATTGTCAATGCACTTACTGATAAATCGGTATCTTTTCCCAATTTTTTTTATTATTTTTTTGATTTTTTTCATCATACACCATCCTTCGACATAATATCTTTTATCAATGTTAATACTCTGGATAATGAATGTCCGTCATTATACTTATGATATTTTTTACAAAAGGATTCTACTTTAGATAAATCAAATTTATCTGCAAGAATGCTTTTGGCAACTTCTTCTTCATTATAACACACTGGTCCCGGCATCTCATTTAAATAATCCAGAAAGATTCCAGTTTCTTCTTTATAAATTTCTAAATCAGAAGCGTAAAATATCATTGGTTTATTCATAATTGAAAAATCAAAAATAATAGCGGAGTAGTCTGATATAAAATAATCCGTTACAGAAAAAAGGTGGTAAAGATTCTCGGAATTACAACAAATGATATTAGGATGATTGCTTATTATATGATTTTTAAGTAAAGGATGTAGCTTATACATGATTACATATTCTTCACCTAAAATTTCATATAATTTATTTAAATCCATATATACATTTTTAAAACCGCTTGTGATTCGCCCTCTAAAAGTTGGAGCATACAAAACAATTTTCTTATTTTTAATTTGAGGATATTTTTCGATTATTTTTATTTTACGAGTTTTTAAATACTCTGGATTATATAAACAATCACATTTAGGAATACCAGTTACTATAATCTGCCGTTCTGAAACACCAAATGCTTTCGCATAATAAGGTTTAAATTCTTCTGAATTTGCAATTACATAATCATAATTAGCTATTGGATAATCTCTTTTTGTTTCATTACCAAATTTTTTAATGGCACCACTGGCATGCCAAAGTTGTAAGACCTGAACACCCTTACGCTTAAATTTGGAAACAACATAATTATTATAATCAAGTATTACTAATTTGCTGGTATTGATTTCAAAAAACTGATGAATACATACAAAAAAATATTTTATTGAACCTAATAATGTTCCATCAAATTTAAAAAGATCATATTGCAAATCATAACGATTATCCTTCATCAATTGTTTACTAAGCATTTTAAATTCATTTTCAAGTTTATTACTTTCCAATGAGACAAACACTATTTTATTAGGCTTGATTTTCATAAAAGGAAATAATATTTTTAATAAACTGAGTGTGATATAAAGAATCTTTTCTTTCCAGTACATTTTTGATTCCTCCCGCCTAACAAAATACCTTATCTATAACTTTTTTCGAACATTGTCCATCTTGAAAGCAATTAAATTTACGATTAAATTCTTTTAATCTCTGATAATCAAAATTTTTAGTCTTAACATCCTCTAACATTTTATTTTCATTCTCATATACTTTACCAGGCAGGTCTTTATCTACATCAAGATAAAATCCCCGCAGTTGATGCTGATAATTATTGCGATCATACATATAAAAATAAATTGGACGATTTAAGATTGCATAATCAAAAAAAACACTCGAATAGTCTGTGATTAAAATATCACTTATTAAATATAAATAGTTGATATCATAATCCGCATCAACTGAATACAAAAAACCGTTTAATTCCTGATCATATGTACTGTCTATCTTGTTTACAATTAAATAATGTGGCTTAAATAGAACAATATATTCATCTTGTAAGACTTTTTTCCATTTTTTGAAATCTGCTTTTAATTCAAATGTATAACCTTTCGTAACAAATGAATTATCACGCCATGTTGGAGCATATAAAATAACTTTTTTATCAATCGGTAAATTTAATGTTTTCTTTATGGTTTTAATTAATTCTGTATTTTGCTTGCTTAATATATCATTTCTCGGATAACCTATTTCTATAAGTTTTTCAGGACTAATATGAAAGGCAGATGGAAAAACTTTGGTAGTAAAAGGATTAGGCGATATTAAATAGTCATATTTGGCTACGTCATTATCATATGTACCTAACATTTCTTTTTGACTGAGACCACTTCTATAAAATTTCGTATCTGCTGATACATCTATATCATGTCCTAACTTTTTTAAAGGTGTTCCATGCCATGTTTGAAGATAAATTTGATTCTTTTTTTTATAAATATATTGTGGAAGCTTACAGTTTACAACCCAATATTTAGCTCTGGCAAATACATAAAGATAACGGAAGCTCATATATTTGACAGATATAGCATTTGAAGGACAGTCTTTTTTATGACGCAAGATCCAATAAAATTGATAGTTTTTAAATCTCGGATCTTTTATCATTTCTTCATAGATTGCTTTTGGATTGTCTAAATATCCTCTGCCATGATAGGCCATAAAAACAATAGAATTGTCCTTAACTGGTACAACGACATAGAATATACGACAAAAAATTTTTAAGATCCAAACCATCCCTTTTTTTATTATCTGTAAAAATCTCATAAGAAGTATCACATACTTCCTTTCATTTCTTCTTTGATCTGCGTCGTAGAAATTCCTTCAGTTCTAGGAAGATATACCACTTCACAGTAATCTTTCAGAAAATCAAACTTGCCTTTCCAATCATCTCCCATCACAAATACATCGACATCATACTTCTGCACATCCGATATTTTTTGATCCCACGATTCTTCTAAAATCACCTTATCGACATATTTAATGGCCTTAACGATCTCCATACGCTCATAATCAGGAATGGCACACTGCTTTCCTTTGATGGCATTAAACGCATCACTGGATACTGCAACGATCAGATAATCACCTAATTCTTTAGCTCGCCTTAATAAATTCAAATGTCCTATGTGAAATAAATCAAATGTACCATATGTAATAACTGTTTTCATATAACCTCCGCTATCTGAATATATGTTCCCAAAAGCCTTTTTTTATTTCCCCTTTTATAAGACGTTCATTAAATTTTTCATCACGAACCTTCTTCTTCTCTTTCTCACTTAATGAGTTATAGTGATCGACATATTCTGAATAATGATCACATACTTCATCAATATCACCAAACTCTATTAATTTTCCTCCTTCGATCCACATACCTTTCTTACAAAAGCTTCTCACTTGAGGAAGGGAATGTGAAATAAAGAAAATCGTTTTATTTTTTTCATCACGAAGCTGCATCATCCGATTCAAGCATTTCTGTGCAAAACCTTTATCTCCTACCGATAATGCTTCATCAACGATAAATATATCCGGATTCAAAGCCAGTGAAATTGAAAATCCAAGCCTTGATTTCATACCACTGGAATATTTCTTTACAGGCTGATAAAGAAAATCTCCCAATTCCGCAAATTCGATCACACCTTCTTTGATTTGAGCGATTCTTTTCTTAGAAAGACCTAAAAGGGCTCCCTTCACATTGATATTTTCTTCTCCTGTCAATTGCTGGTTCAAACCGGTATTGATCGAAATCAAGGCTTGTTCACCATTAACGACCATTTCACCGCCATCATGATCGGAAATTCCTGCCAATATCAATGAGAGTGTTGATTTTCCTGATCCATTGGTTCCTAAAATACCGATCACATCACCTTTTTCTACCTGAAAGCTGATATCTTTCAATGCATAGAAATATTCTTTCTTCTTTTTCTTTTCTTTTTGTTTTAACGCATAAATCTTAGAAATATGATTCATTTCTACTGCATACTCTATTTTCTTATCCATCTTGCACCTCTTAGATCATATCAATCATTTTCTTCTTGAAATGATACATCAGACTTGAGCCTATGACAAACAGCACTAAAATAACGATCCAAAAATACAGGCCCATGGCCGGATGTCGTAAAAAGCTCTTATTAAAAAATACCGCATCACGATAACCGGTAACGATGTAATAGACCGGATTTAATTTCATCACAAATGTCATAAACGGATAATTCTTAAATGCTGCCGGCCAAAGCACCGGTGATAAATAAAGGATCATGCGTATCAAAGAAACAACAAGCTTCTTTACATCACGCCACATCATCGTTAAAACAGATGTGGTCAAAGACAATGCTTCCACAAACATAAAAGCACAAAAGGCATAGTAAATGAGATTGAGCCAATATACATTCGGCCGATAGCCATAAAGCAAAAGTACCACGATCGTGATCGCCATCATACATAAATGATTAAAAAACTCCTTGGCACATACGGTAGCCGGAAGAATACTGATCGGAAATTTCATCTTCGTAATAACATCCTTTTTTGAGAATACCGCACTGCACCCCTGCGTTATACATGGCTGTAAATACCACCATGCTGAAAATCCCACGATGACCCATGGCAGATAAGCCACACCGTCATATCCATTACGATTCATTCCGACACCAAATACCAGCCAATAGGTAATGACCTGAATCGCCGGAGAAGCAAAGTTCCAAAATAATCCGAATTTAGAATCACGCATATCTGCAAGCAGCTCATATCGTGATATACAGAAAATCCTATATAGATTCGTAAAGTTCTCATTCAGTACATAGTATATACTTTTAAGCATTCTTATGCCATCCTTTCAAATTTTCCTAAAATTTACTTCAATTATACAATAATTACTTGAATTTAACTATAACATTTTACATATAAACTGCAAATTAAGCCCATAATTATGCGATATAAGTGGTTTTTCGAATGAAAAATATATAAATGTCATGCAATTTTAAAAAAATAAAAATCAAAGACTATTATTTTTGTCTTTGATTTCGATAATGAAAATACACCATCAACACGCTCCAAATCACTACTTCAATGAATATAAATATAAATTGTTGATTAGTTTCCATACTCACTCACCTTATATAACCCAATAAACATCAGCCCCATCAAAATACTCAGTAATACAATTTCCTTTGCAAAGTCCATCTCTATCTTCCCCTTTTCTGTTTCATGATCAAAAGCAATGCTCCTAATACGATACCACTGCCAACTAATAAAAACTGAAAACTCTTCTTCATAAAAACTCACTCCTTTGATGTCTTTATTATAGAAGAAAAGTACGATAAAAATCCTTTAATAATACTTACAATTTTCTTATTTTTCTTACATTTCTGAAAGAATGCAATGAATCATTGCCTACTCAATATATGTTTTATATTTAAGCCCATGACAAAAAAAGATTCAGTAATACATCAGCGTATTACTGAATACTTTTAACTTACGATCTTATAGTAGACCTTTGCCGTCAACTGATAAATGATGAAATAGAAGATCGAGAAGATCACATAGACAATGACCATGACAGAAGCAAACATTGTCTTATTGGTCATACCAAAGGCCATAAACATCTGATAGATCATATTGAATGCGAACATCAAATGAATACCTGCCGTGATCAATGGCATAAAGAAGACGATCATGATCTGGGAATGGATGGATTTTTTTACTTCCTCATGACTCATACCTACTTTTTGTAAGATCTCATATCGTTTTACATCGTCATAGCCCTCACTGATCTGTTTATAATACATGATCAGGGTTGTCGCAATCATGAACAGGATACTTAAGAAAATACCGAGGAAGAAGAAGCTTCCGAAGAATTCCATGAGTTCCTGACGGACAAAGGCTTGGAAATTAACAGAATATCCATAACCATATGCCAGGTTATCAAACTGATCGGTCGTTTCATGAATAATATGATAGATATCTTCCTGCAGCTTTGTAAATTGATCTTCACTGAGATCACAGTTGAAAGCATAATTGTACTGTGGCCAATTTACATAACCGTAATGACTAAGATCGATGCTTTTCGACATTTCATCGATTGCTTTTTCATCTTTCATGATGATATAGACAAGTCCTTTATATCCCGGATTGTAATTAAACATATCATCTAAAGAACCATTTTCTAAAGAATCAGAATTGTATTTAATCTGATAGGTCTGTGTACCGATCGTTAAGTTCTTTGGCGCTGTTCCGTCATCAAAGTAAACAGCGATCTCATGATCACCTAAATCAATCGAATCATCCGTTGAGAAATAAACATAGTAATAGTCACTATAATCTGTTTGATCTTCATCTTTTGGAACCAACGTATCATCTTTTAATTTTAATGCCAGTGAAAAACTGTAATTGCGGGTAAAATCAGTCATATCAAGATCATGAAGATAATTCATGATATTTTTATCTACAGCCTGATTCACTTCCAGATAATAACTGCTGAAAGAAGCTTCTACATCCTTGCTCACTTCACGTTTGATCAAATCATTGACACCAATAAACAAAGAACCTGTCGAAGAGATCATGACAAGGACCATCGTTGCCAGAATACAGATATTTCCCAATCCCACAGCATTCTGCTTCATACGATAGATCATATTGGATACAGAAACAAAATGACTGGTTTTATAGTAATACTTCTTATTCTTGCGCATGAGCTTCAATAAAGCAATGCTTCCGGCAGTAAACAGGAAATACGTACCAAATATGACAAGGATGACGGCCACAAAGAATAAGAGAAGGGCATCTACCGGATTCTTGACCGTGATGGCAATATAATAACCGGCAGCTAAGCAAATGATCCCAAGAATCGTTAAGATCCATTTAGTCTTAGGTTCTTTTTCACCTTCGCTCTTGCTTCTTAAAAGATCGATCGGTTTTGACAGATGGATCTGGGAAACATTAAATAGCGCTGTACAAAGAAAAATGATACCAAATAAAAGATAGGTCCATTTGATACTGTCAAAAGAAATCTCAAAATTCATCGTCGGCAGATCACCGACCATCTTAACCAGCAAAAGGAAGATTCCCTGGCCGAAAAGACTTCCGATACAGATACCGGCTGTTATCGAAACAAGTGCCAGCAAAAGTGTTTCATAAAACAAGATACGTGAGATATGGTATTTTTCCATTCCGAGAATGTTATAAAGTCCCAGTTCACTTTTCCGCTGCTTGATGACAAAGGAATTGGTATAAAACAAAAAGATAAATGCAAAGATACCGATCACGCCAACGCCCAATGAGAGCATGACACCACGTGTCCTGCCGTAAAATTCACTATGCAGCGATAAGGCCAGAATCACATAAAACATCATTGAAAAAAGCGTGGCTGTCAAAAAATAAGGAATGATCATCTTTGAATTTTTCTTAAGATTTTGAAGTGCCAGCTTTAAATAGAAAAACCTATTCATACTTCTCACCCGTTGCAATCAAAGTCAGCGTATCGCTGATTTTCTGATACATTTGGGCAGTGCTTTGATCGCCTCTGTAAATCTGATGGAAGACCTCCCCATCCTTGATGAACATCACCCGTTTCGCATGAGAAGCCGCTTTGGTGGAGTGGGTTACCATCAAGATCGTCTGTCCTGCTTCATTGATCTGATTAAACAGCTCCAACAGTTCATCTGTATTGCGGGAATCAAGGGCACCGGTCGGCTCATCTGCCAATACGATATCCGGCTGGGTGATGATTGCTCTGGCGACCGCTACACGCTGGCGCTGACCGCCGCTGATTTCATAAGGCATTTTCGCTAAGATATCTTCGATACCTAAGGATCTTGCGACAGGCTTCAGACGCTCTTCCATCTCTTTGACGCTTTTTCTTGACAGCACCAATGGAAGCAATATGTTATCCTTGACGCTAAACGTATCTAATAAGTTAAAATCCTGAAAAACGAAACCTAAATGCTCTCTTCGAAAAGCAGATATTTCTTTTTCACTGATCGCTGTCAGCTTTTTTCCTCTTAACAGTACCTCACCGCTTGTCGGTTTGTCTAAAGAAGCCAAAATGTTCAAAAGCGTCGTCTTGCCGCTGCCGCTCTCTCCCATGATCGCAACATATTCACCCTCTTCTACTGAAAAGGAAACATTTCTTAATGCCTGGACATGATTTCCTCCAAACCGTGTCGTATAAACTTTCTTTAAGTTATTTGCTTCTAATATCACCATAACTTATCCTCCTTATTGACACCCTTATTCTACAAGAAATCATATCTTCGAGCCATTTCTTTAGCTTACAGTTTGACCCATAAACTTACAAATTGGTAAGCATTGCTACTCTACTTCCAGATTCGCATGCTTAAGATCGATCATGACACGGGTATATTTTCCAAGCTCGCTTTCAATACTGATCCGATGTCCCAACCGATTACAAACCTGCTTCACCAGATACAATCCGATACCACTCGATTTTTTATCCTTACGGCCATTATAACCGGTAAACCCCTTTTCAAAAACACGAGGCAGATCTTCTTTCTGAATACCGATGCCACTATCTTCAATGATGAGCACTTCATCTTTCACATCAATATTTACATGACCGGAAGATGTATATTTGATGGCATTGGAAAGAAGCTGTTCAATAACAAAACAAAGCCATTTTTCATCGGTTAATACTTGTAAGGATCTTGATTCATAATTAAGCTGGAGCTTTTTACGAATAAACAGCTTGGCATATTTACGAATACATTGCTTGATGCATGAATCAATATCAACAAACTCAAACTGAAAGTCATTCCCCTGATGATCGACCTTTAGATAGGTTAATACCATTTCCACATATTGTTCGATCTTAAAGAGCTCCTCTTCACATTCCTTCTCTTCTTTACCACTCAGTAAAAGGTGCAAAGCAGCAATAGGTGTCTTGATCTGATGTGCCCATAACGTATAATATTCCATCATTTCTTCATAGTCATGATCCTTTTGCGTAATAAGATCGATCTTATCCTGATAAATGATCTTGATCAATGCCTGATAATCCTCTTCACTTTGATTGGTTGCTTCAGGAAGCTCATCAATGCTTAACATGACTCGCTTTTGAAGGTCGATTAATGTCTTATGCTGCTTATAGAAATGACAAAAGTCAATCAAAGCACCCACAGTACCGATAAAGGTACAGATCAAAAAAGCATATCCGACAGCATCTAAAGGAAGCTGATACAGCCAAAATATAATAAAAAAGATAATTGAAAATATAAAATAAAAGAAAATGGTCTTGCGATGCTGATACATATACTTCAAAAGCAATCTCATTCGATGATATACCCGATTCCCTTCTTTGTCGTAATAAAATCATCAAGACCAATACTTTCTAATTTTCTTCTTAATCGCGTCATATTCACTGTCAATGTATTTTCATCAATATATTCATCACTTTCCCACAGCTTGACCATCAAGGTTTCTCTGGAAATGACCTTTCCTTTATTTTCCATCAACGTCAAAAGGATCCGATAATCATTCTTCGTCAAGTCGAGCTTTGCGGAATGATAGGTCAGGGTCGTATCATTCGTATTCAAAACAGCCCCTCTGTGCTCCAATAAATTATTATGTGCCGTAAAATCATAGCTGCGGCGAAGCAAGGCTTGGATCTTAGCAGTCAAGACCTCCAGATCAAAAGGCTTCGCAATAAAATCATCCCCACCCATATTAATGGCCATGACGATATTCATATTGTCCGAAGCACTGGAAATAAACAGAATCGGAATCTTTGATACCTTCCTGATCTCACTGCACCAGTGATACCCATTATAAAAAGGCAAAGAAATATCCATTAAAACCAGATGTGGATCAAACGACCCAAAATCAACAAATACATTCTGAAAGTCTTCCACACATTTTACTTCATATCCCCAACTGCTGATACGATTTTCAATTTCCTTTGCAATGACACGATCATCTTCTACAATCAATATTCGATACATCTTTTTCACATCCCTGTTACTATGATAATGCAAATTGATATAGATTGCAAATAAGCCTTTTAAAAAAATTTTTTATGATTTTTTGGGAATTTTGATGATTTGATGGATATATAAGAGTAGGAGGAATTTATGAACAATATCAATTATCAGTATGATACGTTTTGTAAACAAATCCTTGCTCGTCCTATCTTCCTCGCACATACCCTCAAACAATGTGTCAGCGAGTTTAAACAAGTCGATATTTCTGTCATTGCTAAGGACTGTATCCGTGATATCTATGTCAATCAGAAAAACATCCATCGCTTCTCCCCTTTTCTTTCCCAGTTTGAAGACGATTCCCTAAAAGAAGGTAAAGCTGTCTTCGACATCTTCTTTGTCGCACGTCTTCCAGACAGTGATTCCGATATTGATTTCTATATCAATATCGAAATTCAGGATGACTTCTATCCCGGCTATCCCTTATCGGCAAGGGGTGTCTATTATGGTGGTAGGATGCTTTCCATGCAGTATGAGGATCAGATCAG
>NZ_CALVGS010000013.1 GCF_944327115.1 uncultured Traorella sp.
TGTGCTTCGTGCATCAATAGCTCTTTTTCATAAGCATGCAGCTTTTCTTCAAAATCCATGGGTATATAAGGCATTGACAACTCTTCCCTGATCTTGTTTGCTGCTGCTTCATAGCTGCCGGAGCTCATCAGTTCATCAATTTCTTCTATACATTCTATATAATAATTGCTCATAACCCACCTGACTTTCCATAATATATCATAAACACCTTTTCTTGGCAAATAAAAGACACCTCATTGAAAAGGTGCGAATTTAAACTCAACCTGCATTTCTGTATCTACCGTTATTATACAATAGGAAATCGGACGGCCATCACGTGAATAATACAAGCTTCCGGGATTGATCAGACGAACGCCATTCACCACTTTATCACAGGCAACATGCGTATGGCCGAAAAAAACAGTATCACAGCCTTCCTCCTTTGCCAGCCTGCTTAAATAAGACAAACGATCCCTGGAATAGCACAGATGTGAATGAAGCATCAGTACCCGAAAAGGACCGATCCTCAACTTCATCTTTTCAGGAAAATCAGCATAGTAATCATTATTGCCGCGTACGATACGCATATTCGGATAGGCACGCTCATCACATTCAATATCTCCGCAATGCAGAAAAGCATCGGCATCTTTATGTCTTTCCATGATTTCATCAATCAAATGATTCCTGCCATGAGAATCACTCATTAATATTATCTTCATATCATCACCAGCATTACTTTAACATAATCTTCCTCATTCTTCAAATATATTTAAATTTAAATCCTCAAAAGTCAAATCATATTGAGAGCTTCCTTCCATCCATACCTGTTCATCATTTACATAAAGCAAGAAACTGCTGCCGATCTGATTCATTTTTAATGTATATAAAAGAGGCAGAACAACCCTTGCTTCAACAACATCCTCCTCTGCCAAAAACGCTTCATTCAAATGAAGTGCTACACGATCCTCTTCAATTTCTATTCGTTGGCATTCAAGACTCAATGAGGTCTGATCCACGACCTCATTGACAAAATCCAATAGGCTTTGTGAGGATGGATAACGGCGTGTCATAACCATATAATAATGGCTTTCTTCATCCTCATGCAATTCGATGATTGAACGCGATACGCTTTGATGGAGCTGGGAAGTGTCAAGGCTGAAATTATTGACGCCCAGCGTATAATCAAAAGTCTGCATCGGAAGTGCGCTTAACGGCATTTTTTCAATTGGCTTCTGATTAACTAAAAATTCTACCTGATAGCTTTCATCCAATTGTACGATACTGCTCACGATCGCTTCGATCACACGCAGCTCGATTTGAGAGCTCATCGTGAAAAATGCTTCATTAAAATTCAGTTGGACAAGCTTATCCTGAATGGCAACACCCAGACATTGGATTGATACAGGAATCAGTGCTTTCAGATCATATGACCCGATCTCATGCTTCATCAGTTGAAAAAGCTGAAGAATGCTTTCACAATCAGAATCACTTTTCTGATAATTCAGCGTAACAGGCACCAGCTGATTCTCTTCATTCATCATATAAATAAGAATTTTATCCTCCATGTCATGAGTCGTGCTTTTAAAAACCTCGATCTCGTTTTTTGGAAGCGAAATCGCCGCCATAATACAGATAAAGGCTATTGCATATGTGCATACAAGTCTGATCTTTTTCATACTCCACCTCATTGTATCTTATGCTTAAGCCCTCAAAAGAAGAAGAAAAAAATCACTCATGAGTCAAGAGTGATTGCTTTTACATCATATTCACATTTCAAAAGGGTTTGAATGCTTTTTTTCATCTTATCCGGATCCTTCGTAGTATAAATTTCAACTCTACCTTCTCCGTTGATCTGTTCATCCTTAAAAAGATCAACAATTGCCTGATTGGAATCAAAGATTTCTCCTTTTCCTTCAAGATAAGGTCTTATAAGCGGAAAATGTGTACAGCCAAGAACCCATGCATCCGCTTTCTCGGTCACATAGCCTTCCACTGCTTTTTTAAGAAGCAGCGGGTCACAGCCATCTTCAATGACAGGTACCAGCTTTGCTGCCGGAATTTCATGAACCTCAGCCTCCGGGCAAAAAATGCCCAAAGCTTTTTGATAGGCATGTCTTTCCACTGTTTTAGGCGTCGCCAGCACATTGATCTTCTGATACCCGTGACCTGCCAGCTGCCGGCAGGTAGGTTCGATGATATTAAAGATATGAAGGTCTTCATATTCCTCTTGAATATCGCCGATGACATTGGCACATAAGGTATTGCAGGCAATGACGACCTCATGGATTCCCATCTTTCTGAACCGATCTAAGAAAGCACGGGCATATCTGCTTAGATCCTCCACGCTTTTTTCACCATAGGGAACATTGCTTTGATCAGCAATAAATACGATATTTAAATCAGGATACGCCTCTTTCAGCGCTTTTACGACCAGCATGCCGCCCAGTCCCGAATCACAGCAGCCGATGGTTGTGATCATTGTGCTTCATCTCCTTCTTCATTGCTTTTTTTCAGTTCTTCATGGTACTGGAGGATAAATTCCTCCAAAGGACGAGCAGGATCATTGACAAATTCAAAGCCATATTCATGTGCATGTTCGATCAGCCATAACTGCTGTGGCGAAATCTCTGTTTCCTGCAGTTCTGTCGTTTCGACCGATGCGACCACCAAGCGCACGACATTGCCCAACTGATAGACCGACTGGCCCGGATAATCAACATGCGCAAAAACATCATCGATACCATATGTCAGCAGTGCTTCTTCATACAGCTGCTCCTGTGTATCAAAGGATATATAGCCGGTCGTTACCACCATATTGCCACAGGTCTTTTCATTGATCTCAAAGGCTGCATTGCACATGCTGACAAGCTCTTTTGCTGCATTTTGTGAAAGCTGGATCGTTTCTTTTCCCTGCATCTGATTCACGATCGGGATTCCGCTGACTTCCACCAAATCTTTAGGTTCATAGGTAAACAGCGTCATATTCTTTTCTATTTTATTCGTAACCGAAGAAGGATTGCTGATCAATGTCTGATCATGTACAAAAGCATTCTCTTCCAAATAGAAGCTTTTTAATTGTGTCAGTGAGTAATTGCTGCAATAGACCTTAAAGGTAGAATAACTCATCTGATCCTTCATCGTATCGACAAGCTCCAGAATAGAAGCATCGTCCATTCCGCCAACACCTTTTGCGTAATTGTACCAATCCACATAACGAATATCAAAATGAGGCATGCCCAGATATTCAAGAAATTCTTCGGGTTTATATTGCCGATCGATCAAATAATTGATATCTTCTGTTGTCATATATTCCAGTATCAGCTTTCGATTCTCATCATCGGCATACTGATATCGTGAAAGCTCATCATAATGTTGATTCATGATATGAAAGCAACATAAAAATAATGCCAGAAGTGCACCGATAAAAAGACCTCTTTTCACTCTCATGAAAGTCACCTCTTGTTAGATTATAACAAGTTCACTTATAAAAGTAAATAAAAGAAAAGGGGGAAGCCCCCTATTCATCAAGTTCGATCTGCCGGTGGCGCAAAAGCTCCAGCACAGCCTGCGTCCGTGAGCTCACATTCAGCTTTAAAATTACATTTGAAATGTGATTGCGCACCGTTTTATCGCTGATATTCATTTTATAGGCAATTTCTTTTGTAGAATAGTTTTTCAAAAGATACTGAAAAACTTCGTTTTCACGAGGAGTACAAATTTTTTGCGTAAGATTCCTCCTTTAAACCATAGTATGCACAAATCAATGATTGTCTAAGGTTTTTTGCCCAACAAGCTCCAGCACATTTTCAGCAACGCTTGTTGGAAGGAATTCTTTCAGCTCCTCTAAGGTCGCTTGCCGCAGGTTTTTGATCGTCTTGTATTTTTTCCAGATTTGCTTCTTACGCACCTCACCGATCCCTTCAATATCATCTAAGATGCTCTTGTTCATCGCCTTGCTGCGCAGCTTGCGATGATAGGTAATGGCATAGCGGTGGACCTCATCCTGTAAATTTGTCAAAAAGAAGAAAAGCGGACAATCTTTTTTTACTTCGATAACTTCTCCATTCTTATCTAACAAAGAGCTTGTACGATGCTTATCATCCTTCACAAGTCCTGCTAACAGGATATCGATTCCCAAAGAATCCAATACTTCTTTTGCCGCTTCGATCTGCTGCCATCCGCCATCAACGATCAAAAGATCGCTCATCGGCTGTTTTTCCATCAGCTTTCGATAATAACGACGATAAAGGACCTCTTTCATTGAATCCATATCACTTCGATATTCATCTAAACGATACAGCCTGTAATCCGCCTTTGACGGTTCGCCATCCTTAAATACCACGACACCGCTGCAGTTAAAGGCTCCTGAAATATGTGAATTATCGATCATCTCAATCGTATGGATTTCTGTATTGAAAAAATCAGAAAGCTCCTTCATGGCCTGTGATTTACGGTTTTCATCCCGCTGAAGCGTTTCGATCTGTTCATGAAGCGTCTTTTTGGCGTTTTCTTTCACCATGTCCACCAATTGCTTTTTATTTCCCTGTTTAGGCTGGACGATCTTTGTATCAAGAACCTCTTCAATTCCTTCAATGTTCAGCTCATAGGGCAGAAGGATCTCATCCGGCAATATATTTTTTTCATAATATTGAACGATAAAGCTCATAAACGTGGTTTGCGCATCCTCCACTAACGATTGCACAGAAAGCGAACGATTCAAGATCTTACCGTCATGAAGAATAAAATTCTGGATCGAAATATAACCATATTCCTCATAATAAGCAAAAACATCACGGTTCTTACGATCCTTGAATTGTACCTTCTGCTGCTGGGTAACATGCTTGATTGCTTCGATCAGGTCATGTTTCTCCTTTGCCTTTTCAAAATTCAACGCTTCGCTTGCCTCATTCATTTCACCGGTTAGCTGATGAAGGATATCAGCGGTATCTCCCTTAAGGAACCGTCTGATTTTTTTGATCATATCTTCCCTGACATCTTCATCGATCTTCTTTTCACAATATCCTAAGCATTCATGGATATGGTAATAAAGGCAGACCTTTTTCGGCAAATGCTGACATTTCCGCAAAGGAAATAAACGATTCAACAGATCCTTTGTCTGATAGGCAGCCGAAGAATCTGGAAACGGTCCGAAATACTCTGCCTTTTTATCCTTGATATTACGTACCACGCTTAATGCCGGAGCATGATCCTTGGTCAATTTCAGATAAGGATAGCTTTTGTCATCCATGAACATGATATTGAAGCGGGGACGATACTGCTTGATAAGATTAAATTCCAGCAGCAAAGCCTCCTTTTCACTGGAAGTAACGATCGTTTCAAAATCATCGATCTGTGAAACCAGCTTGGTCGTCTTATAGTTATGAGAACCTACGAAATAAGAATGAACGCGATTTTTCAGTTTAATGGCCTTACCGACATAGATGATCTCGCCTTCTTTATTCTTCATGAGATAGCAGCCCGGTTTTAAAGGAAGAAGCTCCAGCTTCTGTTTGATCTTATCACTTGCCATGATGACCTCCCTTTAGGGTTACGACCGTAGCACCCGTACCGCCTTCACCCTCACCGCCGATACGCCAGCTATCCACATATTTATTTTTCTTTAGATACTCCCAGATAGCCGTTCTTAAAGCACCGCTGCCAACACCATGGATGATCCTGACAGTTGAAAGCGAATGGGCAATGGCCGTATCTAAAAATTTATCAACGATACTCAAAGCATCGACTACCCTTTCACCGATGACATTGCATTCCATCGAAGCACGGGCATGGGTCTTTGAAGAAACAGATGCCTTTTTATTTTTAGTTTTTTCTTTCTTTTTCTGTGTATGCGTGCAATCCGATGGATCCAGCTTCATCTTCATGCCATTGGCATAAACCAAAAGATATTTCGGTTTTACCTCTAAAACCTCACCATAGTAATTATAACGTTTGATCATCACCGGATCACCGATGTGGAACACTTCATCACTGCCTGCTTTTTCTTTTTCTTCTACCAGATCATTGAGCTGAGAGCGGATCTCTAAAAGCTCATGCACCTTGGCATCTGCCTTAGAACGCATTTCTGAGAGGATCTCATCACTTTTTTCTTTTGCTTCTTCGACGATTTCCTGTGCTCTTTGCCGGGCAGCTGTCAGCATTTCCTCCTGCCTGGCCTCAAATTTCTTTTCTTTTTCTAAAAGATGTGCTTCCCTTTCTTTCAAAGCTTCACTCTGATGCTGAAGCTTTTCCTTCATCTGTAAATTTTCATTCACAAGCTCATTGAGCTTGACCATCAGCTTTTCATCTTCTGTTTCATTTACTTCCTTGATCTGACGAGCCTCTTCAAGGATATGCGGATCAAGTCCAAAATGAGCCGCAATCGAAAGAGCATTGGACTGTCCGCTCATACCTTCGATATACCGATAGGTCGGACGCATCTTTTCCATATCAAATTCAACACTGCTGCATAAGACCTCCGGCCATTTTCCTGAAGCCGATTTTAATTTTGAGTAATGGGTCGTTGCCAGCACCATGCATTTTTTCTTTCTCAGATCATCCAGGATCGCAATCGCCAATGCCTCTCCTTCTTTAGGATCGGTACCGCTGCCCAGCTCATCAAGAATGACAAGAGAATGCTCACTGACCTTATGGGTGATCATGGCCAGCTTGGATATATGGGCACTGAATGTTGACAAGGATTGCTCGATTGACTGTTCATCACCGATGTCAATAAAAATATCATCAAACTTCGGAATCGTTACCTCATCGGCACTGACAGGAAAGCCGCAATAGCTCATCAGGACGAAAAGACCTATCGTTTTTAACGTAACGCTTTTTCCACCCGTATTGCTTCCGGTAATCAGAAGAATTGAATGATCTTTCATCTCATACGTATTCGCAACCACTTTTTTAGGGTCGATGAGCGGATGCCGGGCATTTTTCATATAGATATGCCGTTCATCATTCAAAGTAGCTACACAGCCTTGGATTTCATGGGCATAGCGAGCCTTCGCAAAGATACAATCCAAAAGTGCCAATGTTTCACAATTGGCAATCAATGCATCCCCGCATTTTTTTACCTGCTGTGACAATTCAAATAAAATCCGCTTCATTTCCTCTTCTTCACTGCTTTTCAACGCCTGCAAACGATTATTCAGCTGTAAGAGGACCTCCGGTTCTATATAGACCGTGGCACCGGACGCACTTTCCCCGTGGATAAAACCGCGGACACTATTCTTTTCGGAATTTTTGACTAAAACACAAACACGATCATTGCGCATCGTTGTAATCGTATCTGTCAGCTTTGAGGCATTTGCCTGAATAAAACGAGCCGTCTGTGCAGCAATATCTCCCGTAACGGCAGCAATCGAACGGCGAATGCTTTTTAATTGCACAGATGCATGATCATACAGCTCATAGCTGCTTGAAATACAAGACTCGATCCTTTCACTCAGATGCAGATCGATCATCAGTGAATCCCCCAGCTCATCAAGCACCCCGGCACCACTTTCATGCAGATAGCGACGCATATTCTGACATCCCCGCATCAGAGCGGCACATTGCATCAGCTCACGGCAATTGCAAGATCCATCTTTCATGGCGACATCAACAGCTTCACGAATATCATAAATGCCTCCAAAAGGAGGATCCTCATTTTTCCGCAAGATCTCGATCGCTTCCGCGGTCCGTTCAAGCTCAGTCTTGATCTTCAGCCTTTCATAGCTCGGCACGGTATCCATTACCAGCGAAGCCCCTAATGAAAACTGCGTATGATCAGCAATCTTTTTTTTGATTCTTTCTAATTCTAATACATCATTCATGTGAATACCCTAACTTTTCTATAAAATCCTGAATTTCTTCATCACTATAACCATGCTCGCTTAACAGCTTTTTTAATTCCTGCAGATTTGCCTGGTCAACAAGCGAATCAGACATGATATCAAAATCTTGTATTACTTCACTTCCATATGTAAAGACCCTTTCCTGAAGTGCTTCAATATGATGAAAGAAGGTTTTTTCAATGACCTCATTTCCATTTTGAACCATGGGCGTATGAAGGACAAACAATAATACAAAACAAAGCAAAAACATTTCCACGACACCAAACAAAGCTCCAAAAAGAGCATTGGCAAAAGAAATGAGAGGCAATTCTCTAAATAAAAGCGCAATCGGCTTCAATAAAAAGATGATCAAGGAAGCCAAGATCACGATTACCACAAAAATCAGGATCTGGTTGGCATAGCTGTAAAAGAACCCTGCCAGCGGCGTATCCTGAAAAGGTGCATAGCTTTTTGGAAGGATATGAAATACCTTTGAGAAGGAAGGAGCCAGATACCATCCTAAAATGACGACCACCACAAAAGAAAAACAGCTTAAAAGCTTTGAAAGAAAACCTTTTCTATATCCTAAAAAAACAAGCAGTATCAATAATATAAGCAGCAATGGATCAACCAGCTGAATCATCAAATCCGAAAAAACCATAAAATCACCTCGTTTCTATTTTAAAGCATCTATCCAACGAATGCAAATATGTGTTAAAATAACAACATGGAAACTTATACAGAAAAGCTCAATGAGCTTCAAATTCAACAGCTAAAAGAAAAATATCAGAATTTTATTTCAGATAAAAAAATACCCTATGCCCTTTTTCAAATCAGGCTGCAGGATTGTACAATCACTGTTTATGATTCAAAGAAGGTTGTTTATCAGGGACAAAACGCCTCCCTTTATCTCGTGAACACCTTGGGTGATGATGAAGCCGGAAGCGATGAGGTCGGAACCGGCGACTATTTTGGACCCGTAAGCGTCTGTGCTGTCTTGGTCAGGAAAGAGGACATCCCCTTTTTAAAAGAGCTGCAGGTCAATGACAGCAAACAGCTCAATGATGAAAAAATACGTCAAAAAGCCCCCTTGCTCATGAAACAGCTGACCCACTCCTTGCTGATCTTAGACAATGTCAAATATAACCGTGTTCATACTACTCATAATATGAACCAAATAAAAGCAAAATTACATAATCAGGCCTATATTCATCTTAAAAAGAAGGCCGGCTTCCTTCCTCAAAGATGCATCGTCGATCAGTTTGCGCCAAAAGAGCTGTATTATCGCTATCTTCAACATGAGCCTCTTGTCATCCATGATCTCATCTTTGAAACGAAGGCTGAAAGCAAATACCTCAGTGTTGCGGCAGCCAGCATGATCGCCCGTTATGCTTTTTTATGCGTCTGGGATAAGATGGAAGAACATTATCAATGTACGATTCCCAAGGGTGCCGGCGAAGAGGTCGATCGTTTCGCAGCATCTTTTCTTGAAAGATATGGCTATGACGAGCTATCTAAAATCGCTAAGATGCATTTTAAAAACACTGCCAGATTAAAAAAATGACTTTAAGAAAATGCCGTGAGAATCAAAACGCTCACGGCATCATCTTATTTATCATTTAATTTTCACATCGATTTCGACACGATGATCCAGCTGAACCAGCTCCACCCCTGCAGCTGCCAGCATCTTTTTACTGGCAATGACATTATCTGTATCAGCATATTTATCTGATTCATATACGATCTTCGCTATTCCGCTCTGAATGATGGCCTTCGCACATTCATTGCATGGAAATAAAGACACATACAACGTACAGCCGCGACAGCTCTGGGAACAGTTCAGGATCGCATTTAATTCCGCATGAACGACATAAGGATATTTCGTATCATTGCTCTTTCCTTCGCGAGCCCATGGAAAAACGTCATCATCACAGCCAAAAGGAAATCCGTTATAACCGATTCCGATCACGCGGTGCTGCGGATTTACGATCGCAGCTCCTACCTGTGTTGAAGGATCCTTAGAACGCATGGCTGACAGATGTGCCAGTCCCATAAAATAATCATCCCATGATAAAACATCCTTACGTTTCATTCTCTTCCCTGCCTTTCCTGAACGATCTGCTGTGTCAAAAGCTCCTTATATCCATCTTCACCCTGAGAAGCCATCTGTGCATCATAACGGTCCAACAGATAATTCGCATAAAAATCAAGATGCAGCTGCTCGGCAGTATAAATGATGCGGGCATCGGTTCCGGCATAAACCGGCGTAATACGCGATACGAACGGAATGCACGCACAGCAAGCGATCAAAACAGCTCCAAAGGAGATCGAAACATGACGCTTGAACGTTTTCAGCTTGCTTTGATTAGAGAAGCAGATTCCCAGTGCCAATCCGCTGATAAATCCGCCAAGATGACCCAGCAAGGAAATGTTCGGCATCATAGAAATAAAGATATTGATGACAAGCGTCGAAATATAACTGCTTAAAACACGTGGATTCTTATAACCGCCTTCACTGAAAAGGATGACGCTATAAACACCCAGAAGACCAAACAAGCCGCCACTGATACCTACCGTTACCGTATTTCCGTCACCGATCAGAACAAATAAATTGCCAACGATGATCGACACCAGCATGGTGATGATATACTGGCTTCTTTTCAGTCTTCTTTCGATCACAGGTCCAAGATTCATCAAAGCGATCATATTCATCAAAAGATGCCACATATCGATATGAACGAAACCACTGGTCAATAATCGCCAATATTCAAAAGCACCGATCACATTCATCTTGTAATAAGCACCTGCCATGATGGCTGCCGTGACCTCATCTCCCGGAATAAAAGCTAAAAAATTAATGAGCAGGAACACTACGACACAGATGACCATAAAAGCAAAAGTAACCTTAGGCAGCAGATTTCTCTCTTTTAAAGAAGAATAATACTGACTGCGAGCCTTCTGCTGCAGGATCTTTGTCAGATGACGCTTCTCCTGCGAAACATTTTTTACCTTGCGGACAACATGATCGATTCCCTCGAATGTTTCAAGCAAAGAGCTATCAACCGGCATATCCTCAAGAATCGGAATCTGCACGATCTGCTGATGCTCAAAACGACTGCTCTGATGATTCGTATTTAAGATCAGACATTTCACAGAAATCGTAAAGGTAGACAGAATCGCCCGATATACCTGTCCAAAGATGCTTTCATGAATATTTGATTCTGTATAAAGCTCATTTGTTATGCAGATGAGCGGATATTTCTGTTTCAGATTGACCAGCCAGTAATCTTGTGTCGGCAATCCTTTGATATTAACGATCTGATAATCATATTTGTTGACTAAAAACGTCAGCAGCTGAAGACCATAAACCTGTTTTTCTTCCATGCTAGTCCTCCTCACTTCTTAATTCATCCAATATGTCTACAAATTGCTTTGGCAAAGGAGCCTCAACAACCACCTTTTCATGCGTGGAAGGATGAACAAAGGTCAACTGATGCGCATGCAGCATCTGTCCACCGCATTCTCTTGTCTTTCGATAAGAATATTTAGGATCACCCATAACAGGATGACCGATATATTGCATATGTACACGAATCTGATGCGTACGTCCCGTTTCAAGGGAACATTCAACCAAAGTATATTTTTTAAAACGCTCGATGACCTTAAAATGAGTCACAGCTTCCTTTGAGTTTTTTGCTGTTACGCACATTTTCTGACGATCCTTGGGATCACGTCCGATCGGCGCATCGATCGTTCCGTAATCATGCTCCATCACACCATGCACCAAGGCATAATAAAGACGTGAAACCGTCTTTGTCTTTAATTGTTCAGCTAAGGAAAGATGGGCCTTATCATTTTTCGCAACGATAAGCAGACCTGTCGTATCCTTGTCGATGCGATGAACGATTCCCGGACGCAAAACACCATTGATACCGGAAAGATCCTTACAATGATACAAAAGTGCATTAACAAGCGTATCCTTCTGATTGGCAAGCGTAGGATGAACGATCATTCCCTTTGGCTTATTGATGACGATGACATCCTGATCTTCATAACGGATATCCAGATCAATATTCTGCGGTTGTGTTTCTAACTCTATTTGATCATCATAGTTTAATTCAAGATGATCATTTTCTTTAACTCGGGTATTTGCCCGGCAAGGGATCCCATTCAGCAAGACGCACTCATCCAAGATAAGATTCTGGATATAGCTGCGGCTCACATCCTCAAGCCTGGCCGCTACCTTATCCACTCTTTCATTCGCATCTTCCGCACTTACTATATATTCACTATGCTTCATGTTTTTTTCACACCTTCTAAGATAAAAGACAACACTAAAACACCGACACCCAGACAAAGAAATATATCGGCAACATTAAAAACCGGAAAATCATATCCAAAAATATTAAAAGCAAAAAAATCAACGACATACTGCAGACGTAACCGATCAAGAAAATTTCCAAGCGTACCGCCCATCATCATCACCAATCCCCATCTGCCAAGATCATCACATTCAGCACTGCGATAATAGGAAATCATGATCACCAAAGCAACGATCGTAATCAGATAAAAAATGACCATGCTTCCGCCTTCCATGATGCTCCAAGCGGCTCCTGTATTTCGTACATACGTGATCGAAAAGAAACCGGATATGACATCAATCGATTCAAAAAGCTGCAAATTCGAAGAAATTGCTATTTTTGTCAGTTGATCCAATACTAAAATCAATATAAAAGCTACTATATGTTTACGTTTCATGCTAGACATTATAACATACTCACCTCGATTAAACAACAATTGTAGCTTTCATTCCAATATGCAAATCATATCGGAATATAAAAAAAGATATCACAACCAATTGTTTAGGAATAACAAGGAGGTACAAAACAATAGCGCTTTTGTTGTGATATCTTTAGTTGATTATAATATACCACCATCTGTAAGTTTTTGCAAGCATAATTCTTGAAATATTTTCAAAGATTTGAAAACATTTCAAGAAAATAAAAAAAGACTCTTATTGCTGAGCCTTATAATTTTTCAATGCCTGAGCGATCTGATCCGGGCATGACGTCGGACGGCTGCCACATTGAATACCATCGAAAGCTTCAATGACCTCATCAATGCTCTTACCTCTTAAAATGCTGGAAATACCTCTCAGATTTCCGCTGCAGCCTCCTGTGACTTGTAATTGACGAATCGTATCATGATCAATTTCAAACTCCATCAGCTTTGAACAAACGCCTTTCGGCTGATAAACATATTTTCCCATACAACCTCCTACTTAAGCCTTTTTAATACCATCACCGCAATACTGCCTGTTACGATACCGGTCGGTATGCTCATGAACAGCAGATATGGCAAAAAAGTGATCATCAGTGCCTGATTATATAAAACAAGCGCCACTAAGATCTGTCCGATGCAGTGAGCAACAGAGCTTGCTACTGAAATACCCACACAGCTTAATCCACTTATTTTTTTCAGCACGATCGCACAAAAAGTCGATAAGCAGACACCAGAGAGCGACATCCAAAATACATAATTGAAAATCATCCCGCTCAGCATGCTGGCAAACACGACACGCAAAAGATTGACCAACATCATCTTTTTATCATCAAATTTATACAGCACGACCAAACCCACAATATTCGCCAGCCCAAAGTGATAACCGGGAATCGGCGAAGGAAACGGAATCTGACTTTCGATCATATGGAAGATGACCGCTAAAGCAATGCACATAGCCAGAGTAGTCATTTTTTTTGTCTTATTCATAGCTCACTCCCGAAGATATTATACATGAATTCAAAGAAAAAGGAAACGCCGTTTCCTTTTTCAAACTATTTAGCTTCTGCCACTGCTTCTTCAACAGCCTTTTCGATATCTGTCAGACTAATTGTACATCCTGCCAGAATATCTTCATCTGTTGCATGACCTTCGTCATCTACCTCAAAGCTTCCGTCAGTACCGACCAGGTTTTGTTCAAGTGATTCGATCTGCTTGTACCATTCTACTTTACCGATCGCACTCATACCGTAGTCTTCCTTCATCTCTTTCTTGGTAGTTTCATTTCCATCTTTATCCTTATAAGTTTCATCGATAGAAATCTTTGAAATCAAACCTTCGCCGTCCAATTCAACATCAACTAAAATCTTTTCTCCGGATTCCAGAGGATACTCAATAGAAGCAGATTTAGTTTCGGCAGTATTTGAAGAACATCCAACTAAAGCTAATGCTAATAATAATGCGGATAATTTTTTCATGATTTACACCTCCTTATACTCATTTTATTCTAAAGAATGTACTTCTGAATGTCAAGATATTTTCAATCATTGAAGCACGAAATGATGCTATCCTCCAAAATAGATGACACTTTCAACGGCTCTTTGCCATCTTGCCAGATTTTGACGGCGTTTTTCTTCATCCATATCCGGTTCGAACTGATCCTTGATGCAATGCTGCTTCGCAATTTCTTCCTTGCTTTTCCAATAACCAACAGCCAATCCGGCCAGATAAGCAGCTCCTAAAGCCGTGGTTTCCGAAATCAAAGAGCGCCGTATCACGGTATTTGAAATATCGCTTTGAAACTGCATCAGAAAATCATTCTTGCTGGCACCGCCATCCACCTGCATTGATGAGATCTTCAGCTGTGAATCTTCACACATTGCCTTTAAGACATCATTTGTCTGATAAGCCAAAGATTCCAATGTGGCCCGTATGATATGTTCCTGATTGCTTCCACGCGTCAATCCAAAAATAGCTCCTTTGACCTGAGCCTTCCAATAAGGCGCACCCAATCCTGTAAAACTAGGCACGACGATCACGCCCTCACTGTCACCAGCCTGACGTGCACGATGATCGGTTTCCGCAGAGGTGCGAATGATCTGCAGTCCATCTCTCAGCCACTGAACAGCCGCTCCGGCAACAAAGACGCTGCCCTCCAGCACATAATTGACCTCATCCTGAAGCTTCCAGCCGACACAGCTTAAAAGGCCATGCTTTGAGTGAATGATCTTATCTGCAGTATTCATCAAAAGAAAGCAGCCGGTACCATAAGTATTTTTAACACTTCCCGACTCAAAACAGGTCTGTCCAAATAAAGCGGCCTGCTGATCACCGATCGCAGAGGCTATCGGGATCTGTACATCTCCCAAAAGTCCTTTTGCGGTATAACCATAGATCTCACTATTTCCTCTGATTTCAGGAAGCATACATTTTGGAATATTCCATAAGCGGCAACATTCATCATCCCAGTTTAATGTTTCAAGATCCATTAAAAGCGTCCTTGAAGCATTGGAAACATCACTGACATGCACCTTACCGGCTGTCAGTTTCCAGATAAGAAAGCTTTCAACCGTTCCAAATAAAAGTTCTCCATTCTCTGCTCTTTCCTGTCCGTTTTCAATATGATCCAAAATATAACGGATCTTGGAAGCACTGAAATATGGATCTAAGACAAGCCCGCATTTTTTATAGAAAAAATCCTCATAGCCTTTTTCCTTCATTTCCACACAATAGGAATCACTTTGGCGAGATTGCCAGATGATCGCAAAAGAAACCGGCTGACCCGTCTTTTTATCCCATATAACGGTCGTTTCACGCTGATTCGTAATACCGATCGCCGCTATATCGCCCATCTGGATATTGCTTTTCGCCACCACTTCATTGATTACCGAAATGACGCTGGCATAGATGAGATTGGCATTTTGTTCCACCCATCCCGGCTTCGGATAATAATTTTCACATTCCTTTTGTGCCACAGCGATCATCTGACTCTCCTGATCAAAAAGAATGGCACGTGTACTTGTCGTACCTTGATCGATGGCACATATATATTGAGTCATAGCTTTCACCTCATCATTATTATAAATGATAACGGTTTCAAATAAAAGAGGGAAGCCACGCTTCCCTAACATTTTACAAGTACGGAAGTCTTTCTCAAACCCTCTTCAAAACCAAGATTTTTATACAAATGATAAGCTGTTTCATTAACACGGTCAACTTCAAGCGTTAAACCCTCAGCACTGTTTTTCATCACCATCTGCATCAATGCCCTGCCAATTCCCTTGCCACGCCGATCTTCACTTACATACAGATCAAAGATATGATGACTCTTTTCTTTGATATGAACATCGACATAGCCAACGACCTGATTTCCATCTTCAGCTATATAAACCTGAAACAGATCTTTCTTTTCCAGTACACGCGAAGCCGTCCACCATCCATCAAGGACATGCATCGCAATATAAGCCGCTTCATCTTTCTTTTCAATAGGATGAACCATGACCTGAGTTTCTTTAAAATGAGGCTTGTTAAGTTTCATTTCAATCTGTTCATTCTGAAAAAAGCCCTTTTCTTCATATAAAACTTCTTTGAGCGTTTCATTTTCACTCGCACAGATTACATAAAGTTCATACTTTTGATAATGCTCATGCAGATAGTCCATCAACACTTGCCAAACAGTTTTATGAAGCGCATACCCCAATGTCATTTCCAGATACTGTTCATCCGGTTCGTGGCAAAAAACAAACACCCTGACACACATCCTTCTAAGACAGCGAGCACAAAATCATGTTCATTTTCAAGACCCTTTTGAATCATCTGCCAAATTCTTAACTTTGAATCACAACTTGGATATCTCCTTGTTTCAGAAGTGCTCATTTCACAAGCAAAATCATACACTTCCAATACATCTTCAATGATTTTAACCATCTTATCCTTTAAATGGATCTAATTCCACCGTTTCATCAAACGCACATAAAAACTCCGCCAAAAGATCAATGATTTCCTGTACATCTTTTAAAGATAAAGTTTCTATTGAAGAGTGCATATAACGCAGCGGAATCGAAACAAGTGCCACAGGTACCCCATCATTCGTAAAATGAATGTTATCTGCATCCGTGCCTGTACGTCCGCTGGCAATCTCATACTGCAGATGAATGTTCAGCTTTTTAGCACATGTTTCAAGTATTTCATTCATCTTTTTATTTACGATCGAGCTATGACATAAAACAGGACCCTTTCCCAGAGCCACCTCTCCTGTCGCAGAAGCACTGACTCCTTCATAATCACTGGTATAAGTCACATCTATCGCAATAGCACATGTCGGCTTTACTTTCTGGCTGGCCCAGAAAGCCCCACGCATCGATGTTTCTTCGCCTACTGTCGTCGCTCCATAAGCACCGATCTTACAGCCCTTTTCTTTTGCCCTGCGAATAGCTTCCAAAACGATGAAAGCACCAATACGATCATCCATCGCCCTGGCTGCCATACGATCATTGACCAGATATTTATAGCTGGTAGACGCACAGACACAATCCCCGACATCAACATACCGTAAAGCCTCCTCTTTTGAAGAAGCACCGATATCGATCGTCAGATCTTCACAGGTCAGATCAGTTTTCTTCATCAAAGATGAATTGACGATCACGACACCATGAACAATTCCTTTTTTCGTTTTGATCTGTACATGGGTTCCTAAATACAAAACAGCACGTACACCACCGGCATTGGTCACTTTCAACGAACCATCGCTCTGAACGCTCGTTACGATAAAACCGATCTCATCGATATGTCCGCACAATAATACTTTGAGCGGTGAGTGGGGATTGAGCACCTGGATGACATTTCCCGTCATATCCGTCATGATCTCATCGCTGACATCCTTCATATAGTCAATGACCTTTTTCTGCAATTCAATTTCATGACCACTGACTGAACATGTATCTAACATTTCTTCTAAAAATTTCTGATTCATATATCCTCCTAGCATTTACACATCATATCTATGATTTCCTGATCCGTCTTTTTCATTCCCTTGGAAGAAAGACGTGAAATATTACGAATTGTATTTTCAACACCCTTTAATACGAGTCCTTCACCATCTTTGAACTCCTGTCCCCTCAGTGCCATATAATAGCCCATGATACCGGCATCAACAGCAACTGCGATCTTGCTGGCACAAGAAGGCTTGGCTCCGTCACAGACAATACCACTGGCAATCGCAATCGCATTGACAAGGGTATGAGCGATCAGCTCATAGCCCCCGCCATTCAGATAGGCAATGCCACAGCCGGCCCCGCAGCCCGCGCTGACCGCACCGCAATACGCCGATAGACGACCGATCCCGGATTTTAAATGAATCGTGATCAGATTGCTGACGATTAAAGAGCGATAAAGCCTTTCTTCATCGACATTCATCTCTTTCGCATAGACGATGACCGGTAAAGAGGCTGTCATTCCCTGATTGCCGCTTCCCGAATTGATGATGACCGGCATCTCACAGCCGCTCATCCTCGCATCACTGCCGGCAGCCGCATAGGCACGGGCCTTGATCTTTACATCATCCCCGTAAATTTCTAATAACAGCTTGCCCACATTCGCACCGTATGAATGTTTTAAGCCTTCCTCGGCAATGGCCGTATTATAACGAATCTGACGCTCCAATATTTCTCTTATATCCTCAAGCTTTACTTCATTCGCAAATTGAACGATCTTTTCAACACTTAAGATACTGCGATCACTTTTCTTTTTCTTTTCTTTGACGTGATCTTCAAAAAGGATCTCACCATCCTTTTCAACTAGTACGACATGGGTATGGCTTTGAGAAATACGCACTGTTGAGCAGTGATGCCCACCTATACATTCGATTTTGATATCTAAGGCTTCACGCGTCTTAAACGGCGTGACTTCAATACAGCCGCGCTTTAAAAACTCACGCATCTTTCTTTTTCCCTCTTCACCGACCTTTGAAATCACTTCTAAGACAAGATCGCTGTCACCTGCACAGATTCCGGCTGCAATGCTTGCCTCTATACCTTTTAAGCCGCCTGTATTCGGTACGATCACACTTTTCACATTCTTGATGATATTTCCGCTGACACAGGCTTTCACACGAACAACCTCTTCACCTAATACCTTGGCACATAGGCTGGCACAATAGGCCAAGGCAATCGGTTCCGTACATCCCATGGCAGGAACCAGCTCTTCTTTTAAAATATTTACAAATGCATGATACTCTTCCATAAATATGACTCCTAACTCCGTTCATATATTATCGTTTTTTACGATCAACAGGCCAAAAAGATGGATCACTACCTCTCTAACCCTTTAATTTCACAAGCTGTGACTCGGTCAGTTCGTATTGCTCACGATAATTCTTAAGCTTTTCTTTTTCCGCATTGACCTTTGCTTCAGGAGCCTTGCTGATAAAATTCTGATTATTCAACATACCCTCACAGCGCTTGATCTCCTTTGTCAATCGTTCAAGCTCCTTTTCACATTTCGCAATCTCTTCATCGACATTTATGATATCCGACAGCAAAATTTCCAGTGTTCCCTTTAAGATCGTACGAGAAACCGTTTCACCCTCAACACGTTTATCCAGCCAGTTTGCCTTGCACATGCGATCTAATATCGATGCGATTTCTTCATTTCTTAAAACCAGCTCACCTTTTGCATCACAGATCATGACATCTACCGGAGCGCTTGGTTTTAAATGATATTGCGTCTTGATCTCACGCACAGCCTGGATCATCGTGATCAATTGAGAAATCTTTTCACTTTCGCTTTCTGACATATCAACATCAAACGGCTGTGGCCAGCTTTCCTCATTGATTGATTCATGCTTTCTTGGCAGGATACCATAGATTTCCTCGCTGACAAACGGCATGAACGGATGAATCAGACGTACGATGCCGCTCAATACCGATACAAGCGTCGATACCGCTGCCTTCTTCGCCTTTACATCCTCACCATTTAATGCCGCCTTGCTTAATTCAATGTACCAGCTGCAGAAATCATCCCAGATAAAGTTGTAAAGCTCATTGCCAACCAGTGCAAATTCATATTTATCCATATTGGAAGTTACCGATTTTAATACCGTATTAAAACGTTTTAAGATCCATTTATCAACGATCGAGGCATCACTTAAATCAAGATCTTCCAGCTTCAGATCCTCATCCATATACAGACTTGCAAAACGGGCCGCATTCCAGATCTTATTGATAAAATTCCAGCTAGCTTCTACCTTTTCGCTGATAAAACGCAGATCCTGTCCGGGAGTTGAATTGGTCGTCAAAAAGAAGCGCAGCGTATCACAGCCATACTGATCGATCACATCTAAAGGATCCACACCATTACCTAATGATTTCGACATCTTCCTGCCCTGTGCATCACGTATCAGGCCATGGATCAAAACATCCTTAAACGGTCTTGAATGTGTTGCATACTGTGCCTGAAACGCCATTCGGGCCACCCAGAAGAAAATGATATCATAACCGGTAATCAGGGTATCATTCGGATAATAACGCTTAAAATCATCTGTTTCCTCAGGCCATCCAAGTGTCGAAAACGGCCATAAAGCACTTGAGAACCATGTATCCAAAACATCTTCATCCTGATGCCAGTTTTCAATATCCTTCGGTTCTTCGATACCTACATAGATCTCATTTGTATCATTATGATACCATGCAGGAATACGATGGCCCCACCAAAGCTGTCTGGAAATGCACCAGTCCTCAATATTCTCCAGCCACTGCTGGAACGTATGTTCAAAACGCTTAGGAGTAAAATGAATCTTTGTATCTTCATTTTCCTGATTTTTTAACACCGCATCGGCCAACGGCTTCATCTTGACAAACCACTGCTTAGACAAATACGGCTCAACAATGACACCTGTCCTTTCCGAATGACCCACCTGATGCATATGCTTTTCGATATGATCCACAACTCCTGCTTTTTCAAAATCAGCCACCAGTGCCTTTCGACATTCAAAACGATCCATGCCCGCATACTTATGTGCCAATTCATTCATCGTACCATCATCATTCATACATACCGGCATGGCCAGATGATACTTTTTCGCCAATAAAAAGTCATTTGGATCATGGGCCGGTGTACATTTCATGACCGCTGTACCAAAGCTCATGTCAATATAGTCATCCGCCATGATCGGTAATACTTCACCATTGGCCGGATTGATGACATGCATACCGATGATATCCTTATAACGTTCATCATCCGGATGAACAAAGACAGCCTGATCGGCAAACATCGTTTCCGGACGGGTCGTCGCAATGACCAGCTTTTGCTTTGTTTCCACAACTTCATAGTTAAAGTAATACATGGCTCCCTCAATTTCCTTATGTATGACTTCAATGTTTGATAAAGCTGTACGGGCCTGCGGATCCCAATTGATGATACGCTCTCCCTGATAAATCAAACCATCATTATATAAATCAACAAAAATCTTGCGAACCGCCTTGCTTAATCCTTCATCCAGCGTAAATCTTTCCCTTGTATAATCCAAAGAAAGTCCCAGCTTGGCCCATTGTTCACGTATGTGGGAGGCATACTCCTCTTTCCATTCCCAAGCCCGCTCTAAAAACTTTTCACGGCCAATATCATACCGGCTGATTCCTTCATCTTTTAAACGGGCATCAACCTTGGCCTGCGTTGCGATCCCGGCATGATCCATGCCCGGTACCCATAAGACATCATATCCCTGCAAACGTTTATAACGTGCTAAGATATCCTGCAGCGTATTATCCCACGCATGACCTAAATGCAGCTTACCGGTAACATTTGGTGGTGGGATCACGATACAAAACGGGTCCTTTGACTTATCCCCTGCCGTAAAATACCCCTTCTTGCACCATGTTTCATATTTATCTTGTTCTACCTTATGATGATCATATTTAGCTGACAATTCTTTCTTCATCATGTTCCCTCCTTAGCCTGCTGAATAAATCAATATCAATCAATTTTCCCTGATATCTCAGATAAGAGCGCATCGTTCCCTCATAAGTAAAGCCAACGCTTTTAAGCGTTCTGGCACTTTTTTCATTGTCATGAAATACAAGCGCTTCGATACGATGATAGCCTAATTTCTCAAATCCGTCACGGATAAACATTTCCAAGGCTTCTTTCATATAACCGTGATGCTCATACAGACGATTGAGAATAAAGCCGATTCGTCCAATACCATCAAATTCCTCATTAAAGTTGACCACTCCAATGACTCGATGATCTAAAACGATGACCTGAGGCGGAGATAAGCCTCGCTTGGAATAAGAGAAATATTCGACCCTCAGCATTCTCTTCAGCTCATCTTTCGTCGTACATCGCCCGATCCAGTACCTTGTCGAAAAGGGATCGAAAAAAATCTCAAAAAGATCCTGTTCATCTTCCTTTTTCATATTTCTTAGAAAAATCCTCTTTCCCATCTCACCCCTCCTAAACAAGAAAAAGCGCCCCAAAGGACGCTTAACGTGGTACCACCTTTATTCGCACAAACTGTGCCTTGATCTTTTAACGCAAGCAACGTTCTCTCTTACTCAGCTCAGAAAGACAGCTCCAAGACTACAATTTATTCTTCATTGACCTTGTTCCACCAGCCCAAAGCTCTCTATACAAATCCAAATAAATCCTTCTCTTCATCGCATTTATCACATGATAACAAAATTTTTTTGAATTTTCAACCCTTCGGTATCAAAATACACTGTTTAGGCTTGATTTCAATATCATTATTTGCCCTTCTCAGCTCGTCTGCCGCAACATTAAAACGTTGTGCGATCGTTTCATAGGTATCATTCGTCTTCGCAATGATCAGCGTACAATTCGTATAAAGATTTTCATTCTCTTCAAAAAGATCCTCCAGCCCCATCAAATCCAATTCTTCATCCTCATAGGTCATCTGATCCTCCTCATTCAAGCCTTCGATATCAAAAGTCAGATTCACTAAAATACCTTCATCAACGACCCCATTCACATCCGCAAGCGTTACCTTAAACGTATCATCCGTACACTTATAGATCGGCGCAAAAATATCACACTCAATCAATTCATGGAAATCAAAAATAACGCCCTCACGCATATACTGCCCTTTCAAATCAACATAACCGATACACCTTTTACCGTCATGCTCATCCTGGATCCTCAGATTTTCCTGCGCATTCAAATTTAAAAGCTGGTCTATTTTTTCTTCCGTCAAAATTCTCTTTTCAACATTCATCGTTTTCATAACAGTCCTCCCCTATACTGTATGAAAAAAGAAAAAAGAATATACAAAAGGTTGTCAAATGACAACCCTTATTTTCCTTTAATAGCATATAATTCACTGACCGTCACAAACTGATACCCTTGCGAATCATAATATTCGATCAACTGTTCAACTGCCGGAATCGTTGTCGCATGAATATCATGGAACAAAACGATAGCACCATCATATGTATATTTCTTACACATCTCGATGACCTTTTCCGTATTCTTGCTTTCCCAATCTCTTGTATCTACATCCCAATAAACAATTTTCTCCGTGATCGTATCGCTCAATGATTTGATGCTTGCTCCAAAAGGAGGACGGAACAGTGAAATATCTTGTCCTGTAAGCGAAAAGAAGATATCATCTACCTTATCTAAATCAGCCACAGCTTCCTCAAGCGTCATTCCATTCATCCAGTCATAAGTATGATCATAGGAATGTGAACCAACCTCACTGCCACTCTCCACGACCTCTCTTACGGTATCAGGATATGTTTCCATCAAATAACCCAATTCAAAGAATGTCGCTCTGCCGCCGACCTTTTCCAAAGCCTTAAGGATACGCTCTGTATTTCCGGGAGCCGGTCCGTCATCAAAGGTAAAAGCAACCATTGGCTTATTCGGATCGATCTCTCTGTCTTTGACTTCGATCTTATCATATTTTAAAATGCTTGGTATATTCTTATTATCCATGACAAAACTTGTATTGTTTTCATCATAGCCAAAATTTACATCTTCGCCATTCACACTTAAAACAAGCCCGTTTTCCGTAATTTTCTTTAATAAGACATTCTCTGTTTCACATCCATGATCCTTTGCCAGCTGACGTATGGCTTTCATTCGGATACAGTCCTCTATATCGATCAATTCATCCTGATCAAAGCTGATATAAAGCTGCTTTGTCGTTTGTGGTTCGATCGGATTCAAGCCATCCATATCAGCATAAGTCGTCGCAGTGATGACATAGCTCTTATATTGTGAAAATGCGCTGTTGCTTTCATAATCAATATGGGTCGCTTTCGCTTTTTCAGCCTTGATTTCTTCTACGAATGCATCTAATTCCTGCTGGGCAGAGCTGTTTGAAAAGACTGGCAGATGCAAGGCATAGATCAGCATTTCATCGGAAGCATCATCTTTTTCCTCATATACCTGATTGTCGATGGAATCATCCTCCAGCTTGACTTCCATCTTCGGATTTGCAAATTCAGCCGCTATAATATCTTTCTTAAACAGATTTTTTATCGCAAAGGCTCCGCCTATCAGCAACAATACACATAACAGACATCCAAGTATCAGAAGCAACAGACGTCCAACTCTTACTCTTCTTCTTCTCTTTACCATTTTCATCTTTATCACCAATGTTTATTTTACAAGATATGAGTAGTAAAAGCAATTTATTTTTACTAATGAACCCTTTTATTTTTAATTATTTTTAAATATTAATATGCTATACTATATTGGTTAAACAATTTTTATACAGATTTAAAGATTCCTTAGTAAAATGATTGTAATTACGTGCAGTTGGTAGTATAATTGCACAGTTAAGTGTAGGTGAGAATAATGAGTAGAGAAAAAATTATTAATTTAGCAGTC
>NZ_CALVGS010000014.1 GCF_944327115.1 uncultured Traorella sp.
CCACATTCACATTATTCAATTTTACAGATTAACAAAACCGTAATCAACCACGGTTAAAAAGGTTGATAGAAAGGAAAATGTATACTATAAATGATCATTAAATGAGTCATTTATAATATACCAGGAAATACAATTATGAGAAAGTTTAATGATTTAAAAATCGCGGTTGCTGGTACAGGATATGTAGGACTTTCGATTGCTACATTACTGTCAGTACACCATAAAGTAATGGCTGTGGATATTGTTCCTGAAAAAGTTGAACTGATTAATAACAGAAAATCACCGATTCAGGATGATTATATTGAGAAGTATCTTGCAGAAAAGGAGTTAGATCTGACAGCGACCTTGGATGCAAAAGAAGCTTATTCAGATGCCGATTTTGTAATTATTGCTGCACCAACGAACTATGATTCAAAAAAGAACTTCTTTGATACCAGTGCAGTTGAAAATGTAATCGATTTAGTTATGGAGTATGCTCCAAATGTAATTATGGTTATCAAATCTACGATTCCGGTTGGATACACAAAGAGTATCAGAGAAAAGACGGGAAGCAAGAATATTATTTTCAGCCCCGAATTTTTGCGCGAATCAAAAGCGTTATATGACAATTTATATCCAAGTCGTATCATTGTTGGCACTGATTTGGAAGATGAGTATCTGGTTGAAGCAGCTCATACTTTCGCAAAACTTCTTCAGGAAGGTGCTATCAAAGAAAATGTTGATACGTTGTTTATGGGATTCACTGAAGCGGAAGCAGTGAAATTGTTCGCTAACACTTATCTGGCACTTCGTGTTGCATACTTCAATGAGCTCGATACTTATGCAGAAAGCAAAGGATTAAATACGAAGCAGATTATTGATGGTGTATGTTTGGATCCGAGAATAGGTTCTCATTACAATAATCCAAGCTTTGGATACGGTGGTTATTGCCTGCCAAAAGACACAAAACAATTATTAGCAAACTATGCAGATGTTCCTGAAAATCTGATTGAAGCAATCGTAGAAAGCAACAGAACGAGAAAGGATTTCATTGCTGATAGAGTGTTAGAGATTGCTGGAGCTTATGAAAATTCTGAAGCATATTCAGCAGACCGTGAACACGAAGTTGTAATTGGTGTTTATCGATTAACAATGAAAAGCAATAGTGATAACTTCCGTCAAAGCAGTATTCAGGGTGTCATGAAACGAGTTAAGGCAAAAGGGGCAACAGTTATCATTTATGAGCCAACATTGAAAGATGGAGAAACTTTCTTTGGAAGTAAGGTTGTAAATGATTTGGATGAGTTTAAAAGGGAAAGTCAGGCAATTATTGCGAATCGCTATGACAGTTGTCTGGATGATGTGAAAGAGAAAGTATACACAAGAGATATTTTCCAAAGAGATTAAGGATTAAAGCGTGAGGAGATAATATGAAAAAAACTAAATTGTTTTAGAACAAACCTAGTGTGTAGCTGGAAGTTGAAGGGAGTATATAGAAAACAGTTGGTTCTAAAGAATATTGTTTAGATGGTATAAAGTTAAACCTTGGTAAAAAGGATTAGAGATAGATGAAATTAAAAAATATAATCAAATTTCGATTATTTAAATCTCTAAAGGATTTAATGAAGTCTTATAAAAGTTGTATGCTGAATATTTTTTATAGAAATTATAGGTCAATATTAAGATTGAGGTGAAAATATGAAAAATCCATTTTCTTTTTCTTCGATATATAGGTTTTCCAGGAAAAACCGAGGAGGTGTATTTCTATTAAGAGTCATATTTGGATGTGATATACCCAAAGAGGCAAAGATTTCCGATACAGTTGAATTTCAACATAGAGCTTTAGGGGTGGTAGTACATCGTGATTCAGTAATAGGTGAGAATTGTTTTATTCAACATCACGTTACCATTGGAGTCAACAAAGGGAATACTGGAGCCCCTAAAATTGGTAGAAATGTATTTATTGGTCCTTATGCAATGTTACTTGGGGATATAACTATTGGTGATAATGCAGTAATAGGTGCAGGGTCAATTGTAATGAAGGATATTGAGCCAAATGCTATATATACAGGAAATTCTATATTGGTAAAACGAGGATATCGACAGCTAGAGAACACCGAACAAGCCACTAGCGAAAAGAAAAGTGTACGATAAACTTTTCAGAAAGCTTAATGATGATAAGAAAAAGGTGTTTTATTCTCTTACTTACTAATCTAATAAAATGTTATACAAAAAGGTGACATTTTTTTAAGATTGAGTAATAAAGTGGATCCTTTTTTGTAATTAAACAAGGAGGTTTTATTTTGGAAAATGAAATAAAGATTGTTGTTGCAACACATAAAGAATATGAAATGCCTACTGATGAAATGTATATTCCTTTACATGTTGGTGCTGCAGGAAAGAAAAATAAAGATGGTAACCCGTTAGATTTTGGATATGTGCGAGATGATACTGGAGATAATATTTCAGAAAAAAATTATCGTTTTGGAACGCAGACTGGTTTATATTGGATATGGAAAAATATAGATGCTAATTATAAGGGATTAGTACATTACCGACGTCATTTTATGGGATCACATCCTGATAAGAATAATATGATAGGATCTGCTATTACTTATAAAGAAATAAAACCTTTGCTAAAACGATATAAAGTATTTACGCCACGAAAAAGACATTATTATATTGAATCACTATCCTCGCATTATGCTCATACTCATGATGAAAATCATTTCAGTATTGTAAGAGAGATAGTTCAGCATGACTGTCCGGAGTATCTTCATGCATTTGATTCTGTCATGAAAAGAACCTGGGGATATATGTTTAATATGATGATTTTAAGGTCTGATTTAATGGATGATTATTGTACATGGCTTTTTAATATATTATTCCAAGTTGCTGACAGAATAGATGTAAGCCAATTATCGGATTTTGATAGTAGGTTTTGTGGGCGAATTAGCGAAATTTTGTTTGATGTATGGCTTGAGAAGAAGATTGAAGAGGGAACGGTAAAGAAGAATGAAATTAAAGAACTACCATATATGGAACAGGTAAATTGGGCCTTTAAAATTAAATCTTTTTTATTAGCTAAATTTTTGAAACAGAAGTATGGAAGGAGTTCATAATGAAATATAAATATGTTATTGTAGGTGCAGGCTTAGCGGGAATTACTATAGCTGAACGTATAGCGACACAATTGCATGAACAGGTATTGATTATTGAAAAAAGGGATCATATCGCTGGAAATATTTATGATGAGTATAATGAAGACGGAATTTTGGTCCAGATGTATGGGCCACATACCTTCCATACAAACGATAAAGAAGTATTTGATTTTGTGTGCCAATATTGTGATTGGCACGAATATCAGCATCGAGTGCTTTCATATGTGAATGGTAACTTTGTTCCGATGCCTATCTCGCTGGAAACAATTAACCAACTCTATAATATGAATCTTTCTGAGGATGAGATGGATGCCTTCATTGAGAGTAGAAAAGTAAAAATTGAAGAAATCAAAACAAGCGAAGATGTAGTATTAAGCCAAGGAGGACACGATATTTATGAGAAATTCTTTAAATACTTCACTATTAAGCAGTGGGGTGTAGATCCTTCTCAGCTTGATAAGTCTGTAATTAGTCGTATTCCATTTCGGAAGAACCGTGATACAAGATATTTTACAGATAAATATCAGGGTAATCCCAAAGGTGGATTTACAGAAATGTGTCGTAAAATGCTGAATCATCCTGAAATTCATGTTCTTCTTAATACAGATTATAAGGATGTAATTGATGGAATCGATTATGATACAATGGTTTATACTGGTCCGATTGATTATTATTTTGATTACAAATTTGGAAGACTAAAGTATCGTAGTATTAAGTTTATTTTTGAAACACATAACTGTGAATCATATCAACCAGTGGCAAGCACACGTTGGCCGATGGATTATGACTATACAAGAATTACGGAGTTCAAGAAAATGACTGGGCAGAAGAATGAAAAGACTACAATCTTGAAAGAAATTCCTTGTGATGGTGATGAACCATTTTATACATTTCCCACTGTCGAGTGGAAAGAATTGGCTGAGAAATATAGGTCTGAAGCTTCCAAAGAAAAAAATGTTATATTTCTTGGACGTTTGGCAGAATACAAGTATTACGATATGGATGATGTGATTAGACGAGCATTGGACGTGTTTGAGGAGATTAGAAAGTGAGCAACAAAAAAAAAATAGGTTTGGTCGGATATTTAGGCTATTCTGTAAAAAATCCTATAATTGGTGGCCAAATGAGTAAAACTAGGGGTATTTATCAAGAACTTAGAAGAAAGTATGGAGACAAAGATTTAATAGTAATTGATACATCAAACTGGAAAAATGAGAAATTGTCACTTATTTTCGGTATGGCAAAGATGGGGTTAAAATGTGACCCCATTATAATCATGCCAAATAAAAATGGAATAAAGATTATCTTGCCTTTTTTTAGTGTATTAAAAAAAGTATTTAATTATTCTTTGGCTTATCCAATTGTTGGAGGGTGGTTAACTAATCTGCTAGAATTACATAAATATTTAATCAAAGCAATAAAAAATGTTGATTATATCCTGCCAGAAACTAAACAGTTAAGGAACGAGCTTAGTGCTTATTTTGAAATAAAGATGGATGTGATGTCTATATTTTCTACCAGAAAACCAGTTAGCGAAAATCAAGTAAAAACTGAATGGTATGGAATAAAGACTTTTTGCACATTCTCTAGAGTCACTCCAGAAAAAGGAATTGATGAGGCAATAGAGGCCATTAATGTTATCAATCGTGATGGTAAGATATGTCATTTAGATATATGGGGACCGATAGATCCTGATTATAAGGAACATTACGAAAAGTTATTCAGAGAGCAAAAAGATCAGATCACGTACAAGGGAATTTTATCAGAAGATAAAGGTCTCGAAGTATTTTCAGATTACTACATGATGCTGTTTCCGACGTATTATCCAGGTGAAGGTTTTCCGACGTCCATATGTGAGAGCTTTATGGCTGGTTTACCAGTCATTGCTTCTGATTGGAGATTTAATAAAGAATTAGTTATAGATGGAAAAACAGGTTTCTTATTTCCGGTACATGACATTAACAAACTTTCTAAAAAAATACTTGAATGTATTAATAATACAGAAGTAGTTAATAGAATGAAATATGAAGCATTGAATTATAGTAAAAAATTCAAACCAGATGTAGTTACAGCGGATTTATTTAATTGGATTGATTCTGTAAGATAATCTTTATGATTTAGAGACTTTCGAATTTTTATGCTAGATTATGATTTTTCACAAATAAAAAGAGGTGTTTAAATGAAGATAATAGCATTTTACCTTCCACAATTTCATGATATTCCAGAGAATGATGAGTGGTGGGGAAAAGGATTTACTGAGTGGGTAAATGTAAAAAAAGCAAAACCAATTTATGAAGGACATGAGCAACCTAGGGTCCCTTTAAATAATAATTATTATAATTTATTAGATGACAAAGTTAAAATTTGGCAGGCAAAATTAGCAAAGAAATATGGTATATATGGTTTTTGCTATTATCACTACTGGTTTAATGGAAAACTTTTATTAGAAAAACCTATGGAGCAGATGCTTGCTAATAAAGATGTAGATATTCCTTTTTGTATTTGTTGGGCTAATGAGCCATGGACACGCGCATGGGTAGGAGAGAAAAAGGTATTAATTACACAGGAATATGGTAAAGAAGGAGAGTGGATAGAGCATTTCAACTATTTATTGCCATTTTTAAAGGATAATCGGTATATAAAAAATGATAATAAACCGCTTATATTAATTTATCGGCCCGAGATTATTGGATGCTTGAATGAAATGCTGAGTTGTTGGAATAGACTAGCAAAGGATAATGGATTTAATGGCATTGATTTTGCTTATCAGAATATTGATTTTGATCTTGAAAAAAATAAAGACGATCATATGTTCCAATACAATATAGAGTTTCAGCCACATTATGCTTTTTACGATATGAATGTCAATAGACACAAAATTCTTCGAGGAATAAAACGAAAATTATCGCAATTTTTAGAGAGAAGATTTGGCTTTAATCTAAAATTTGTAGGTGATGGTAAACTAGTAAATAATTTTGTAGATTATGATGATGCTTGGCAGGCTATTTTAAATAGAAAACCAAATTCATCCAAAAATATTCCAGGTGCTTTTGTTGGATGGGATAATACTCCACGTCATGGAAAAAATGGTCGGATTTATGTAGGAGATACTCCTGAAAAGTTTGAAAAATACTTAACAACGCAAATTAAAAGAGCTAAAGAAGTTTATCATAAAGATATGATTTTTATGTATGCTTGGAATGAATGGGCTGAGGGTGGATATCTTGAGCCTGATGAAAGATTTGGATATAAAAATTTAGAAGCTATTAAGAATGCTTTGGAAGCAAATGGAGAGTTTCCAAAGTATTGAAAAAGCTTATCAGAATGTAGGTGTTAAAAATGTTTCAAAACATAAAATGGCATATAAGTGGTTTAATAAAATCCATAATTACTCTACAAAGAACCATATGTCTGAAAACGGATTCCAAAAGTGTATTAGTTGTTTCTCATGCATTAAATGAAAGTGGGGCTTCTTTGGTATTAATGGAAGCAGTAGAGCTTCTTCAGAAGAAGGGATTTAAAGTAGTTTTAGTATCGCCTGATGTTGGTAGTTTAGAGAATGCTTATAGAGATATGGGTGTGACAGTATTCTGCTCTGTATATTTTAGAAAAATTATAAGGAAAAAATTAGGTTTAAAAAAATGGTGCATGGTTTTTGTAAATACATTAATTATGTATGATTGGGTAGAGGAAGTTAATAATTCTCCTATATTATGGTGGATTCATGAAGGACGTACTTATATAAAAAAATATGTTAAGAATATTTCGATATCTAATAAAAAAAATTTGTATACTTATTGTGTAAGTGATTGGTCTCGAAAATGTTTAGCAAACGCGGGTTTTCCATTGCAAATTGGGTTACTTTATTATGCCACCAAAGATAATGCAAGCAAAATATTAGATAATACAGACAACCTAATCTATTTTCTTGGTAAAAAAAATGATAGTGTAGAAGAGGTAAATAAGAAAAAAATTCACTTTATTTTAATAGGTTCTATTTGCAAGCGGAAAAGAAACAATGATTTTATTGATGCTATCCAAATGCTATCAAGAGAAGTTCTAGATAATTCAGAATTCACAATTATAGGGAAAAAATTATCTGGTGATGACGAATATTACATACAATTTCTAGATAAATTAAAGTCATCGGTAAAATCAATCAATTATATACCAACAGTTCCTCACAATAAAATAAATGAAATTTATAAAAAGGTTAACGTTGTGGTTGCAACTTCAGATGATGATCCACTTCCTGTTGTTGTGACGGAAGGGTTATTGAATAGTAGATGTGTTCTTTTAAGTTCAAATTGCGGACAATATGATTTAATTTGCGATGGAAAAAATGGGTATACTTTCCAAGCTATGGATATTAAAGAGTTGAAAGATAAAATTGAAAAGGTTTATAAGGATAGGGATAGAATAGAAGAAATAGGAAAAGCAGGTCGTAAAATATATGATTGTTACTTCACTATTGATAGGTTTAATAATCTACTTGGTGAAGAAATAGATAAAATTATAGGTAGGAGTGTGTGATATGTCAATTTATAGTAAGGGAAGAAAACTACTATACTTGGTAAAGAAGAATAATATGATAAATAAAGTTATGAGTCTTGCAAAGGAAAAAGCTGATATCAACGACATATCCATAGATACGCAGAAGAGATTCTATGATAATTTTATAAAGGCCTTTGATATGTATGCAACGGATGAAAAAAAATTTGATATGATGAAAAAAATTGTTCAAGCATTTTATAAAAATAAAATTATAAAAATTTCTGATAATTTTGTTCCAGCTGATATAGATAAGAAACGAGATGTTATTCTTGTCACTACAATCAAGAATGACTTTGATAGAATTCGCTTGTTTCTTGACTACTATCGAAAAATAGGTATTAAATTTTTTCTAATTTTGGACAATGGTTCTACTGATGGGACTAAAGAATATCTAAAAAAACAGCTAGATGTAAACTTATTTTATTGTGAAGAAGAATATGAAACATATAAGAAAGAAGGTTGGGTTAACCGACTTGTAGCTAGTGTTGGCTTTGGATACTGGTATCTTATCGTGGACTCTGATGAATTATTCGATTATATTGGAAGAGAAAGAAATAATATTTCTCAGCTTATCAAGAATATGGAAGCTAGTGGATATCGAAGAGGAAAAGGGCTACTTATAGATATGTATTCAGATGCACCGTTATTTTCTAGTGAATGTGATTACTCGAAAATACCAGAGGTATTTAGTTATTTTGATTCAGAGTCTTACAGATATGTAGCTGCTAATTCATTTGTAAGTCATTGGGAAGGAGGTCCACGAGAACGTATTTTAGGAGCTGAACATATTTGGGTATCAAAGTCGCCTCTTTTATTTTTTGATGAACAATCATTAATAATAAATGCGCATTATCATTTTCCTTTAATCGAATATGAAAGAGCACCATATATAGCAATGATAAGACATTATAAATATTTAAAATCCGATTATGAGCCTTTTAAGGAACGTATCAAAAAAGGCAATTTTGCAGATAAAAGTGATTTCTATCGTAAAGCGATTGATTTATATAATAATAACGAAAATATTTACTTTTATTATGAAGACTCAAAAAAATTTACGGGATCTCAAAGTATACGATACTTTGATACTATAATAGATTTATTTGGAGATAGTGATGAAAACATCAACATTTAAAATAAAAAAATATCCGATTGATTTTTGGGTGGCATCGTTGTATGTTTTTATGATTCCTTCTAAACCCTTATTTACAATTAATCTATTTTACGTGATTGGGTTTCTTTGCTTTATTTTGTATTTGATTAGAGCAAAAGGTAAGTTCGAGAAGCCACATTTATTTGAAATAACATATGTGTTGTTTTTAATACTGTGTTTTTTTGAGTCTTTATATTCACCTTCTCCATATGCATTAGATCTTTGCATTAGAATCTTGATTTATATAAGTGGTGTTTTTTCAGCATTTAGATTAATAAGTAAATATAAAAAAGGAGATAGCTTTTTTTTCTATTTATCCAATATTTTTATCAATGGAACATTGCTTATTTGTCTATTTTGTATTTTGATAGAAGGAATTGGTGATGTAAGGTTAGGAGAGTATGTTTTCGAGGGTGTATATGGAACTTATATCGAGTTGAGTATATGCATAATGATATCATGCATTTTATTGATTGCTCAACTTTTTTATAAAACAAATGTAAGGCGATTTAATTATTTAAAATTTGCATTATTGCTTATATTTTGCGGTTTGTCTCAAACAAGAAAAGTATTTGTTGCAATATTATTAATGATTCTCTTGCTCGGTTATTGGAAAAGTAGGGGTAAAATATTATTGAGATTAAAATATATTATAGCTGGAGGACTACTTTTAGCTATAGGTTTATACTTTTTGAGCAGGCTAGAAGCATTTAATCAGTTAATTGTCAGGTTCAATGGCATGTTACTTTATTTAGCTGGAGAAAATACTTATGATAATTCATCCATTGTACGATCGAATATGATTCTAATAGCACTCTCAAATTTTTATAAGAATCCAATCTTAGGATGTGGAACCGATGGTGCAAGAATTTATATAAATGAATTTTTAGGAGTTAATGCATATAGTCATTGTAATTTTGCAGAACTGCTATGTAATAATGGACTAGTTGGATTCATTTTATTTTATGTATTTCACGTTATGACTTTAGTCTATGCATATAGAAAACGAAAACGATTCGATTTTTTCTGTGGTATCTTAATATGTTCGGTAATAGTATTATTTGCGATGGATTATGGTCAAGTATCATATTATAATATAGAGTACATTTTCTTTTATACTTTAATTTCATATATTATGGCTTATTTTAAATCTAATAGAGATGTATATAGCTAATGTTATTAAATAAATTGCTTCTGTAGAAATCTCTATTATTTATTGCATAAAAAATGTAAAAAGTACACATTGTTATTACACATTATTATAGAATTTTGGCAATGAGAAAGGGGGATAAAATGAAAGAGATTATTAAAAGTATAATTCCAAGAGAAAAACGAAAGAATATCAAAGCTTATATTAAATATTCGAAAAGTCATACAACACTTATATTAAAAAATCAAATTTTTAAAGTTCTTTCAGATAGAGTATATGATGTTAAGTGTATTTCAAAACGAAACAGGCATGTTTTTTGTGGCTATTATGATTTGTCACCTAACTCGCTACAAGATATCAACAGAATTTTATTGCATTTATTGCCTTTAAACGCTGAAGCTGGAGTTTCTAGTATTGAGTTAGCAACTTATGATATAGCTAAAAATAAGTATAATGTTTTTTATAAAACAAAAGCATGGTGTTGGCAGCAAGGCTCAAGATTACGATGGGGGAAAAAAGAAGATGTCGTTTATTTTAATGATACTGATGGTAAAGGAGATTATTGCTGTAGAAAATTTAATTTAACTGAAAATAAAATAGAAAAAACAATTAATTATCCTTTATATGATATTTCAAAAAGCGAAGAGTATGGAGTTAGCATAAATTTCGAGCGCCTTCAAAAACTAAGACCTGGCTATGGGTATACTTGCTATAAGAAATTTGATAATAATTTTGCACCAAAAGATGATGGATTATTCTATGTGGACTTAATTTCAGGTGAGAGAAAACTGTTAATTTCTCTATATGAGTTATCTTTAATGATTGATGGAGCAGATAGTGGTTATAACTATTTAAATCATATTTCCATCTCTCCAGACGGTAATTATATAATGTTTTTTCATGTATGGACTACTTCAAAACGTCCTGGCTGGAAAGCTACTTTGTGTATTTATGATCTAGTCAATAATATGCTAATAAGATTAGAGGATGTTGACCAAGTATCACATTATACATGGAAAGATAACACTACACTTTTGATAACTGGAATTGATGCAAAATCTCAAAAAGGATTTTATCGTGTTTATGATATTTTACACAAGAAGAAAGAAGAAATACGTTCGGAAGCATTGCAACGTGATGGCCATCCAACGTATAGTCGTATTTTTCCAGGCTTTTATACAGATACGTATCCCAATGAATCATTTATTCAATGTTTTTATTTTTTTGATTCTTTAAAACAAAAAAAAGAGTCCTTAGTTGAATTGTATTCTGATCCACGATTGTTTGAGGAAAAAAGATGTGATTTACATCCTCATTATTTTAATTCTATTGAAGCTATTACGCTTGATACTACTTTTAAAAGGAAGCGTAGAGAAATTGTTGTTGTCTATATGAAGGAGAAAGCATATGAGTAAAAGAGAATCATCTCTTATGAAAAATACTGCAATATTAAGTTTTGGCACCTTATGCACTAAAGGGATCATGTTTTTCATTACGCCTTTAATTGCTAGATGGTTATCATCTTCGGATTTTGGAACCTATGATCTTATTTTATCTTATATTTCATTATTAGTACCTATTGTTACATTGTCTTCTGGAGAGGCTATTTTTAGATATCTTTTAGATGAGGAGGATGATTTATCAAAAAAAACCATCTTTTCCTCTACTTTTTTTATAGACTTTATTGGTATAATAATAACCTTAATTGCTTGTTTTATTTTATACATCATATTTCCTGATAACGTTGTGGTTATTAGTTCTGTAGGACTATATTTAATAACAGAAATATTATTTAATTTATGTATGATGTCACTTCGAGGATTTAAACAGTTAAATACATATACTCTTAGCAATATTGTTTTTGTTATTGCTATGTCAGTTTCTGTAATCATTTTTGTTTATATTCTGCAGTACGGATTGGCTGGTATTTTTTTATCTTACGCATGTGGCGATATCATATCAATTATTTTAATGGCTTTAAAGGCAAAGCTATTTAGTTACTTTGCTATTAAATCTATTAGTAAGACTTGTGTGAAGAGTCTGTTAAGGTATTCTTTGCCTATGATTCCAAATTCTGTATCATGGTGGATAGTTGGTGTATCAGATAGATCAATTATATCTTTCTTTTTAGGGACGTCAGCAAATGCTGTTTATGCTGTATCTAATAAAGTGCCTAATCTTGCACAAACGCTATTTAATGTTTTCCATTATTCATGGCAACAAAATGCGACTGAATCAATGAATGATGATGATAGAGATTTATATTATAGCAAAATAATGAATAATATGGTGCATATAGTTGTTTCAATTTGTTTAGTTATGATAGGCATTAATTATTGGTTTTTTGATTTCTTGTTTTCTGAAGAATATTTTAACGGATATTATCAGGTACCAATTCTAGTGACTGCTATTATTTTTTCAATGTTGTCTCAATTTATTGGTGGTATTTATGTTGCTAGAAAAGAATCAGATAAAAATGGAAAGACAACAGTTATAGCAGCTGTTACTAACATTGTTGTTCATATCGCACTTGTACATCAAATTGGTTTATATGCCGCCTCGATATCTACAGCGGTTGCTTATATTACATTATTTATTATTAGGTTTATAGATATACGACAACATTATAAATTAAAATTTAATAAAGACACTTTGGTATATAGCTTAGTTTATCTATATTTTTTTATTACAAGTTATTTAAACAATATCTTCTTTCACGTTTTTAACTTAATTTTTGGTTGTGTAATATTTTTATATGTCAATAAAGTAATTATTCATAAAGTTTTATCGAAAACAATTAGTATCATAAAATAATGATTTGAATCTTATTTTCAGTCATTTATATTCGCCATATTTTATCCGACTATTGAGATACTAAGTATTCAATAATTATTCAAATATTGGTTGTTCTAATAATATTAGAAATATTGAGAGTATTAATTGATAAGTTCTTATTTTTATAGGAGTAATTCGTAATGATAATTAGTAAATTATATAACAAAATAAGATGTATTTGGATTCAAAAAAATTATCATAATGGAGATATTACAATTTTGGCTCCGAATTGTGTTGGAGGAGTATTATATCATTGGCTTGGATTAAAGTTTAATTCACCAACCATAAATTTATGGATGTATCCAAAAGATTTCTATAAATTCGTAATAAATTTAGATTATTATCTTTCTCAGGATATCATTGAATTGGCAAGTAACAGAGATTATCCTGTAGGAAGGATTGGAAATGGTTCCAGTGAAATTACTTTATATTTTCAGCATTATAAATCATTTGAACAGGCAAAAAGTAAATGGTATGAAAGAAGAAAACGTATTATAAAGGATAAGATTTACGTTATAGCAACCGACCGTGATGGAATTACAGCAGATGATATTAGACTATTATCTACTGCTAATGTTCATAAGATAGTTGTTTTTACTGCAAAAGAAGAATACCTTAATTATTCATCATAATATAACACAATCATGAAATATCCTTATTTCATGGCTGTTTTCTGGTTTTATTTATTCTTTTTCTATTCACCCATTGGGTGAATAGTTTTTTTCTTTATATACAATAAAAGCTCCTGTATAATATAGGTATTCAATCCATAATACAAGGAGCACCTATATGATACTATCTAAAAACATTTTTGACAACATAAATTTTAACGGTGGGAATATTTCCTGCGATGGCGGCAGTATTTTACTTCTATCATTTTTAAAGAAATATAATCTTCTATCTTCTTTAAATTCAATTCCTTTTAGCGATACCAGAAGAATGCCTAAATATTCTAATTCTGATATTACTAGTCAAATTATTTTGCGTAATCTATTAGGCTATTTCAATCAGGCAGATCAATTAGCGCTCATTGATGATCCGCTTTTATCTCAATGCTTCGATGCCTGTTCACAGCCTACTTTATCCAGATTCTTTGATCGAGTTGATATTAAAACAAATATGGCGATTAAAGAATATATTCAAAAACTTGGCTGCGAATATGTCAATAAACATGCTGGTAACATCATTCTTGATGTCGATTCGACAAAAACAGAAACTCATGGCCATCAGGAAGCATCTGCATATATTTTCCATTATGGAGTGAATGGATATCATCCAATGATGATCAATGAATACAATACTAAATTATTACTAAGTTCTAATTTCAGAACAGGATCAGCATATTCATCGAATGGCTTTATCAATGAATTAAAGGAAGTACTGGCACATCTTGATAGAAAAGATAAACCTATTTCGATGAGAGGTGATAGTGCATTCTATAACGCTGAATTCATGGATTATATGCATCATGAAGGTATTCAGTACTATATTAGAGCCAAAAACTATGAAAAGATTCAAAACATGATCATTGATCAGTTAGAAGACAAAGGAATTAACTATTTAAATTATACGAATAACTGCCCCTATTATGGAGAAATAGAATATTCGCTTCAAAACTTATCAACACCATGTAGATATATCTATAAGATATTTCCGGCAGAAGATAAACAGCTCACAATGTTTCCAGTCATCTACTGCATTATTACAAATGATATGAATAGGTCATGTAAAGAAATCTGTGATTTTTATGAAGAAAGAGGAAACTCAGAGAATTTCACAAAAGAATTGAAAGACGACTTTAATGGGAGTAATGTGGGGCATCATGACTTTGAAAAAAACTGTTTTCAATTTATGATATCATCATTGTGTTATAACATCTATCATCTTTTCAGACTTACTATACTGGAAGGCAAAGACCTTCAAATGCGAATGAATTCATTTAGATGCAAGTATCAGAAAATAGCGGTAAAAGTAGTACGGCATGCAAGAAAGATAAGTTTATCCTTCAGTAGTGCCTATAGATATAAAACAGAATTTTTAAGATACTATCAAAAATTACAGATTTGACAATTTGATTTTAAATATAAATGAGTGTAGTGTACAAACTACACGTTTTTAGCTGCATTCATTTACAGTTTGATGGTGGATAACTTTTTTTGACCTGTAAAATAGACATGATTTATATGTTTTTCATTACAAATTTGCTTCCGTGAATAATTAGGGGAATATTTAAATTTACCAAATACCTTACTTTTATCAAAATATAAAGGACAAGAACAGATTGGAAATTTTATGGTAGAGAATAGATCCCCACTTTTAAAAAGGTATGCTTTTGAAAAAGATTTCAATGTTATTCGATTTTTTAATGATTAATCTATTAGTTTCTTTCGGATAACTCATTCAGCTATCAAAAATAGGTGGATAATCTGCTGATGCTATTTAATTATACATTTGCAGTATAAATTTGTCGAATCAAACAAATTCTTTGAATGAAAAGAAAATAGTTTTAGTTGATATAAAATTGCTTTAATTATCCAAAAATCATAATAACTGAAAGAGCTCAGGTATATGATGCAGTTAATTTATTTGTGGAAGCAGATAGCTGAATATGAAAATTAAGTATTGATAAAAAAGAGAAGTTCAGAAATGAATTTCTCTTTTTTTCATATTATGGTAGTGGAGGGATCTATTGAATATCAATTCACTTATTACGGGCCATCAACAGCCCCTTGTATTTCTTCATGGATGGGGAGCTTCTATGCAGCTGATGAATCCGCATGCAGCTTTACTGTCACATGATTATAAATGTATTAATTTAGATTTATTTGGTTTTGGGAAAAGTGATGAAATTGAGGATTATCATCAATTTGAAGATTATGTCGATGCATTGCATACGTTTCTTATATCGAAGGATGTTTATGATCCGATCTTTATCGCACATTCTTTTGGTGCCAGAGTAGCGATCGCTTATGCATCCAAGTATCCTGTTAAAGCGATGGTTCTGACAGGGGCAGCAGGCATCCGTGCCCCCTTATCGCTAAAAAGAAAACTTCGTATTTTTCTTCATCATAAGGGATTTCATATGAAAGGCAGTTATGATTATGAAAAGGCTTCTGTCTTTTTAAGGAAAGTTTTGGTGGATGCGGTGAATCAGGATCTGAGTGAGGTCATGAAGGAAATCATGGTGCCTGTTTTGCTTATATGGGGTGAATACGATAAGGAAACACCTTTATGGATGGGAAAGAGGATGCATGAGCTGATGTCGCAGAGTACTCTTATCGTATTTAAGGGTGGCGATCATTTTGCTTATTATCAGGAGTATGCGCGTTTTTGTTTCATCGTGAAGCAGTTTTTGGAGGGACTTGATCAATGATAGCGGTTCTTATTTATTGGAATTTGTTAAGTATTGATGATATCTGTTTTTTTCAAAAGATTCATTATCAAAAGGATCGTTATTTAGATACGATGGATCTGACAATCAAGGATCTGATAGGGATGATTCTATTGTCGGGTATCGTTATCTTGCTTGAAGCGTATGATATTGCCATATTGTATTATTTGGTGATCTTGATGATGTTGCCTGCAGCCATTAAAAATACGAAGGTATATCAGGAAAAGTTAAAGATTACGAAAAGGATCATGCGTTTATTTGCGTTGATCATTATTTTGGATATCACCTTTTTTTGTTTATCTTTGGTGCTTTGGGAGATATTGAATCAGTTGTTGATGCTGTTTATGATGATCTTTCATCATTTTGTCTTTTATCTGTATATTTGGATCACAGATCCGATTGAAACTTCAATTCGAAAAAGTTATGTATTGAAGGCAAAGAAAAAATGTGACCGGTTTGAGGGAATTAAGATTGGTATTACGGGCAGTTATGGGAAAACTAGTATCAAGAATCTTGTTTATGATGTGTTGTCGATGAAATATTTATGTTTAAAGACAAGGGCTTCTTATAATAATGAGATGGGTATTACGAAGACGATATTGGAAGAAATGAGTGATCAAGAGGTTTTTATTTGTGAAATGGGTGCAGATCATATGCATGAAATTGAGGATCTATGTACTTTTGTAGAGCCTGTGATCGGTATCGTATCAGCTGTAGGGCCTCAGCATCTTTCTACTTTTAAATCGATCGAGAATATCCTTCATGAAAAGATGAAGCTGCTGGAGTCTTTGCCGGAGCAGGGAATGGGCTTTTTTAATTTTGATAACTTTTATCTTCATGAGCAGGAAATGAATCTGGTATGTGAAGTGACCCGTGTGGGACTTCATAGTGCTGCCCAGCTTAAGGCCATCCATCTTGTCTGTGATCATTTAGGGAGTCAGTTTGATGTGATGTTAGGGGATCATCTTGTTCATTTTTCCACAATACTTTTAGGTGAACACAATATTTTGAATTGTTTGTTTGCGATTGGTGTAGGGTATTATTTGAAAGTGGATCCTGTTTTGATTCAGATGGCGATCGCTTGTGCCAAGCCGATTGAACATCGTATGGAACTAAAACCTTTTTATAAAGGGATGTGTATTGATAATGCTTATAATTCAAATCCTGAAAGTGCCCGTATTTCACTTGAGGTGCTTAAAATGATGCCGGGAAGGCATTTGCTTGTGACGCCGGGCTTTATTGATCTGGGCGAGCTTCATGGCTATTACAGCCAGGTATTTGGCACACAGATGGCATTTTGTGAGAAAATCGTGCTTGTTGGTGAATGCAGTGATATCGTTACCGGTTTAAAGGAAGCCGGCTATGATATGGAAAATGTGGCTTATTGTGCAACGATGAAGGATGCTTTGATCTTGATGAGGACGATGATCGAGGAAGGGGATACGATGCTCATTGAGAATGATATACCTGAAGTTTTGATGAACGCTTCAGAAAAAAAGGCATAGGTTATTGTAGGAGGTTTCTATGAAGATTGCACTTGTTTATGGCGGAAGCTCGACAGAACATGAAATTTCGATTCTTTCTGCTTTACAGATGGTCAAATATTTTAAAGAAGATGAGGTTATTTTAGTTTATACAAGTAAGGAAAATCGTTTTTATATCGGAGAATGTCTGTATGATTTCGATTTCTATGCCGATGTAAATCTGCGTTTATGTAAGGAAGTAACCTTTGAGAAGAAACATCAGGATGTTTATTTAAAGGTAAAAAAGGCTTGGAACAAAAAGATTGGCATTGATATGGCATTTCCTTTGATGCATGGGGTGAGTGGTGAAGACGGAAGCATTCAAGGATTATTCGAACTTTTAGATCTTCCGTATGCGCAAAGCTCATTAGCTGCATGTGCTGTTTTTATGGATAAAGATCTCATGCGAAGAATGTTTCAGGTATTTCACGTACCTCATAATGAGGGAGTTGTGATCCATAAAGATACGATCTTAAATAATTTAGGTCTTTTAAAAGAGATTCCGCTAGTGAAGCCGTGGATCGTGAAACCGGCAAAAGGCGGCAGCTCGATCGGTATTAATTGTGTCTATGATGATGAGAGAATGGACCGCTTGATCTGTGAATCCTTTGCTTTTGATCATAAGCTGATCGTTGAGAAAAAACTGGAGAATGTAAGGGAATTTAATATTGCGGTCATTGGTAATGAACATGAACAGATTCTTTCAAACATTGAAGAAATTCATATCGATCATGATTACTATTCTTATAGTGATAAATATGGCGGTTCACTTGTGAAACAAAAACCGGCAACACGTAGTTGCCCTGCCGAAATAGAAGAAGCACTTGTTCAAGAGATTCAAAAGCTTGCGAGAAAAAGCTTTATTGATTTTGAATGCAGTGGGGTCGTTCGCTTTGATTTTCTATATAGCGATCATTTGATGATGAATGAGATCAATATCATTCCGGGTTCTTATTCGATCTATCTGTTTAAAGGAATCATCACTCCTGAGGAAATGATCGAGATCATGAAAAAGTGTGCGAAAGAAAAGCATGTAAAGAAAATGAAAGAAATCAGGGAAATTGATTCTTTCGTATTTAAAGGAAAATGGGACTTTGATCTCTTAAAAAAATGACAGCTTTTGCTGTCATACATATCAAAAGAAATCTTCTAAGTGATGAGCTTTCATATCCGCTTGTTTCAAAAGCTCAGCTTCATAAAAATCAACCTGATCCTTATTGCTGTGTAAAGCGATCACCTCATAGATCAGATCTAATTCTTCTGCGCTGAAACAATCATACTTTTCCAAAAACTCTTTCGCAAACTTCGCACTCGTCAAGGCATGTTTCCCTCTAAATCCTAAATAGGTGCCGATATCATGGAGCAGGGCAGCAATATAAAGACATTCATCATTACTGAGTTTTTCCATTTCATGATAAACATGTAAATGATGATTGCGGCATAATTGTCGATTCATGTCATTTTCAATCGTATCATAAAGCTTGAAAATATCTTCTTTGATTCTTTCTAATCTTTTCATGCTTCAAGTATATCATTTTTTATAAAAAAAAGGTATAATGAAGATGGTATTTAAGGAGGAGGACAAACAATGTCAACACCACACAATAGCGCAAAACCAGGTGAAATTGCGAAAACAGTTCTGATGCCCGGAGATCCGCTGAGGGCTAAATTTATTGCGGAAAACTTTTTAGAAAATCCTGTGCAGTTTAACTCTGTACGCAATATGTTTGGTTATACGGGTACTTATAAGGGTCATAAAGTATCTGTTATGGGCAGTGGTATGGGTATGCCAAGCATCGGTATTTATTCTTATGAATTATATAAATTCTATGATGTTGAGAATATTATCCGTATCGGTACAGCAGGTGCTTATTCACCAAAATTAGATTTATTTGACACCGTTCTGGCAAAAGACTGCTGGAGCGAAACGACGTATGCCAAGGTGCAGAACGGCGATGAATCCGATATTCAGACACCAAGTCTGCAGTTGAATCAGAAGATCATCGATGCCGCAAAGAAACTGGATATTCCTTTGGTTTTAGGAAGAATTCATTCAAGCGATGTTTTCTATCATGAAGATGACAGTACGGATGATTTCTATAAAAACCATGGCTGTGATGTCGTGGAAATGGAAAGCTTTGCGCTTTTCCACAATGCGAAGGTATTAGGCAAGCATGCAGCCTGTCTGATCACGGTCAGCGATTCTTTTGTGACTCATAAGGAAACAACAGCTGAAGAAAGACAGACAAGCTTTACGAGCATGATGAAGATCGCACTCGAAGCAGCCATCAGCTAATATAAGATAAAATGATTCTTGTGAAAATCAAGAATCTTTTTCTTTTTCAGCTTTGTCAGGACAAAGGAAAGCGCACTGCGATCCATACCTAAATAATCGGCCATCTGTTGACGTGTAAAAGGAATCGTAAAAGAAGAAGATTGATTTTTTAATTGACAGTCATGAAGAAAAGAAAGGATCTTTTCTTCGGCTTTTCTTTTGGATAAGTGATTGACTCTTTGCGACAAAAACAAATTTTTCTGAGCCATGATATTTGTAAGATGGATCAAGAAGCTTTTATCGATCTGATTTGAAAAGAGATGGCGGATCGGGATCCATAAGATCTTACACTCACTTTGGGTGATGACACTGACATGAAGAGGCTCATGGGCAAGGGCAAAGGTTTCCATAAAGAGTTCATTTTCATTGATTTCACTTAAAAGGATCTGGTTGCCGTTGTGATCGGTGCGGATAAGATGCAGCTTTCCTTTTAATACGACACCGAATTTATCGGTATGATCAAGAGGATGGGCAAGGATATGATTTTTTGAATAGGATCTTTCATAGGCATGAAGATCATGAAGAAGGGTTGTGATCTGTTGGGCAGACAGATCTTTAAATAACAGGCATTCATTTAAATTCATAAAAACTCCCTTTCGTTGTAATTACAACATATTTTCATCATCATATCATATAAAATGATCATGGAGGTAATGATATGCTAAGAAAGATTATCAAGATTGATGAAGAAAAGTGTGACGGCTGCGGTATATGTGTAGAAGCCTGTCACGAGGGAGCTATTGATTTAGTTGATGGGAAAGCAAGACTGATGCGTGAAGACTATTGTGATGGTCTGGGTGATTGCTTACCTGCCTGTCCACAGAATGCGATCAGCTTTGAAATGCGTGAAGCTCCGGCATATAATGAAGCAGCAGTATTAGCATCAAAACAATGCTCCTGTCCGGGATCACAGCCAAAAGCCATTCATCGTGGACCGGTTCATAAAGCACCATCTGTCAACCATGAAGAAATCATAGGAGAATTAAGAAACTGGCCGGTTCAGATCAAACTGGCACCGATCAATGCTCCTTATTTCAAAGATGCCCGCCTTTTAGTAGCGGCTGATTGTTCAGCTTATGCCTATGGCAATTTTCATCAGAAGTTCATGAGAAATCATATCACGCTCATCGGTTGTCCAAAATTAGATGATGTTGATTATTCAAAAAAGTTAACGGCCATCATTCAAAATAATGATATCAAAAGCGTAACAGTGGTACGTATGGAAGTGCCATGCTGCGGTGGGATTGAACATGCAGTGATCGAAGCATTAAAAAACAGCGGCAAGATGATTCCATGGCAGGTCGTAACGATATCGACAGATGGAGAAATTATAGAATAAGGGTTAGGATCCATTCCTGGCCTTTTTTATTGTTTCATATTTCGAATAAAAAAGACAAGGTGACAGGGTCATGGTATAATAAGGAAAAGTTATAGAGGTGTGTCATGAATAAATATGGTGAGATAAAACAAAGATTTGAATCAATGGAAGATAAAGAAAATGCAAGTTCGATGTCTAAATATATGAGAAATCTATTTATCTTCTATGGATTACCTACGCCAAAACGAAAAGCTCTATATAAAGATATTATCAAAGAAGAAAAGAAACAGAAAAAAATAGACTGGGAGTTTCTTGATCAATGTTATGAAGATGAACATAGAGAATTTCAGTATGTTGTCTGTGACTATTTAATTGCGATGAATGATTTTTTGACGTATGAGGATATTCCGAAAATCAAAAAATATGCGCAAACCAAACAATGGTGGGATACGATTGACTGTTTGGATCGCGTGATCGGGGAAATCGGATTAAGAGATCAGAGAGTGGATACTTTGATGATAGAATGGTCTAAAGATGATGATTTTTGGATAAGAAGAATTGCGATCGATCATCAGTTATGTAGAAAAGAAAAGACGCACACAGAGTTATTAGAAAAGATCCTAGTGAATAATTTTGGCAGTGACGAATTTTTTATCAACAAAGCTATTGGCTGGGCTTTAAGAGATTATTCTAAAACAAATCCTGATTGGGTAAGAGCATTTATTGATAAATATAAGGATCAAATGGATAAATTAAGTATTAAAGAAGCAA
>NZ_CALVGS010000015.1 GCF_944327115.1 uncultured Traorella sp.
AAGGGAGCTATTGCGAAAGCAATGCACCTTCACGATGACATCAGCAATTCATTAAATCCTCAACAGTTTGAAACTAGTGATAATCCACTGGCGCATTATGAACCGACAGCAAATGAGCACTTAGATGATACAGATGCACAAATTGATATCTTTGTAGCGGGCATCGGTACAGGTGGTACGATCAGTGGTGTCGGCCGATATTTGAAAGAACATAAGAAAGATGTTGAAATTATTGGTGTAGAGCCATTGGAGAGTGCAGTGATTACGACAGGTGAAGCCGGAAAGCATAAGATTCAGGGAATCGGAGCAGGCTTTATTCCTAAAAATTTAGATCAAAGCGTCGTTGATAAGGTTGATACCGTAAGTGGTGAAGAAGCTTACAGCGGTGCGAATGAGCTGGCACAGAAATATGGCATCTTATGCGGTATATCTTCCGGAGCTGCTTATTTTGAAGCAAAAAAATTACAGGAAAAAGAAGAAAACAAAGGAAAAAATATCGTTGTTTTACTGCCGGATACAGGGGAGCGATACTTATCAACGGATTTATTTAAATAAAAACTTCAATGCGCAACATTGAAGTTTTTTTAATAGACAGGGATACAGGCAAGTATGAGTGCTACTGCCAAAATAGCGTAGCCTGTATATAAAAGCTTTTTTTCATCAGGCGTATAAGCATTGTCAGGTGTTTTCAGCTGTCTTTTTGAAAAGCGTACTCTGACGATACATACGATCGCGATACCGGCGAAAGCGGCAATATACGTAATGAGTTCTTTGATTGAGATTGGCATACTATCTCCTTTCATCTTTAATAAAAGTATTTATAATGTTAACAATACTATTATGTATTATATCTTGAATATTTTCATTCATCAAGGAAAAACTAAAACGGCTGAATGTTTGAAGGGGAGGAAGATTCAGCCGTTTTATTAAAACGAGGCTTTTACACCTAAATGTTTCGTTTTTATTATAGAGTAAAAGTTGATGTTTTGAGAGAAAATTAAAAGAAAAATAATTGTGGTAAATTTTTGGATATTCAAACATAATATATAAAAAATTACCACATTACATGTTCTTATTTTATTAGTACAAAATGAAAAAAAAAGATATAATGGATATGAAAGGAAGGATCATAGATTATGATGAATTATATAAAAGATAAAACAACGGTTGAATTAACGAATCGTTCTGATCTTTATCCGGGAATGATGCTTTATTCTTATCTGGTAAGACAAAAGAAAGGTGAAAAAAAGACGTACGAGGACAGTGAAAAGGAAACCTTGATCGTTTTACAGGAAGGAAAGCTTACTTTGAATTATGAAGGAAAGAGCGCAACGATCGAACGTGGTAACGTATTCGATGATGCACCTGTCGGACTTCATGTATGCAAAGGAGTCCATGTTGAAGTAAGTGCTGATACGGATAGTGAATATCTGTTATTTATGACAGAAAATGAAAAAGAATTTGCAAGTACTTTATTTACAAAAGAAAATGTAGTTGTTGTTGATCGTGGTGCCGGACAGTGGAATGACTGTGCTACACGAAATGTAAGAACGATGGTAGATTATTCGATCAATCCATTAAGTAATATGGCTTTTGGGGAAACGGTCAATTATCCGGGCAAATGGTCTACATTTATTCCTCACTTACATGATCAGCCGGAGCTTTATTATTACCGTTTTAACCGCCCTGAAGGATTTGGTGCCAGCTTCTATGGCGATAATGTTTATCAGGTAAAAGATTACAGCTATATCTGTGTAACTGAAAAATTACCTCATCCGCAGGTAACGGCACCGGGATATGCGATGTATTATTTCTGGATCATCCGTCATTTTGATGATAATCCTTGGACCGGAGCTGAAAATGTGAAGGAGCATGAATGGCTGTTAGATCCTAATTGCAAGATCTGGCCGGAAAAATAGGAGGAAACATGAACGAGATATTAGATAAGATCAGTCGTATCGGAATCGTACCGGTCATCAAGATCGATCGTGTTGAAGATGCTCTTCCATTGGGAAAGGCTCTTTGTGAAGGAGGTCTTCCGGTAGCTGAGGTAACCTTCAGAACAGAGCATGCGAAAAAAGCAATGCAGATCATGAATAAGGAATTGCCGCAGATGCTTCTTGGAGCCGGAACGGTATTGACAAAGCAGCAGGTTGATGATGCTTTGGAAGCAGGTGCGAAATTTATCGTTTCTCCGGGATTGAATCCGGAAATCGTTCGCTACTGCATTGAAAAAAACGTGCCTGTCATACCGGGATGTGCGAATGCCAGTGATATTGAAGTTGCTTTGTCATTCGGACTGACAACGGTGAAATTCTTCCCGGCAGAACCACTGGGTGGTTTGAAGATGATCAAAGCCCTGGCAGCACCTTATGTCAATGTAAACTTTATGCCAACAGGCGGTATTAAGGAAAGCAATATTGTCGAATACTTAGATTATGATCGTATCGTTGCCTGCGGCGGTACTTGGATGGTTGATGCTAAGGCGATTAAAGAAGGTAATTTTGATCGTATCAAAGAATTGACACAAAATGCTGTTAAGACGATGCTGGGACTTGAACTGGCACATGTAGGTGTGAATGCCGATGAAACGAGTGCTGAAGATGTCGCAGGTGCATTTGCAGGATTGTTGCAGTGTGAAACAGAACCTCATTCAAAATCATGCTTTGCCGGAAAGACGATCGAAGTCATGAAGAATCAGGTGGGAACACATGGTCATATTGCTTATAAGGTCAACAGTGTGGAAAGAGCTGTTCGCTATTATGAAAGCTTGGGTTATGCTTTTGATGAAAGCTCTAAGGCATATAACGAGGATCATTCATTAAAAGTCATTTATTTTGAAAAAGAAATCGGTGGATTTAAGATTCATTTAATGAAGAAATAGGAGAAAATATGAAAATTATTACTTTAGGTGAGATCATGCTGCGTCTTTCTTCACCGGAGCGTACACGTTTCGTACAATGCGATTCTTTTGATGTATGCTATGGCGGAGGCGAGGCAAATGTTGCTGTATCATTAGCAAATTATGGTCATGATGCTTATTTTGTAACAAAATTACCGACGCATGAAATCGGACAGTCGGCTGTAAATGCATTACGTAAATACGGTGTTCATACAGATTATATCGTACGTGGCGGTGAAAGGATCGGTATCTATTATTTGGAAAGCGGTGCTTCTATGCGTCCAAGCAAGGTCATTTATGACCGTGCAGACAGTGCGATTGCCAAGGCAGACGTTGGAGAATTTGATTTTGATGCAATCATGGAAGGTGCTGACTGGTTCCATTTCTCAGGTATTACACCGGCCATCAGTGAAAAAGCTGCCGAATTGACAAAGGAAGCCTGCAAGGCTGCCAAACGTCATCATGTAAAGGTTTCCTGCGATCTGAATTATCGTAAAAAGCTATGGACACCTGAACAGGCACAGAAGGTCATGAAAGATCTGATGCAATATGTTGATATCTGTATCGGAAATGAAGAGGATGCTGAGCTTTGTTTAGGATTTAAGCCGGAAGGAACCGATGTAGCCAGCGGTAAACTGGATTTAGAAGGATATAAGAAGATCTTTGCCCAGATGAAAGAAGCATTCGGATTTGAAAAAGTATGTACGACGCTGCGTGAAAGCCATAGTGCTTCACATAACGGATGGAGCGCATTGATCTATGATGGAAACGAATTCTATCAGTCAAAGCACTATGATATAAATCCGATCGTTGACCGTGTAGGCGGCGGAGATAGCTTCTCCGGTGGATTGATCCATGGATTATTGACCATGAAGACACAGGGCGAAGCCTTAGAGTTTGCGGTAGCGGCAAGTGCCTTAAAGCATACGATACCAGGTGACTTCAACCTTGTCAGTGAAAGTGAAGTTTTAACGCTTGCAAATGGAGATGCCAGCGGAAGAGTACAGAGATAACAGCCGGAAGGCTGTTTTTCTATTATAAAAGAAGTTTAGCTAAAAAAAGAGAGCTTTTTTTAGCTCTCCAAAGTAACGTATGGCATATTGCTATGCGTTTTTATTTGCGGAATTAAAAGCTTCGATGATCTTTTCATCCTCAACATAAGGTGTGCCGGCTTCTAAAAGATGACGAATGATCTCATTGTTGTGACAAACGATGAAATCACATTTGATCTTAGAAATATCACACTCATTTCCTACTGCAACATACTGTGTGAGTGGCAGACCCGGATACTTCTTCTTTAACAAAATCGCATATTTATCACTCTCAATCTTAGGGTTGGCAATTTTAACGGTTTGCTTTTCACGGCGAATGAACCAATGCTTATCATTTGTCTGACCTGAAAGAGCTCCTTTAGGATCAAGATAGCTGATCAAAGCAATGCCCTTATTATAAAGAATGATAACAAAACGGCTTGTGATCTTGTGATCGTTATTCTGCAAGGTCGTAAATGTCATGCGATGCGTTCCAAGCTTATCTTTCAAAAATGAACTTGTTGAAGCATCCTTACGGATGGTCACCCGGTAAAAATACTCCAGAAAGCTCGGCATGAGATCTTGAAAGATGCTATTCTTATAGGTCGGATAAAGACGATATGCCTTAAATCCATATACGACCAGCAACGCAACGATGATGCTCATCAATAAGACTTCCATTTATAACGTCACTCCCTGTTTAAATATCGCAATTTCACGACAGTTATGGATTTCATTCTGGCATCTTTCACCATTGATGATATCAATGATCTTATCCATCAGCTTATCACTGACTTCATCCAGCGTATGATTCTCAAGAAGAACACCGGCATTAAAATCGATCCACTGCGGTTTTTTCTTAAATAAGGCAGTATTCGTAGAAATCTTGACCGTCGGTACAAAACCGCCAAAAGGTGTACCTCTGCCTGTTGTAAATAATACCAGCTGTGCACCGGAAGCAGCCATTGCAGTTACGCTGACCATATCATTTCCCGGTCCATACAACAAAGATACTCCGGCTTTCTTACGCATTTCTCCATAATCCAAGACATCGGCAATAGGACTTGTACCGGCTTTTTGGATACATCCTAAGGATTTTTCCTCAAGCGTCGTAATTCCACCGGCTTTATTACCCGGTGATGGATTTTCATATACTACCTGATTATAGCTCATAAAATATTCTTTATAGCCATTGATCAGATTGACGATCTTCTCAAAGGTTTCTTTAGAATCGGCACGATTCATCAAAATATGCTCAGCACCAAACATTTCCGGAACCTCGCTAAGGATCGAATTTGCTCCTAATGTCAGCATCTTATCTGAGAAACGTCCAACCAATGGATTGGCAGTAATGCCTGAGAAGCCATCGCTTCCGCCACATTTCAAACCGAAGGTAATATCTTTGAAATCAACCTTTTCACGAACATCATGACGCATCTCTTCATAAATCTCATCTAAGATGATATTTGCTTCCTTGACCTCATCTTCGACATCTTGACAATTCATATAACGAATACGCTTTGAATCAATATCGACAAGGGAATCATAGAAAGGCTTCAACTGGTTATTTTCACAACCTAAACCTAACACAAGAACACCGCCGGCATTAGGATGCATGACGATATCACGTAAGATCTTGATCGTATTTTCCTGATCATTTCCCATTTGTGAACATCCATAAGGGTGCTCAAAAGTATAAATACCATCAATATCACTTAAATCATGACGGCTTTTGAAATTCTCCAAAATATTTCTGGCAATTGAATTCACACAGCCAACCGTTACGATGACCCACAGCTCATTACGAATGCCTACCTTACCATTGCTTCGGCGATAAGCCTTTAATTCACGAGTTGTCTTGACCGTATGCTTCTCGAAGGTAACCGGTGTATAGACATATTCTTTAAGACCGGAAAGATTCGTCTTCATGTTGTGAGAATGAACCTTTTCTCCCTGATGGATCAGGCGTGTTGCATGACCGATCGATTCACCGTATTTAATGATATCTTCATTTTCCTGAATATCACGCAAGGCAATCTTATGCCCTGCATCAATATCATCTAACAGCTCAAAACCATTGACGACATCATGCTTCTGCCCCTTTTCAAGAGCTATCAGCACATTGTCCTTATCATTGATATGTAATGTTTTCATATTTATCCAAAATGCTTGACAAGGGCTGCTTTCATACCCAAAGCCAATATGTCCTTCACACACTGGCTCACATAGTCAAGACTTCCTTTCATCTGTGTAAAATCATATTCCCAGTGATCTTTCATCATCATGACCTCATTCACCAGGGCATCAACATCAGGCTGCTTCCATAAACGTGCCCACATCTCAATAAATGCCGGATCATCCATCACCAAAGAGCTTCCATCCTCTTTCTTTAATGAATACATCACAAACAAAGAAGCCAATGAGAAGAGTGAACGCTTCGGCAGCTTACCAGTCTGTTCATAATAACCGATGGCACTTGGCAGCACACGTGTCTTATACTTTGTCATGGAATTCAATGAAATCGTCAATAATTCATGATAGATCGTCGGATTCATGAAACGCTCCATCACATCGTTTGTAAACTGTTCCTTTTCACTTTGAGGCAGATCAATCGTCGGCCAGACCTCTTCTTTTAAGAAAGCAAAAAGCCAATTCTTCAGATATTCATCATTCATCATTTCATTCACGGCACGGACACCATACTGATAAGCAATCGGTACCATGCAGGTATGGGATCCATTTAAGATCTTGACCTTTCTTTCCTTATAAGGACGTACATCATCTGTCACCAGAATATTTAAATTTGTTTTTTCAAACGGCAATACCTTCTTAATCGCAGGATCACCTTCAATGACCCACAAATGGAAAATTTCACCCTTCACTACATTGTTGTCAATATAGCCATCCTCTTTCTGCAAACGCTCGATCTGATCCTTTGGATAACCCGGAACGATACGGTCTACAAGAGTGTTGTAGAACAGGTTAGCTTCATTCAGCCATGTAATAAATGCTTCACTGTAATGACGATCATGGGAAAGCTTATTCAGATATTCCTTTAATGTAGTACCATTGTGATCAATCAGTTCACATGGCAGGATATACAAACCGGCTTCCTTAGAACCATCAAAGAAATCATATCGTTTCTTCAAGAAAGTCAAAAGTTTTCCCGGATATGTCGGTGAAGTCTTTGTTTCATCCGTATCAGTTGGATCATAGGCAATACCGGCTTCCGTTGTATTTGAAAGAATGATCTTCAGATCACTGCTTTTCGCATAATCCAGATAACGCTCATACTCCTGATAAGGATTGATGAAGTCACTTAAAACATCGATTACCTGTTTATGATGAACCACTTCACCATTGCTGACACCTTCCAGAAGCAATGTATATAAGCCATCCTGCTTTCTAAGCTCTTCAACACGGCCAAAATCCAATGGCTGTACGACACAGACATCCCCATTAAAATCAGCTTTATCATTCATCTCCTGAATAAACCAGTCAATAAAGGCACGCAGGAAGTTTCCTTCTCCAAACTGCAGCACTTTGACTGGACGATCTTTCTTTGGGTGTATTTTTGCACTTAATATTTCCATAATTACCTCCATATCCAATATTTCATGTTCATTCTATCAAAAAAGCCTCATGCTTACACAAGAGAAACATAGTTTTAATGTGGTAATTTTTGGTTTATTTAGTCATGAAACGATATATAAATTTATAATGGGAAGTAACCGCTACGATCCCCATCAGTTCTTCCAACAGGATCTTTTTATAAACCTTATGTTCACCCAATACCTTTAATTTCTGACAGATATATTTTTCTCTATCCGCATCATGGGTATCCATCGTATCATATTTCAACCGGAAATAAGACAAAACAGCTTTCCCCCTTTCATCCTGTTCATCCGTCAAATTCATATCAAATAAATAATGCATCAGCAATTCCTTTTGATTGCTTTTCTCCAATACATGCAGCAATAAAAGCCACGCTTCTTTCAAAAGCGACAGATTGATAGAAACCACCTCAAAAAGATAATGGATACAGGCATCTGTATCATTGGATTGATAAGCGAATAAAGCACAATCTATATAAATAGAAGCCCTTAAAGGATCACAGATATCCCGGTGAAGAAGATACAGACAATTTTTCATCGTCTTATACGCTAAAACGATATCATTACCGCTTGCTTCAATTTCAGCAATACGTCTGAAAAGCAATATTTTCTGTAAATCTGTAAGCTCTTCTTTTTTATTTAGGATCTTTTGAAGCTGATGATGGCTGTAAAGCAAGGATGAAACAGAAATGATATGAGAAAGGTGAAAATCAAAGAAAAGAGGCTCATGTTCATAGACAAGACTTTCATGAATCAGTGATCTATCTACATTCTTTCTTATCTTCGGATGCATGAAAAGGAAAAATAAAAGCTTGCGCTCTTCTTCTAAGAGAACATCCTTTAAACAATAAAAAACATCCATCTTTTCCTGACTTGGCACTTGATCATATAAAAGTAAGGTCAAAATGCTTTGATATAGCCATGCTCTTTCACTGACATATAAAATATGATGAGTGAAATCCTCATCTATCTTTTCCAATAAGATTTCCATGTTTCCCTTGGAACCCTCAAGGATTGCATGAACCAGCTTTTGCCGGTAATTATCTAATTTATATAAAAGCTTTTCTTCAAAGGGATAGCTGACATCAAGAGATTGACATAATGATATATAAAACTGATTTCTTTTAGGAATATGACCATTTTCAATTCGTATAAGTGTTTTAGGTGAACATAAAGAATCATTGGACGTTGATAACAGCTCATTCCGTGAAATATGCTTTTTCCGGCGGTAATGACCAATCAGCAGACCAATGATCCTCTTTTCATCATTTGATACCATGTTTATTTATATTTATAAGAAACCATACGGATATTATCATAGATATAGTTAGCTAATTCAATTCTCTGTGCAGCACTCATTTCTTTTACATTCACAAAAGGTGAAATATAATCAGAAAGCTGTTCGATAAATTTATCAGCTTCAATATTATTTAACGTATAATGATCTAAAGTATCAATGATACCGGCTTCTTCTAAAAGCTGTTTCAAAGTCATACCAAGACCGACAGCTAAGATATTCAGAATATCAATACTGACCGTTTTAGGTACTTTATTTTTGATCTTGCCAATGTAATCGGCACTGATCTGATTGTTGCAGCGTTCTGCCAGCGCTTGGTTTGTAAGACCTTGCTTACGGCACTCTGCCATTAAAAATTCACTTAATTGTCGAATCATAACATCACCTGTTTCTATTATAAATTCTATTATTCCCGATAGATGAATAACATATTCATTAAAACAGGATTATAATATTGAAAAAGCGTGAAATCTGACCAAATCCATGCACACCGTCCCACTCATGCAACTTTTTGACGAAAATCGGAAAAAACGCTTTTTAAATATAATTTTCGTGTAAAATATTAAGAAAGGAGGGAAATAATGAGAAAACGAACTTTTGTATTAAGTGCTTTATCATTCATGATGTGCTGTGCAAACATTCAGGCAGCAGAAAATAAAGGTGATGCTGTCTGCTGCTGCGATAAGGATGAAAAGAAACAATGGAAATATGCTTGTGAAGAAGAGAGGACAAATCAGCCGCGTGTCATTTGTTCACCTGAATGCTGGGGCATATAAGAAAAAGCATGCAGAGGATCGCTTTATGAAGGAGGAAGCATATGAATAAACATTCTTTATATGAAATAAAAAATAAATATGGACATAGTACCAGATACTTTGCCCATATGTATAAAAAATTAAATCATGCGCTCTTACATCAATTGTTATTGTTTATCCTGATCTTTTATGATTAATAGGAACTATGTTGAAGAAAGATATAAAGATTTTTATAATCACGGGTATGAGCTGCGTGAGCCATCATCTCCTCAGTGAGTATTTCCTGATAAAGATCACAATAACTACAAAGTATCATCAGCTTACTCAAGATCAGATCTGTAAGCAAACGATGCTTTTGAACACTTGAAAAAGAATGCAGGTGTTTGATCTGATAATATTGAAAGACCTTGAATACGATATCGTTATGAAAATGAAAAGCTTTTGCTTCTTGTAGAATCTTTTTTAGGAGAACATGCTTATTTGTTTTCTCAAGAGCACTGAATAAAAGTAAATAATTATAATTGAGATGTTCATGAGAAGAAAAATAACATATAAGGGCATGTTGAATGGCTTGCTCATATTGTTTCATGGCGTAACAGATAATGGCCGCCCGCATATGCAGGCTAAAAAGAAGCTGGCCCGGATAATCATGATTTGATTCAAGAAGCGTGGTGATCCTGCTGATCATTTTATAAGCAGATTCAATATCATTCATATTTAACTGCATCATAGCCATAACATTATAAAAAGTGATCTTTTGATAATCTGTGATCCGGTTTTCTATCTGGACATAAAGCTGTTTGATCTTCTCATAAGCCTTAAAAAGTGAAAAACACTGACTGATATAAAGCAGTTGATTTTTGATAAATAAAGGATCAGGACAAAAAGAAAGGCAGCTTTTTTCAATCTGTTTACGGTCTAAATAAGGAGCCACATGACATATCTGATACAAAAAATAATAAATCAGCTTTTGATCTTCCCGCCGGACCATATCCTTTAGCGCACAATATAAATCAATCGTTGAACGAGATGGCAGCTTTTCATTTAAATGATAATCCAGGATATCATGAAACAGACCCAGCATTTCTTTAAAATAAATGACATTATTCAATAAATAAAGACAACTGCTTATTTCATGAAGAAGCTCTTCCATCAAAGATCTTGAAAAAACATTCAAAGAAGAAATCAATCGTCCACGATAATGCATAAGCTGCATCAGATCCTTTTCTTCAAGACAAAAATGCAGATTCAGTCCAACAGCAAGATAATCATAATAATGATCACTTACAACGATCCCTTCTTCAATTTTTCTGAGTGTCTTTAAGGAACAAATCTGTTTATTATTTGAAATTTGAATGATTTCGATCCTATGGATATTCTTTTTTAATCGATAATACTTTATAAGCTTTCCGATAACTTTCTTTTCATAATGCATGTTTCCCATGTCATCATTATAAAAGATATGAATGAAAACTATCAATAAGATGTGCATGATTTGATGGATTAAAATACAATACGATATTGAAAATAGGAAAGTTGCCAGTAAAAAATCATTGCTGTATAATCATATAAAATGGAAAGTAGGGATAGAATGTTATTAACTGAAACAGAAAAGAAAAGATTGGGGAAACTTTTTAATTATTATCGTATCAGTAAAGGGAAAAGTATCAAAGAAATAGAAATAGAAGAATTATCCGCTTATTCTACTTTTCATTATGCGACCAAAGGTAAAGTAATCAAAAATGATGAATTTTATTTCAATTATCTTAATTATTTTGGAATGAACTTTCATAGAAAAGAACATTTTGAAGAATGGCTCAGTGATTATTTGATACGTTTAGTACATGTCTTTGAATATTATGAAGAAGATCATTTTGATGAGTTGTATCATGAAATGATTCAAGAACTTGCACCTTATAAAGATTCCGCTATCTTTCATGAATATATGCATGTATTTGAGTATCTGTTTAATTATTACCGAAAGAATACGTATATGCGTTTAGAAGAAGTCAATGATTGTCTAGTCATGATTAAAACAGATATCATAGAAGATGAATTAAAGATATTACTTTTAGATCTAATGTTTCGTTCAAATAATGATTTTATAGGAAGTTATATGTTAGCAGATAAGATTATCTTATATATTCAGAAATTTGAAAATCATCCGATGATGAAATATCAACTGGCTTTTTATAATAAATATGAATGCTATTTCCTTAAAGCGTTAGAATTATTTAAAGAAAGTTTAAATATGTTTAAAGAGCAACAAAATTATTACTGGCAGATTAAATGTAGATTAAGTATTTATGGCATTTATCGAAACACCGATGATTCTTTAGCACAGGAAGAAGCTGAAAAGCTTTTAGAAATGAAAAGAACACAGGATATACCTAATGTTTTAAAGAAAAATATGAATTATAGTATTGGTATGGATAATTATTTGAATAAAAGATATGATACCGCTTAT
>NZ_CALVGS010000016.1 GCF_944327115.1 uncultured Traorella sp.
TTCACCGTTTTTGAACGGCCATGAGGAATCGCAATACCATCACCGATACCTGTGATCCCTTCACTCTCACGATCATATATTTCTTTAATAAATGTCTTCTGATCCTCAATTACTTGATTTCGATACAGCATCTCTGTCATTTCTGAAATTACTTCATCTTTGGTCGTTGCATTGAGATTCAGACAAACATTTTCATCAAATAAAACTTCCTTAATATCTAACATTCCCTCACCTTTTCTCGATCATAATCGCTTTTTTAACTTCATCAATATCCCTCTGATCCATGAGCACTGAAACCAAGACTGACGGACATTGTATTTCTTTTGTAATATTTACCGTTGTAATGATTAAATCAATATCAGATAGATCTTTCTTCTCTAACTGTTTCAATGAGATCACATCTGTAATTTCCAAATCAGGAAAGATCTTTTGTACTCTTTTCTTCAGGATATGAGAAGTTCCCACACCTGTTGAACAGATCAGCAGTACTTTTCGAGGGGATTTTCTATCTTCCAATGCTAATTGAAAATACAGACAGAGATAACAGATTTCATCATCAGATATAAAACCTTCCTTGAAATACTTTTTCTTTAATTCCAGTGTTACCTGCTTCACGGTCGCATACATCTGCGGATATTGCATGATCGTTTTTTCTTTCAATAAACAGATAATGCGAACATTATATTTGATTCGTGTTATCATTGAATTTACGTGTAACAGTAATGAATAAAAAAGATTTGAATCATTAGCGAAAGAATAAGATGTTTCTTTCTCCATGTTTTGTATAAGCTCATTACAAAAGCTTAGCACTTCCCGATTCGATGCCTGAAGCGTCTGGGCGATCACTTCGCGGCTAGGCAGCTCACCCACACCACATCCCATGAAATGCGTATAAATATAATCGATCTCATTTTCAGGGAAGCGGATGCCTGTCTGATTTGAAAAGTCGGTTATACATTTTTTGATCTTATGGAAGATGACATCATTGCGATCCTTTTCAGAGATAACATTGCTTTCATTGATAAACCTTTTATTTTTCATGCGTTCCATCGCAATTAGAATATGGGTCACAATATTGACATAATACGTATCACTGAGTATCACATCGATCTCTTCTTCAATAGATGAAACACACTGTTCGACACTTGCCAGATTCTCACTTCCATAGATTCCTTCCAGTACCATCCGTGTTTCTTTATTCAACCGGCTCTGTGCTGTTTTCACATCTGCAATGCCTACTTGAATCTCATTTAATAAATAGGCGACCTCGTTACGAATCAAGAGCTCATTTCCTTGAAGATAAGTACCTTCTCGGGTTCTTTTCATGGTCAGTCCGTTAGTTTGAGCCCGCTGCTCCACGGCAGAGAGATCATTCACGATCGAACTGCTTCCGACAAAATACTTTTCTGAGAGAGAACGAATGCTGGTCGGATTCGGAGAATTGAGTAAAAGATCCAGATAGATCCGGTTTCTTCTGTCTTCTACAGAATCATTGCTCCTATAAGAATCACTGCTGAATACCAATTCATCTAATCGATTTCGCGCCTCTGAATCACATTCAAGCAGGATGCCTTGACCATTCCGTTTGATTTCAAAATCTAATTCCTTGCCGGCTTCTTCTATTTTTTTAATATCACGCTGGATCGTTTTCGATGAACAGCCACAATGCATGGATAGTTCACTATAATTAACAGCTTCATTTTTTAATAGAAGATAACGAAGGATCAGAATTTGTCTTTCGTTCAATCCCATATAGGTACTCCTTTCTTCACTATCATTATATTTTTTTAATTTTAATATGAAAATACCAAAATCTGTCTTGATTTGGTGGACATTTTTAAAATACCAAACGTGTCCGTTTTAAGTGGACACGTTTGTATATCAAGCTATGATTATAATTGTTACTTATTCTTCGTGAGAATCAGCTGCCATGAATTCTTTTTCCTTTTCTTTGAAAAATTGATAATATGCTCTGACATTAGGCAATTCTGTCCACTTCCTTGGCCTGGCCGGCACAGCATCCAGATCATATATCTTCGCATGATCCAAGCTTAATAAAAACGGTGAATGCGTCGATATGATAAACTGACAGTCATAAAAACGGGCAGATTCTTCAATATAGTGTTTAAGCTTTAACTGATTCTCTGCTGACAGACTATTTTCCGGCTCATCGATCAAATAAACAGCATTTTCCTGTATTTCCTTCTGCCAGAAATCAATGGCGGATTCACCGTTTGACTGCTGGATGAGATTATTATTGACAAGACGTGAACGTATATATTTGGATTGTGTCATTCTTCTGGCATCGCTCTTTCTTTTTAGAATTTCATACTGTTCCAGTGTTTCATCAATATTTACATCATATTTTGAATTGAGATATTCCTCTGATAATTCATCTTTTCTGCGATTGACCCTTGCATTGATAGCTCTGAGATCCAACAAATAGTCAAATACATCGTCACTGGCGATAAATTTGATCTCACTGCATATTTCCTTATGAAAAAACTCATAGCTGCATTGTGCTACATATTGATCAAATAATTCACCTAATTCTATTTTATTTTTTCTTGATGCTTCTAATTTATCTGCGATGATATTTAAAAGAGTTGTCTTACCGGACCCGTTTCCGCCACAAAAGATCGTTATCGTATCAAAATCAATATCCTCCAATTCTTTTTCAGGGAATATTTTCAAAGGATAGAGGCTATTAAAGATATTTTTCTTCTGACATATCATCCAATATTCTGACATCTCTGGCAATAAACGAAAAGCTTTTAAAAAAATCATAAGATTCTCCTTTATTATCTATAATTATCTTATGCCACTCGCATATTTTTTTCAATATGGTATTTTCTTCCATTTCATATAGAAAAAAGACCCGTAAGATAACGGGTCTGATTAGAACAATCCGACAATATGCCCCTCTTCATCAATGTCCATATCAAGTGCTGCCGGATGTTTCGGAAGTCCCGGCATCGTCATCACATTACCGGTCAGCGCAACGATGAAGCCGGCACCGATTGATGGACGAAGCTCCCTGACAGTAATCGTAAAATCTTTAGGTGCGCCATAGATTTTTGCGTTATCACTCAATGAAGTCTGACACTTGGCCATACATATCGGCATCTTATCCCAGCCCAGCTCATTATAGATCTGTATCTGCTTCTGTGCTTCTTCCGCAAAGACAACATCCTTGGCACCATATACCTTTTGGGCTATTGTTTCGATCTTGGATTCAATGGAAGCATCAACATCATAGATTGGCGCAAAATCATTGTCCTGTTCACAGATATCCGCCACTTTCTGAGCTAAGTCCAAAGCACCTTCGCCGCCTTTTGCCCATACCTGTGATAAAGACATCGGATGGTTATTTTCTTTGCACCAGTTTTCAAGAGCTTCGATTTCTTTTGGTGTATCACTGGCAAATTCATTGATCGCTACGATATAAGGCAGGTTGAACTGCCGGATCGTATCAATATGTTTCGCAAGGTTCGCACATCCTTCCAGCATCGCTTCCACATTCTCTTCCTTCAGATGATCAAATTCCACACCGCCATGCTGTTTTAAGGCACGTATCGTTGCAACGATGACAACGGCATTTGGTTTCAGATGACCAAAGCGGCACTTGATATCAAGGAATTTTTCAGCTCCTAAATCAGCACCGAAACCTGCCTCGGTAACAACATAATCCCCAAGCTTTAAAGCCAGCTTCGTCGCTAAAAGCGAGTTGCAGCCATGAGCAATATTCGCAAACGGTCCGCCATGAACGATCGCCGGATTATTTTCAAGCGTCTGTACCAGATTCGGTTTGATCGCATCTTTCATGACCAAAGCCAAAGCACCTTCAATTTTTAAATCTTTGACATAGACAGGCTCACCATCATAATTATAAGCAACCAGCATCTTGCCAAGTCTTTCTTTAAGATCCATAAGTGAACTGGAAAGGCACAGCACGGCCATGACTTCACTGGCAACCGTAATGTTGAAACCGTCTTTTCTTTCAATACCATTGGTCTTCGCACCAAGACCGATTTCAATCTGACGCAGGGTACGGTCATTCATATCCAAGCATCTTTTCCATGTCACTCTTTCAGGATCGATGTTTAATTCATTTCCCTGATAGATATGGTTATCCAGACAAGCACTGATCAGGTTGTTGCAGGTCGTTATGGCATGCATATCTCCTGTAAAGTGTAAGTTTAGATCTTCCATCGGTACGACCTGGGCATAACCGCCTCCGGCAGCACCGCCCTTTAAACCGAATACAGGTCCTAAAGAAGGTTCACGTAAGGCAATCACCGTCTTCTTGCCAAGACGATTCAATCCATCACCTAAACCAACCGTTGTCGTTGATTTACCTTCACCGGCCTTAGTTGGGTTGATAGCAGTAACTAAAATCAGCTTCCCCTCTTTTTTATCCTTGTTCTTTTTAAAAAGATCTAAAGAAAGCTTGGCCTTGTATTTTCCATAATATTCAAGGTCATCTTCCTCAATACCTACTTTTTTCGCTACTTCCTGAATAGGAAGCATCTCTGCTTCCTGAGCGATCTCTAAATCTGTCTTTGCCATTTTACCTCCTCTTCCCTTTATCTGATTCAATTATTCAATGCCGACTCTTTTAAATATCGTATCTACATTTTTTAAATGATGCATCGGGTTAAAGCAATCATCAATTTCTTCCTGACTCAATTGAGCGGTTACTTCCGGATTATTCTCCATCAATTCCTTAAAGCTGATCTTCTCATTCCATGCTTTCATCGCATTGGGCTGTACAAGATCATATGCCTTTTCTCTTGAGAAGCCTTTTTCGATCAGCTTTAACATAAATCTTTGTGAATAGATCACACCATAAGTCTTATTGATATTCGCCTTCATATTATCTTCAAATACCGTCAGGTTATCTAAGATATTACCAAAGCGGTTCAACATATAATCCAAAAGTTCCGTTGCATCCGGAGCAATGATTCTTTCTGCCGAAGAGTGGGAAATATCTCTTTCATGCCACAGCGGTACATCTTCATAAGCAGTCATCATATAGCCTCTTAATACTCTTGAACATCCGCAAATGTTTTCTGAACCGATCGGATTCCGCTTATGCGGCATGGCACTGCTTCCTTTTTGACCGGGATTGAAATGTTCTTCCACTTCACGCACTTCGGTACGCTGAAGATGTCTGATTTCCGTAGCCATTTTTTCAAGTGATGTACCAATTAATGCCAGTGTTGCGAAATATTCCGCATGACGATCTCTTTGCAGCGTCTGTGTAGAGATCTTCGCTGACTGGATACCTAACTTTTCACACACATAGTCCTGTACAAATGGCGGTGTGTTCGCAAAAGTTCCTACCGCTCCTGAGATCTTGCCCGCTTCGATGTCTTCACAGGCAGCCTTAAAGCGTTTTAAATTACGTTTCATTTCTTCATACCACAAAGCGAATACCAATCCAAAAGAAGTAATTTCCGCATGTACGCCATGAGTTCTTCCGATCATCGGCGTCATCTTATATTGAAGAGCTTTCTTCTTTAAGATCTCCATAAAACGTTCAATATCTTCCAACAGGATCTTATCGGCCTTCTTGTATAAATAACCATAAGCCGTATCAACGACATCCGTGCTAGTCAGACCGTAATGCACCCACTTCTTTTCATCACCCAGCGATTCTGAAACACAGCGGGTAAACGCTACGACGTCATGTCTTGTCTGCTGTTCGATCTCATAAATCCGGTCAATATCAAACTTTGCATTCTTCCAAAGCTTTTCCACATCTTCCTTTGGAATCTCACCTAACTCTGACCACGCTTCACAGGCCAAGATTTCCACCTTCAGCCAAGCATTAAATTTGCTTTCTTCGCTCCAGATGTCACGCATTTCTTTTCTTGAATATCGATTTAACATATACTCCCACCCTCTTTTATATCTCTTTTATTTTACTTGATTTTAAGCATAAAAACAATGTCCGCAGAACAATTTAACACCGCATTTCAAATAAAAAGAACAAGTTTCCCCGTTCTCTCAAATTCCTCTTAAATCATTTTCTGTAAGATTTTCATATTTTCGATTTTCCGTTATGATTCGTGCCGGCACTCCTGCTGCCACACAGTTTGCGGGAATATCTTTTGTAACGACCGCATTGGCTCCTATGACCGTATTCTCGCCGATATGCACTCCTTCCAAAATTATTGCTCCTGCACCGACAAAACAATTTCTCTCGATAACGACCGGCTGTTCACAATAAGGTTCAATCGTTCCTGCAAGAACTGCATTGGCACCGATATGGCAATTTTCCCTGACGATAGTCCCGCCACCTAAAACAGCCCCCATATCGATCATCGTTCTTTCACCGATGATACAGCCTGTATTAATGATGGCTCCCATCAGGATGACAGCTTCTTTACCGATCACGACACCTTCCCGTATGACTGCCCCATATTCAATACGGGCATTGATCTCTTTTATATCTAAAAGTGATAATGCACTGTTCACACAAATCGTTTCCACATGATAATCATCAATATCATTTTCCATCAGCAGCTTTTTGATGCTTTCCCATTCACCGACAGCCGTATGGGCATAGCTTTTCAGACCATGAATCTTTTCATTAAGATAAACTCTGACAAATGTCTTTTTCTTATTTTTCTTGATCTTTTGAATGATATTCATATCTCTTGTACGAAACGGCTCATCACTTTCATTTCAATTTCATCACTCATGTCCACAAAACACACGCCTCCTTCATTTAAGATATTGACCTGTGAATCGCATAATCCATTCACATAACAATAATAGCTGCTGGCAATATTGCCGCTGCCACACGATAATGTAAACCCGACCCCCCGCTCATATGTCCTTACTTCGATACAGCTTTGACTTAAGATACGAACATAAGAAATATTACAATCAAATCGTTTGCATAACTGGGCGGCGTTTTCCATATCTTCATCTAAAAGAATCATATGCTCATTTCCAACATCGACAAAATTACGATAAATATTCGGAATCTTGACCGTCACAACACTTATGAACGGTTCTTTTTGAAGGATCTCACACTTATAGATCTCATTTTGAACCACAAGGGCAAACACATCATACTTCTCACTTTCATCATAGAGATAATGTGCAAAACAATGCAGCCCATTGACACATAACAAAGCCTCACTGCCATCGGCATTATAAATGCTCATACGATGTGAAAATATTTTTAAATACCCATCACATGCATACTTCCCACACATTTGAACGACATCGATCTCTTCACTTCCTAAGATAAAACGATTCCCATTGGCCTCATAAATCTTCATAACTTTCTCACAAACGCTTCCAAGCGATCACATCCTTCTTTACATTTTTCTAAGTCTATGCAGCAGGACATCCGGATATGATGTTCATAATAGAAATATTTCCCGGGTAATACAGCTATCTGTACCTCTTCAAGCATACGGTACGCAAATTCTTCACTTGACAAATGAAAAGGTTTGATTGAAAAAAAGATATAATAAGGACCTTCTGTTTCAACAACATTGATACCCATATCTATCAATCTCCGGAAAATGTATCTTTTCTGCTCATCATAACTTACAAAAGGAGAATGTAAGGCAGTCAGGGCACTTTTCTGGGTAAAAACCGGCAGACAGCTTTGTATCAGCTGATGAAGCTTCACGATTTCTTTCATTTTATTTAAAGGAGCACAAATATAACCCACACGGAAACCACACATGAGCGAGCTTTTTGAAAAGCTATGAATTTGAATGATACTTTCATGTAATTGGGGATGATATAAGGTAGGATAAGAACCACATTCAAAATAGGTCGCATCCCATATCAGCAGCAAATCATATTCCTTGCATATTTTATGAAGGATCTGGATTGATTTTTGATTGAGCACGCTGCCACTTGGATTATGAGGATGATTGATCAGCAGTGCTTTTGTATTTTCCTTTATGGCAGCCCGAAGGAAATCTTCACTGATCTGAAATTCATCATCAAATATAAATGTTTGCAGATCAAGATCAAACAACATGCACAACGATATATAAGAAGGATAGGCAGGAATCCCTACAAGCAAACCATCACCTTTTTCAAACAAGGTCATCATGACTTCAAAAAGACCTTGGGTAGCACCACTCGTAATACAGATTTCCTGTATATCATAAAACATTTCTTTTAAGCACAAAAGCTCTCTAAGCTCATACAAGCCCTGACTTTCACTATAATGAGTTTCATTATGATCAAGCGACCGTATGGCAGCTTCTTTGATATCCTCATTCACATTTTCATGAGCATCACCTAATGTGAAATCAATGACACCTTCTGTTTTTTTAACTTTTTCATGAAAGATCCTTAAACGGCTTGTTGTTATTTTAAATAGCTGCGGATTCATATTCACCTCAGCTAAATTTATGCTTATCCCTCTAAAAAAATGAATAGATTTCTCTATTCACATAATTCAAAATGCAAATTTTCATTATCGATTGAAGGCATATCTTTAAAATGAAGATAATCCATCATCTTCTGCTCATTCATGATGATCGGCGTCCTTGAATGAATCTGTTTCATCTGGTTTTCTGATTCACCGGTAATGATCACAAATTCATTATTTTCATTATAAAGACCTGCAAAGTAAATATAGGGCTCATTTTCTTTCGTAATATAGATCTTTTTCTTATGATTCCACTCATAAAATCCATTAGCGATAACAGCACACCGGTTATGAAGGATCCTTTTATAAGTAATACGTTCATGTAAGGTTTCTATGCGTGCATTGATCAAAAGTGAACGGCCGGAAATACCCCATTTCTTTACAGTCGCATCGATTCTTTCTTTCTTAGGCACCAGTACGATGGCATTTTGTGAAGGAAAGATCTCATTTGTGGCATATTCAAATGACTGGGTTTCTTTCAGACTTTCTTTAATTTTTCTGGCAATTTCTGAATCATCGAGCTTTATAAAATATCTTCCGCACATATCATTTCCTCTTATTTTATTCCATATTTTTTTAAGATATTGATGATCACATTATTCGTAACTTTTTGGGCACTGATCTCACGATAGCGGTACTGCCTTGTCTGTGCATTCTCCTGCATTTCTTTCATCTGCCTGCTGATTTCTTCTTGCTGATGAATGAGATCAAAATAAAAATCTTCAAACAACGAAAGTCTTTCCAAGGCTTCTTCTATATTATTTACTTCAATTCCTGTTTCATTCTTTTTTGTTATTCTTTCCATATGATCACCCTCTTCATTATACATGAAACAGGCAATGAATCAAAACTCCATTGCCTGTTTATTTAGAAATTTGTTTTTTATGATATTCTCTATCCGTCTTTTTCACCATATATTTCTCAAACATCTTAGGTAATATCTGCCAATTGAGATAACAGATGATTCCCGGCATCATGACAAGAAACTCCGGCAGCAAAAAGAAAGCGGAAATAGGAAGACCAATCGTTAAAATAGCAATGCACAAAGCCTGCAGAAAACATGTCATGGATAAGTCAAAAGCTTCTGAAATGATTTCTTTCAGCTTAGCATGAGGTTTTCTGGACAGTATGATGAATACCATATTAAACTCAAATACGATCAACGTTGATAATGTGGCCAATACAGCTGCTCCCAATGCATCAAAGGTTGAACTGCCTGTCCAGTAATAAATCAGATCGAGAGCAAGCAATAAAAACACCACAAGATGTATCAGCCAGATAATCGTTGCTTTTTTGAAGCACTTTTTAAATTCATGAAAATAGTCCTTAAGAATATTTACTTTTATCCCTGTAACATACCTGCCCATTAACATATTCAAGGTCGTGCTGCTGGCACCGATCGTAATAATAGGCAGGCTGGTGAGAAGCCAAAGCGTTCCCATCAGGATGATATCCATAAATCTTAATGTCCATTTCCAAAAAAGTGAATCGGCAGTTGTATTCATTATACGCTCAATACTTCCAGTGAACCCAACGTGATCATCTTTGTTGATTTAGCATCAAACAATACATAGCGATCCCCTGAAAAACCAAAATGAATGATCGAATCCATCGCAAAGTCAATGCTTCCAAAGGCAACAGCCGAGAATGTCACATCATTCACAGCTAATGAAAGTGTCGTTTCCATACCACTTGGCAATGATGAAATAACTCTTCCTTCAATAGAACCTTTCTCATCTACGACGACAAATTCCGGACGAATACCTAAGACATATTCACCGTCACTTAAATCAACCGGATGATTCGGTGTAAAACGTACCGCAAAATGCTTGCAATTTAAATCAATACCCTTTTCATGTGCTTTTCCATGACACTGGATAAAATTCATGGAAGGATTACCCATAAAGTCTGCACAGAAGAGATTTGCCGGTTCGCCATACAATTCCAATGGCGGACAATACTGTTGAACAACGCCCTCTTTCATTAGACATACCTTAGAGCTTAAGGTCATGGCTTCTGATTGATCATGGGTAACATAAACAAAGGTTGCCTTTGTTGTCATATGCAAACGTTTCAATTCTGCACGCATATCATTACGCAGCTTAGCATCCAAATTTGACAATGGTTCATCCATCAATAAAATTCTGGGATTCGGGGCTAAGGTTCTTGCGATAGCAACACGTTGCTGCTGACCTCCGGAAAGCTCAGCAGGATAACGATTCATATATTCTTTGATACGCATCGTTTCGCAGATTTCATTGACACGGGCATCGATTTTAGCTTTTTCCCATTTCATATTTTCAAGACCGAATGAAATATTCTTATATACGGTCATATGTGGCCATAAGGCATAATTTTGAAACAAGAAACCGACATTTCTTTTATCCGGTGAAAGATTGACACCTTTTTCTTCTGAAAAAACCAGTTCACCATCAATATAGATTTCACCCTCTGTCGGCGTTTCCAAACCGGCGATCATACGCAGCGTCGTTGTTTTTCCACAGCCACTCGGTCCTAATAAAGAAACAAATTCACCGTCTTTGATTTCCAGATCCATCTGATTGACAGCAATCGAATCTTTTCCGAATTTCTTTGTGATATTCTCTAATCGTATCGTTGGCATATTAGTTACTTCCTCCTACTCCTTTTTCGATTGACGCACCCGTCAGCTTTTCAACACCAAAGTTGACAAGCAGTACAACAAATATAATCAAAAGATTGATTGCATTGGAATACTGATCCCATCCTTTTTCATCATACATGAACAAGAGTGTCGTCAGCACACGATTATTTGCTGTAACTAAGATAACATATAAGCTTAGTTCACGCATACTTGAAACAAATGGCAATAGATATCCCGAAACGATCGTTGACTTTTCAATAGGAACGATGATACGGGTCATACGCTTGATCCATGGAATACCTTGGATGATACCGGCTTCTTCGATTTCCGGAGAAAGCTGCAGCATCGAATTGACACCTGATCTGGAAGCCATCGGTAAATACTTCACCGTACCGATCAAAGCCAGGATTGCAAATGTTCCATACAATGAAGGAATGATACCGTGGCTCTGGGAGAACATTGACAGATAGATAGCTGCAAATGCCATTGATGGAATCAGGTATGGAATAAATGTAAGATTCTCAACAATACGGCTCAGCTTGCTTCCTCTTCTTCTTACGATCGAATATCCTGCAAGGAAGCCGAAAGTTCCGGCACCGACAGCTACGATCGCTGATAATTTGATACTATTGAAAAGTGTTTTCCAAACATCACTGTTGATCAGGATACCGGCTTTATCCATGATATCATTGCCACCCTTTGAAATGCCGATCCAGAAATCCAACGTCATATTCGCAAGCGAATAATCACCTTTCACGATGATCACTGATTGAAGCATGAATGATATCATCGGTATGACAGACATACATAATACGACAACTCCTGCCAGAAGGGAAATGATATTGCGGGCCTTCTTAAGATGGAACACGGATACATTGGCACTCTTTCCGGTAACCGTCGCATAAGATTTACGCTTACCGATCAGCAATTGATTACCGATCATGATCAAAACGCTGATAATGATCATCAGGATCGCAATGATATAACCAACACCCGGATTCGTTCCCTGTAAAGCCGCATATAATTCTGTCGTCAATACATAATAGCGAACCGGAAGACCTAAAAACTGTGGTACGGCAAATGAGCTCATCGCACTTGAGAATACCAAGATGATCGTACTCATGACTGCCGGCATGACCATCGGGATCGTAATGCGTGCAAACATACGCAAACGATTTGTTTTCAAGATTACAGCCGCTTCTTCAAGATTGGCATCCATATTTCTTAATACACCGCCAATCAGAATATAGGCAAACGGTGCATAATGCAATCCTGTCACCAAAATGATCGGAAATGCTCCATAGGCGAACCAGTTCGCCGTTTCAATTCCGGTAGCAGCCGTAAAGATTCCCATCGCACCGCCAACCGCAGTATTCTTAAAGAAATTCTTCCAAGCAAGCGCTAATGTCCAGCTAGGCATGATATAAGGGAAAATGAACAATTTCGTCATGACCTTTTTCCATCTCATATCTGTACGAGTTACCAACCAAGCAAAGCCTCCGCCGATCAGCACAGATACGATACATGAGAAAACAGCACATATCAAGCTGTGCATGAGTGGTTCATACAGCAATGAATTACTATACTGACTAACAAAAAGCCGATTCCAGTGATAAAGCGTAAAGGATCCTACCGCCTGACGAACACGTGATTTTTCAGCTGAATGGACAATAAACGTGTCTTTAACGATAGAAAATAAAGGAACAACCACTAAATAGGCTAATACTACTAAAAATATCAGCAACAGGACATTATAAGGCTTACTGAAAAAAGTTTTTAAATGATTTAATTTCTTTTTCATATCTTACCTCTCTAAAAAAGACAAGGGCAGCAGTGTATCACCACAGCCCTTCTCTATGATTCAAAACTACTTGATCAAATTAATAAAATCTTCTACATCTGCACGATGTTCAGCAGCATATTCAGGATCTTCAACGATCAGGATATCTTTCCAAACAGATAATTCCTGGTCACCATCAGCAACTGCCAGGCTTGTATTAGCACTGTAGTCACCCTGACGTCCTGTCATACCAACATAAACAGAACCATCGTTCAATGTTGTTTCACCATCACCAAACCAGCCATCTTCAGTATATAGCCAGCAAAGGAATGCTTTTGCCATTTCAGGATTGTCGGCATTTGATGTCAGCAGTCCATAGATCGGATAAATAAATCCTGCAAATGGAGTTACATCAGAAGTATATCCTAACTTATAACCAATCTCTAAGTTCTTTACATATTTATTCAATGTAATCAGACCTGACCATGGTTTTGTCTGTCCTTCAGCACCGATAGACTGTGCCATATCACCATCAGAAGTACCAACAACCAAACCGTTATTATAAAGCATCTTGATCCACTGATAACCTGCATTCGGACAATCATCATCTAATACAAGATCTTCACCATAGTATTCCTTATAAGCTTCTTCAAGCAAAGCTGCATTTTCATCAGAAGTAATTACTGTCAGGAAGTCCATATTAACACCTTCGGTAAAAGGATCCTTCATCATGACAGTTCCGGCATATTTCTCATCCGTTACATACCAGATATTATTAATTTCATCTTCAGCTACATTATCAGTATTATAAATGAATACTTTATTACAGTAATCCCAAACCAGCAACGGTTCTGCCTGTTCTTCACCTACTGCATCATAGATCTCTTGATTATACCAGTTAACTACATATCCTTCGTCTACTAAATCAGTAAGAACACGAGCACCATCCTGAATAAAGATGATATCGGCTCCGGCTGCCCCTGTCGAAACCTCAGTTGCTACCTGAGTGATCTGATCTGTATCCCCGATCTGTGTACATTCAAATTCAACATCCAGATCAAATTTGTTTTTGAATGCTTCACAAGCGCTGACTACAACGGAATGAGTGGAATAAACCGTAACCTTTTTACCGTTTTCCTTGCCAGCTTCCAACAATTCTTCAAAAGTTGTCTGGTCGATTTCCCCTGTTTCATTCGTATCATCCGCAGGGGTGTCATCTGTTGTCGAGCTGCATCCTGTTGCCATACCTAAGCATAAGCACAGGCTGCAGAACATTGTAAGAAATTTTTTCACTTATATGCCTCCTTTTTTCTTGTGAAATCCCTTTCACCTAATATAATAACTCATTTTTTTAAATGAAATTAATTTTTTTTACCACATTATTACTTACTTTTTTTATTTATTTAACATAAACATTACATAAATTTTACATTATAACCAAAAAAAGAAGCCTTTTTTTGGCTTCTTTAAGACAACTTCTTTAACTATTTAAAATCATCTTTCAGCACGACGTCATGTGCGCTTCCTTCCTGGATCGAAACGTTTGAAACAAGCGTCAAACGGGCCGTTTCATAGAACTCTTTGATCGTCAAGGCACCGCAGTTGCACATCGTTGATTTGATCTTATGTAATGTGATCGATACACCGTCATCCAGTTTTCCGGCATATGGGACATAGGAATCAACACCCTCTTCAAAGGTAAGCTCCTGCTTGCCTCCGAGATCATAACGCGCCCAGTTTCTGGCACGATTGCTTCCTTCGCCCCAATATTCCTTCATATATCCCTTGCTCGTTTTTACCTTAGCAGTCGGTGATTCATCAAATCTGGCAAAATATCTGCCCAGCATGACAAAATCTGCCCCCATCGCCAAAGCCAAGGTAATATGATAATCCTGCACGATACCGCCATCAGAACAGATCGGTACATAAATACCTGTTTCCTCAAAATATTCATCTCTGGCATTTGCGACATCCATAACGGCACTAGCCTGTCCGCGTCCGATACCCTTGGCCTCACGTGTAATGCAGATAGAGCCTCCGCCGATACCGATCTTTACAAAATCGGCACCTGCCTGTGCCAAATATCTGAAGCCATCACCATCGACGACATTTCCGGCACCGATCTTTACCGAATCCCCATAATGTTCTCTGACCCATTGGATCGTATCATACTGCCATTCAGAAAAACCTTCGCTTGAATCAATACAAACAACATCCACACCTGCCTCAACAAGTGCCGGAACGCGCTGAGCATAATCTCTTGAATTGATACCTGCACCTACGATATAGCGCTTTTCGCTATCCAACAAGGCATCTGTATTTTCCTTATCGCTTGAATAATCCTTTCTGAAGACCATATATTTCAAATGCTGATCTTTATCAACGATCGGCAAAGAGTTTAGCTTCTTTTCCCAAATCAGATCATTGGCTTCCGTAAGCGTAATACCGTCATATCCAACGACCAGATCCTGATATTTAGTCATGAAATCTTTTACTTTTTTATCCAACGGATCGCGTGTGATCCGGTAATCTCGACTTGTAACGATTCCTAACAGCTTGCCATTCGGCGTTCCATCCTCCGTAACAGCCATCGTAGAATGACCTGTTTTAGCCAATAGATCCAAAACATCTTTCAACGTATTCTCCGGTGTTATATTTGAATCGCTGACAACAAAACCGGCCTTATAATTTTTTACTCGGCGTACCATCTCTGCCTGCTCTTCAATTGTCTGTGATCCGTAAATAAATGCACAGCCGCCCTTTTTCGCCAAAGCAACAGCCATTTTATCATCACTGACAGATTGCATGATCGCACTGACCATCGGAATGTTCAAGCTAAGTGCAGGCTCTTCCCCCTTTTTAAATTTAACAAGCGGTGTCTTCAAGCTCACATTGGCAACGATATTCTTTTTTGTTGTCAGATTCGGGAGCAAAAGATATTCACCAAATGTATGAGATAAACCTTCTAAAACCTTCGCCATAAAATTGTACCTCTCTTCCTTGTATTATCTGTAAAATTATCACAAATCTCCTTAAAAATCAATGAATTTTTCTACTTTTGCCACATAAGACCCATCTATGAGCCAAAATAAAAGAAAAAGGCATTTTTCATGCCTTTTGATCTTAGTAGTTATCGCTTGCTTTTGCAAATACTGCCTGAGGATATCCACATACCGGACATACACCCGGAGCAACTTCGCTTTCTACACGGTAACCGCAGATAGCACACTGCCATACCACTTTTTCATCTTTCTTGAATACCTTGCTGTTTTCAACATTTGCAAGCAATGCAAGATATCTTTCTTCATGTCTTTTTTCAATATTTGCAACTGCTTCAAACTGGAAAGCTAACTTATTGAAGCCTTCTTCCTTAGCTTCCTTTGCAAACTGAGCATACATATCTGTCCACTCATAGTTTTCACCGGCTGCAGCATCCTTCAGGTTTTCATTTGTCTGAGGAATACCATCATGCAATGCCTTAAACCAAAGCTTTGCATGTTCCTGTTCATTTCTAGCTGTTTCCAAGAACAATTCTGCGATCTGGTCTAAGCCCTGTTCTTTTGCTTTTTCAGCATAGAAAGTATATTTGTTTCTAGCCTGAGATTCACCAGCAAATGCAGTCATTAAGTTTTTTTCTGTTTTTGATCCTTTTAGTTCCATCTTAACATCCTTTCTGTAGACCTTTGTCCTGTACGTTTCCAGTATAATATTTTCTTTTGATTTTGTCAATCAGAATTTTATATTTTAACCAATTTTAGAACCTATTTTGATAATCATTATCATTTTTTAAGTATTCTCATGGCATTGATGACAGCGATGAGGCTGACACCCACATCCGCAAATACGCCCAGCCACATATTCGCATATCCAAAGATGCTCAATATCAGAATGATTGCTTTAACGCCCAAGATGAAGATGATATTCTCATTCATGATCCGCTGTGTAAATCTTGCCAGATCGATTCCCTGACTTAATGAGCTAAGATCATCCTTCATCAGCACAAGATCGCTTGCCTCTACTGCCGCTTCACTGCCAAGTCCGCCCATGGCAATACCTAAATCACTGCGCGCCAAGACCGGAGCATCATTGATGCCATCACCGACATAAGCTACCTTTCCGGAGGAAGCATTCAGGATCTTTTCCAATTCATTTACCTTATCCGTCGGCAACAGTTCATAGTGAACCTCATCAATGCCACATTCATCGGCAATTGCCTGCGCCGTCTTTTTGCGATCTCCTGTCAGCATGACAAGTTTCTTGATTCCTTTTTCTTTCAAGCTCTTCAAAGATTCCTTCGTATTTGCTTTCAGCGTATCCCTGATTTCGATCGTACCGATATATCGTGAATCATATGCGACATAAACAAGGGTACCATAAGAATCCTGCTCCTGACAGGTGATATGGAAACGATCCATCAGCTTCTTATTCCCTGCAAGCAATATTTTACCCTGATATTCTCCTTTTATACCATGTCCGGCAATTTCTTCGACATGCACGAGCTCATTTTTATCAATTTCCTTTCCATATTCCTTTTGAATGGATTGGGCGATCGGATGTGTTGAATAGCTTTCCGCAATGGCCGCTAAACGCAGACATTCCTTCGGATCATCACCATAGATATTCGTAACCTCGAAAGAACCGTTCGTCAATGTTCCTGTTTTATCAAATACGATCGTATCGATCTGACTTAAAATTTCAAGATAATTGCCACCCTTTACCAATATACCTTTTTTGCTGGCACTTCCGATTCCGGCAAAATATCCCAGCGGAATAGATAAAACCAGCGCGCATGGACAAGAAATGACAAGGAAGGTACATGCACGGATCAGCCATTCCTGCCAGCTGATCTGTGTAGGAAAGAAGTTTGGAACGATTGCCAGAATCAAAGCGGCAATGACAACGATCGGAGTATATACCCTTGCGAAACGAGTCATCTTCAGCTCTGTTTTTGCTTTCTTACCGGAAGCATTCTCTACCATATCCAAAATCCTGCTGACGGTGGATTCGCTAAGCTCATGGGTTACTTCAACTTCGATGACACCATTCAAATTGATGCAGCCTGCAAGCACTTCATCCTCAACAGCTACTTCCCTTGGCAGCGATTCACCTGTCAAAGCACTTGTATCCAACGCCGATGTCCCTTTGCGTACGATGCCATCCAGCGGAATTCTTTCACCGGGCTGAACGACGATGATATCCTTGATCTTGATCTGTTCAGGATCTACATCACTGATGTGGTCACCTGTTTTTAGATGTGCGATTTCAGCCTTGATGTTCATCAGATCGGCAATTGAATTTCTGGAACGCTCAACAGCCTTATTTTGAAAATATTCACCCACCTGATAAAACAGCATGACAGCTACTGCTTCTAAATATTCACCGACAACGATTGCCCCGATCGTTGCGATCATCATCAAGAAGTTTTCATCAAAAATTTCACCGCGGCGAATGTTCTTCAAAGCCTTTACGATAACGCTGTAACCGATCATGAAATAAGAAAGGATCACACCGATCTGCCAGTCAAATACAAGACTTAACAGGAATATGAGGGTACCGATTCCTAATACATAGATCTGATAATTTTTCTTCTTTTCTTTCTTCTCATTTTCCTCAATGATCTGGACCTCTTCGGTATCTAAGATTGCCTTTTTGATTTTCTCTTTTATAATTTTCTCATCCGCATTCTTTTTTATATAAAACAACAAGGCCTTTGTTGTAAAGTTCAATGAAGCATATTCGACACCTTCCACTTTATTGACGGCATCTTCAACCTTCATAGCACAGCTGGCACAGTCCAGCCCTTCAATTGTCCACTTAATTTTCTTCAGATCATTTCCCGCAGGCTGGACACGTACTATATTTTCATGATGCTCATGGTGGTCATGTATGCTGCACTCGTGATCATGATCATGATGATGCTCATGCTCGTGATGGTGGTGGTGATGCTCGCAGCCACACGCTTTTTCATGATGTGCATGCCCCTTTTTTTCTACCACATGAACCTCTTCCAGCTCTTCGATCAAATGAATCAGTTTTCTTTCTATTTCTTCAGAATAATCTTTATATTGAATCGTACATCCCAAGGTTGCGGCATTAACGCTGGCACTATTGACTTCTTCTCTTTTATTTAAGGCTTTTTCGATCTTCATCGCACAATTCGGACAATCCAAGCCTTCAAGAATATATTTCTTTTCCATAATCAGTCCTCCATCACATGTTCATAACCGGCTTCGAAAATTCTACCGATATGCTCATCATCCAATGAATAATAGATGACTTTTCCATCTCTGCGATACTTCACAAGGCGCGCCTGTTTCAGTGTTTTGAGCTGATGGGAAACTGCAGACTGCGACACATCCAACAAAGCAGAAAGATCACACACGCACATCTCCGCTTTTAAAAGGGCACAGATGATCTTGATTCTTGTCGGATCACCAAATACCTTTAAAAGCTCTGCAGTCGCAACCAACTTATCTTCATCAGGCATCTGTTCCTTTACTGCCCTGACTACATTCTCATGGATAACAGTAACTTCACACTTTTCAATTTCCATATTAACATCCTCTCATATGAACATCTGTTCATATATATAATATGTAAAACATGTCATTATGTCAAGTTTTATTTCAATGAAAATTTCTGAAACAATGTGAATATTTTTGAAAATTTAACACAATGTTCGCCCCAGAAAAACACTTGATCTTATCGGAAATACAGATTGAAAATATTTTCAAAAAGTTTAAAAAACCCCTTGATTTCCGTATTATTTAAGTATATTATATGGGTGTAAGCTGAAAGGGCATGAAGGAGGATATAACTATGAAGAACGTATTAAAGGCTATCAAATTTGTGAAATCAAACAAGAAATGCACAAGTGTTAAACATTCGATTACTTCTCGTGAAGTAGAACGCATCAATGCCGGTAATTCTACTTCTGCTTGGGGAATCGTATTCTATCGCTAGTCTTCTGGCATTTCACATACAAAAAAAGAAACGGTATCGTTTTTTGCGATATCGTTTCTTTTTTATTATAATGCTTATCTTACTGTTTTTTCACAAAGCAAAAATACTTCTGGTTAGCAGATACTATTTTGCTTTCAGAAGGTTTTTTAGAAGCAAACCGCAGCCTGCTCCGATACAGCCAAATATAAGGATATATTCAAATAAGGATATACGCATGAATGATATTTGCATGCTCATCAATAGCGAAACGATGATAATGATCACCCCAACTGCCAAAAGTGTCCTTGCTGCCATTGACTTTGGATCATAAAAACGCCGGATGATACCGATGATCAGAGGAACGGTAACAAGACCCGATGAAATATTAAAGGAACCAAAGCGGATCACAGACCAGCCATGATGTATATAAACCCGCTGTGACAACATATATAAACCTGCCGCTAACAACACGATTCCTACAAGGACCTGTACCAGACTGTTTTCGTTTGTATTTTTCATAATCATATCCTCCATAAGGTCTTTTTTATTATAACCTGTCTTTTTTCCTTCGACAAGCATGACAAGTAAAAAGCCAGAGCATGAGCTCTAGCTGCTGTGATATTGCTTATAAACTTCGTTTTTGGACAAGCCGTGATCCTTCGCTACCTTCTTTATGGCTTCATTGGTTGAATAACCGCTTTGAATATAACAATGGATCTTTTCATATAAAACAGAAAAAGGAATATCATCACTGATTTCATCTTCCTTGTATCCTTCAAGCACAAGTACCATTTCACCCTTGAGATCATCACAGATATCTAATATCTCACTGATCGTACCACGCAAAAATTCTTCATGCTTCTTCGTGATCTCTCTTGCCAGACACATCTTGCGATTTCCAAAAACCTCCAAGAAGGTATGCAGCGTCTTTTTGATACGGTGCGGAGCCTCATAGAAGATCAATGTCTGCTTGACCTTCGCAAGCTCCTCACAGCTCTTTCTGCGTTCATTCTCATTTGCCTTCAAAAAACCGACAAACATAAACGGCTGAGCCGAAAGGCCACTGGCAACCAGAGCATTCAAGGCCGCATTGGCACCGGAGATCGGCACAACATTAAACCCGGCCTCTACGACCATATTTACAACGACCTGACCGGGATCACTGACAAGCGGATATCCCGCATCGCTGACAACGGCAACATTTTTTCCTTCTTCAAGCAACGCCAAAAGACCTCTGGCACTTTCATACTCATTATGCATATGATGTGTCATGCATCTCGTTTTGATATCAAAATGAGAGAGCAGCTTCATCGTATTTCGCGTATCTTCAGCCGCAATCACATCCACGCTTTTCAACACCTCGATCGCCCTGGGCGTCATTTCACTCAAATTGCCGATCGGTGTCGCTACCAAATAAAGCGTTGCCTTATCATTTTCAAAGCTTTTTTGACGATTCATCGCTTTGACCAGTCAATTTCCGGCCACAGCTCAGAAAAATCCAGAAATTGCACATCCTCTTTATTTTCTATCTTTGCCTGTTTCAACAGGACATTCATGCTTGTCACACGATATTTGTTGCCTTTGTATTCGATCTGTGAATTTAATTTAGGTAAACCGGCACGCATCTGTTTATACTGTGCATCCTCATAACGAAGACAGCACATCAGCTTACCGCACTGCCCCGAAAGCTTTTGGACATTCAATGCCAGCATCTGATTTTTTGCCATATTGATCGATACGACATCAAAATCATTCAAAAACCTTGAACAGCATGTTTCCATACCACAGGTTCCCAAACCACCCACGATCTTTGCCTTATTGCGCGGACCGATCTGACGAAGCTCGATACGACATTTGAATTTTGTCGCCAGATCCTTTAAAAGCTCTCTGAAATCGACACGATCATCTGCGACATATACAAAAATGATCTTACTGCGATCCAGCGTATATTCAGCTTCGATCAAATGCATATCCAGCCCCTGTGCCTGAATGGCCTCCTCGCAGATCACCATGGCCTTCTCAGCTGCTTTTTTATTATCCTCAACATCCTTCAGATCCTTAGCGGTCGCTTTACGGATCACCGGCTTGATCTCAAGCTCACTGGATACATTTTCAAAAAGCTGATTTTCTTTCATGATCGTACCGACTTCCAGTCCACGGACGGTTTCTACGACTACTTTATCATGAACCTTCAGCGTATCATCATTTGTCCCAAACGTATAAAGCTTATTTGATTCACTAAAGCTTACAAACGCTATATGTGTAAAGTCCTTATTCTCCATCTGCTACCTCCTTCATCCTGATCAGCATCGAATCAGCCAGCAGTTTGACGCTCACAGACTTACTGAAGCGGTTTTTCGTACTGACACAGATGCTTAAATATTCAATACACTGCTTTTTTGAATACTTGCCCATCATTTCGTTCCATGTATCATCCCTACACTCACTTTTCTGCATGAGCACATTTCTAAAAAAAATCGTTAATATTTCATTAAAATAAGAAAATTGAAGTCGGTCATTTCCTTTCTTATCATTAAATGCCTGATTTTGAATCGTCAAAAGCGTCATATACGGATCATCATAAAAATGCTCGATGACCTCCATTGCCCAAGCTTTAGCATCCTGATAATTCTCATCTTCGCTCAGTGCCATAATCTCATCGCTGTCCGCTGTCAGATTCGCACACAGGTAAGCATCCAGCTCATCCATATCACACGTCTTTGAAAACGCAAGACGATCCTTTATCGAAGCTTTGCGGAAAGGTATTTTCTGACATCTTGATACGATGGTCGGCAACACTTTATCCAGCTGTTCGCTTATCAGGATCGCCGTAACATCGCTCGCCGGTTCCTCCAAAAACTTCAAAAGCGCATTCATCGCATCAGCAGTGGCATTTTCTACACGATTCAGGATATAGATCTTCTTTCCCGTCGCTTCCAGTGCTGTTTTATTGAATTCTTCCTGTATATGCATGATATCTTCTTTTTTGATCGTTTTTTCACTGCCATCAACAATGATCATATCTGAAAAATTATTCTCTTCGACGCGTCTGCATACATCACACGTTTCACAGGCAAAGCCTTCATGTTCACACAAAAGACTCTGTGCCAGCAAAACAGCTGCCTTCAATTTACCGCAGCCCTTATCTCCGAAAAACAGATAAGCATGAGCCGCACTCTTGCCTAACAATGCATTTTCCAAGATCCGATAGGCAACCGGCTGATCTCTTTTAAGCTTTTCTTTCATTTTCGATCGTCCTCAAAACGATTTGCAATGCATCCGCTGCGACCTTGTCAACATCCTGCGAAGCATCAACCACATGCATACGATGGCGATACTTAGCAAGCACCTGCCGATAGCCCTCAGAAACCTCCTGATGAAACGTCTTGGTTTCCAGATCCAAACGATCCTTAAAAGCTCTTGTTTCGATACGCTTTAATCCATCCTCATAATCAAGATTCAAAAAAATGGTCGTATCCGGAAAGTATCCGTCAATCGCAAATTGATTGATCATATATACATTTTCAATTCCCAGATGACGTGCATAGCCCTGATAAGCTAAAGAAGAATCTACAAAGCGGTCACATATTACGATCTGTCCCTTTTCTACGGCAGGAACCACTTTTTCTACCAGATGCTGGCGTCGTGACGCCGCATACAGCAAAGCCTCTGTCTTCGCATCCATCGCAGTATTCTTCGGATCAAGAATGACATTACGGATCTGTTCCGCAATATCGATACCGCCCGGCTCTCTCGTATAAATGGCATCATAACCCATTTCCTTTAGCTTTTGCGCAACAATTGTAGAAATCGTTGTCTTACCGCTTCCATCCGGTCCTTCAAATGTGATAAAATATCCTCTCATAAATATCTCCCATCAGCTTATAAAATGATTATACCACAATCCACGCTAACATAAAAAGCGTTTTATCCGATGCCCCTAGCAGGATCGCATTTTTTAATATAACCTTCTAAATGATCATCAGCAAAATAATGACCCCTTCCATCCTCATCAACATCTTCCATCGGCGTCATCCCAAACCCCCTGTGTAAAGAGCGGGCTCCTTCTTTTGAAACCGCCTCCGCATAGACCTCGCTTACCTCATAGCCATCCTTGATCTTTCCATCCAGCCACTCTGCAAAGGCTTTGCCCATAAGCTTCATACAGGCACTGCCGCGGTATTCCTCATCCACGGCAATCGTATAAATATATAGGATATTCTTCCCCTTATGCATGCCGATATTTTGAAGCGTTGAAAAATGAGCTCCGTTCAAATACCGCTCCTTCTGGCTTTCATCAAGAAAAATCACGGTCAGATAACCTGCCAGCTTACACGCATCCCAATCAATACAGAAAAACAACCCCTCTTGATTATCCTTATACAAGGCACGTACATATTCCGGATCTAAATAATCATTCCCTGTGACAGGAAATATACGCCCTTCCAATTCAAGCATCTTCCCAAACCACTCTTCATTGATCATTTGATTCATTAAAACCGCTAATTTCATAGAATGTTTCTCCTATATAAGAAAAAGGCATGATCCATGCCCTCAACAAATCCATTATAACACAAAAAAATTTAAATTATAAGACTGTTTCTATCCGACAAATAAGGTATTATATAAGTGTAAAAAGACAGAACACCTGAAAGGAGGAATGTCTGATGAAAGAGGTTTTAAAAGAAATTTAGTTCGTTTCCTATGAAGCCTGACAGAACTTCATGAGGAAACTAAAAATCTCGCTTATGTGTTTTGTGAAAAGAAAGTGTTTTCTGTGAGAGGGCAGACCAATGGACAGTGCAGAGGAGAAGAATTAAAACTGAATATATAAAAACGTCTACCGTTGTGTAGAAAAAATAGAGAAGTGATCTATTTTAGGACTTCGACAAGAATTGACACGGAAGTGAATGAAATGCTTCTATCCAAAAGCTAATGATGGTCATTCCATGAACATAAAAATTCTTGATCAAGCCTGAATGTTTTAAAACAAAAAAAATCGATGATTCCATCGTTGACGAATCGAAAGTGATTTTCATATAGATGGCTTCATGTTTGAATTGTGAATACAATTCGAAGGGAATTTAAAAAAAGTGTTTGGATAAGCTGATTTAGAAATGGTGGGTATCAGGATCCTGATGATCATGATTACTATTAAAGCTTGATGAACATGGTTATTAAATACTCCTAAAAAAATAAATGATCCACGTTTATATAAAAGTATTTTCAATAAATGGATGCATATCAAAATAAAAAAAGCATCATGAAGATAAAAGCATATAGAAGGTTTATAACTTAACTAGACATTATTTAAAAAGAGAGAAGGGTGCAATATCAAGTTATATCTAAAAGCTGATCGATCATGAAGCTTTCCAAGATAAATAAGATTTGTATTTATAAATTGAAAATTTGAACAACTGGTTTCATAAAGGGACTGTTTGAATGGACAGTCCCTTATTTTACAGAATTTTTTATGAAATTTGATATTTTTTTTCATAAAACTCCTTTATAATATAAGAGTTGAGGAGGATTTTATGATAAAACTGTTTGCTTGTGATTTAGATGGTACCCTGTTAAATGAATACCATGAGTTTGATGATATAATATTTGATATGATGGATAAGGTCATAAAAGACGGAAGATATTTTTCATTTGCGACAGGCCGGCATATGCATCCTCAGCAAAGCAAGATCTTAAAGCTTAATGATCGGGATGTTTATACGATCTGTATGAATGGTGCTTTAATAATGGATCCTTCCCATAAGATCATCTATGATCAGAAGATGACCAGAAAAGCGGTTCACGATCTCTTGGAAACATTTCCTGAAATTCACTTTGATTGCATTGGTAAGGATCATGTGCTGGTCCGCATCACCCGAAAGGAATACCTGGAACAGTTCAGTCGCTCCAGCATATGGAATCGGGCCGCTAAGCGATGGAAGGTTGAAGATTTTATAGAGGATTGTCTTTTTGACCAGAGCATTGAAGATATTCTGTCACATGATATTTATAAGATCAATTGTCGTTTGGATGATCCGAAAACCATTGATAAGATGAATCATTACCTTCTTGAACACAAGGATGAGATCGTAAATGCTCCTTATGATAACGGCGCTTTTGAAATTACCGCTAAAAATGTTAATAAGGGAAATGCGGTCGCATGGCTTTGTGAATATCTTCATCTTACAGAAGATGAAGTGGCTGTTTATGGTGATGGCGGCAATGATTTAGAGATGCTGGCACGATTTAAACATTCATATGCCACATCTAACGGTATCGAAGCTGCGAAGCAGGCTGCCGGTGAAATCATTGGCTGCTGCAAGGATCATGCGGTCGCAAAACACATCTTAGCAACTCTTCATGATGAGTAAAGCCACCGGTCAGGCGGTGGCTTTTTTATATGAATTTTCCTGTGATGCTCTCACGATTGCTGACAATATCAAAAGGAGTTCCTGTTGCGATAATCCTGCCTCCTTCATCACCGCCTTGAGGTCCCATATCAATGATATAATCAGCACTTCTGATCACATCCAGATCGTGTTCGATCACTATGACAGTTGCTTTGTTTTTGATCAGTGTCTGAAATACCTGCAGTAAAACCTGAACATCTAATGGATGCAAACCGATCGTAGGTTCATCAAACACGAATATGGAATCTGACTGCATTTTTCCCATTTCACTGGCCAGCTTTAGTCTTTGAGCTTCTCCTCCCGACAAGCTTGGAGTTTCTTCTCCTAACGTCAAATAACCCAAGCCAAGGCTTTGTAAGACCTTAAGCCTGGAATAGACATTTTTCATATCTTTAAAGAAATCAAGCGCTGTGTTGACATCCATTTCCATTACTTCAGGAAGTGATCGCGCAAGTTTCTCTTTATTATAGTACCTGATGCCATAAGCTGTCTTATCATATCGCGATCCCTTGCAGTTTGGACAAGGGATATCGACATCCGGCAGAAATTGTACATCTAAACTGATTTCTCCGGTACCATCACATACCGGACAACGTAATTTTCCTGTATTGTAGGAAAAATCCTGAGCTTTATAACCCTTTTCTTTCGCATCCTCTGTTCGCGCATATATTTTACGCAATTCATCATGCACATTTGCATAGGTTGCAATCGTCGAGCGGACATTGATGCCGATCGGAGTCGCATCGATCAGTTTTACCTGATGGATCCCCTCTGCCTTTACAGATAATACATGATGAGGAAGCTTTTCTTTTTTTATCTGTGCTTGAAGCGCCGGTATCAGGCTTTCTAAGACCAGCGTTGTTTTTCCCGAACCCGAAACGCCTGTAACAACTGTGAGCTTTCCTTTTGGAATATCTGCTTCAAGTGGTTTTACCGTATGGATGGCTGTTGTAGAAAGATGTATCTTGCCTTGTTCAAACATCTTTTCATCTACGCTCTTTTTTATCAGCGGTCTTGTTTTCTTTCCTGCCAGAAACGGACCGATCTGTGAAACAGTATTGGCTTTTATATCTTCAACACTGCCCTGTGCAAGCACCTCACCTCCATGAATGCCTGCCTGTGGTCCCATTTCAATGATCCAATTCGACTCTTTCAGTATCTGTGTATCATGATCAACCAATATCACTGAATTCCCATCTGCAATCAAATCATGCATGACTCCATTCAAGCCTGTGATATTTGATGGATGGAGTCCGATTGACGGTTCATCCAGCACGTATAAAACACCTGTCGTCCGGTTTCGCACAGCACGAGCTAATTGCATACGCTGTTTCTCACCTGTGGAAAGAGTCGCGGTGCTTCGATCAAGCGTTAAGTAACTAAGTCCCAGATCGATGAGGCGTCTGGCAGAATCTTCAAATGAAGCACAGATGTTTTTTGCCATAGGAACCATTTCTTCAGGCATATGTGAAGGAACGCTTTGTACCCATTTTCTCAGTTCACTTAAAGTCATCTTACAAGCTTCGTCCAATGAGATGCCTAATAATTTCGGTGCCCTTGCCGCTTCAGATAAACGAGTACCCTTGCAATCCGGACACACATCCTCTTTTAAAAACTTTTCGACCCTTTTCATGCCCTTTTCATCTTTCACCTTTGACAAGGCATTTTCTACCGTATAGGTGGCATTATAATATGTAAAATCAAGTTCTGCAGCCTGATTTGATTTTTTCCCTTTATATAAGATATGTTTTTTTATTGCCGGTCCATGATAAACGATCTCTTTTTCCTTCTCACTCAGATCACGGAAAGGAACATCGGTACGGACCCCCATTTCCCGACAAACATCAACCATCAATGACCACATAAGTGAATTCCACGGTGCCACGGCACCTTCATCTATTGTCAGTGATTCATCAGGAACAAGTGTCGCTTCATCGACCGTCCGTATCATACCTGTCCCGTTACATCTATGACAAGCCCCTTGGCTGTTGAATGCCAGCTCTTCTGCCGAAGGTGCATAAAAATGCGCACCACAAACGGGACAGACCAATTCCTTACCGGCAGCAACGGCAAGCGTGGGTCTTAAATAATGTCCGTTTGGACAACGATGCTCAGCTAATCTTGAAAACATGAGCCTTAGACTGTTTAATAATTCTGTACCTGTGCCAAAGGTCGAACGAATATTTGAGATCCCCGGTCTTTGACGTAGTGCCAGCGCTGCGGGAACATAAAGCACCTCATCCACCTGAGCCTTTGCTGCCTGCGTCATCCGCCTTCTTGTATAGGTAGAGAGTGCTTCCAGATAACGGCGAGAACCTTCGGCATATATCACGCCCAAGGCAAGTGAGGATTTACCCGACCCCGATACACCGGCTATCCCGACGATCTGATTCAAAGGAACATCCACATCGATATTTTTTAAGTTGTGAACACGGGCACCTCGAATTATTATCTTCTTAGGTACTGATGTTTTCATGCAATCATCTCTTTTCTTATATCAACGCTTTATTCTTTCAACCGATATTATATGGAAATTACAAAATTATTTCAATTAAAAGACGATCACATTGATCTATAAAATCATTGACATATGACTGACATGGATGATTACTGCTGTGCATTCTTTTCTCGCTTTATTCTTTCTTTTGCTTCCTCAACCGTTTCCCCTTCTCTCATCAAATAACGCTCAACAAAAGCATCTTCGATTTTGGTATAGCCGCCAACGACCGTATCTTCGATTTTTTTATAAGTGTCAACGACTTTTTCTGCTATTTTTTCATTTGTTGTTACAAGTTTTGATTTTGCCATACTTCAACTTCCTTTCTTTTTTTTTGCTATCATAGACAAACCAAGCACCAATACAAAGAGGCATACAGCGGCTCCCGTCATTGCATTCATGAATCGGACCTGCCTTTTATCCATTGAATCAAAGGAAACAAGCATCGATCGCTGCAAGGTCAATATCGAAGCAGATACCTCCGCATAATTGATGTTTCGGATCATCCTTAATAGAGATGATGAATGTTTGCGCTGTTTTACAGCTCTCACGATTGCGATCACGATTTTACAAAAAGTATAAGTCGCAATCGTTATCATCGTGATTTTTTCATATTTTGTGGCAATATCCTGCGATAGGCTGATATAATTGACCACAGCAAGAACGATGCCCAACACAATTAACAGTACGCCGGAGAATTTCATTACGAATACATCCATATCATTCGAAAATGATTTGCGGTGTTTACGGTCAAACAATACCGCAGAAAAACGCATCATGGCCAAAATACCATAAAAAGCCCCCATTGAAATAAACCAAAGCGAATAATTTATAATACCGAGCACACAATGGTATAAGGCATAGAATAAATTGAACACAAAGGCAGCCATAGCGGATACCATGATACGGTAGTACTGGCTTGATATCATCTTTTTACCTGTTTTCGTCCTGCTAATCAGTGATACAGCTTTCTGTTTCAGTTTCAACCCTTAATACCTTTTGTCAGAGGAATAAGGCAAAGCAAAACAACAATTCCAACAAGTCCGATTACAACACCTATAATCATTTGGCCCCAGACCATGCTGAAGCACATCCCTACACCCAGCGCTAAAGCACCAACGACACCAATAATAACTGTCATAACAGTTTTTCCAGAAATGTGAATCGGTTCCTTATGCTCCATCTTTCTCCATACAATCAATGTGATAAGACCAACAATCAGACCGATACAACCGAAAATAATGCCCAGATTAAATGTGTTCCACTTTGGGATCAGCACCATGCACATGCCAAGCGCAAATAGGACAACACTGAATGATCCTAACATCAGTGCAACAAAACTGCTTTTTTTCATTTGATAAACACCTCCAAAGCATTAAAACAACAGTTGTTGTTTCTTTGCAAATCAAGTATAATGGACTTGCAAAAAGAAAACAATCATCAATTTACCAACAACTGTTGAGATAAAGGAGCTTTTATGAATACCCCCAATAACAAACGAAAAAAAGAGTCAAGAGAGCGTATCGAGAAGGTTTTTATCGAATTGCTCCAGACAAAAGAAGTAAATAAGATCAGTGTGTCTGATATTTGCAAAAAGGCCGGATTAAACCGGACCACCTTTTATGCAAATTATACCGATATTTACGGATTGGCCGATGCAATCCGGGATAAGCTGGAAAACGACGTATCCGATTTATATAAAGAGGAAATCACGCAAGGTTTCAACAGCAACGACTATCTGAAGTTATTTCGTCATATCAAAGAGAATCAAATCTTCTATCGAACCTATTTTAAGCTCGGTTATGATAATAACTATAAAATCATTCGCTACGACAGTTCCCTTGCCCGAGAACATTTTCAAAACAAACTTGTTGAATATCACATGGAATTTTTCAAAGCAGGCATTACTCAAATCATAAAGCTCTGGTTGAAAAACGGCTGTAAAGAAAGCCCGGAAGATATGTTTGAAATTATCAAAAGTGAATATCGCGGGCGGGAGCAATTTTTTGCGGCTAAAAATACGGAGTAATATTTTTGCCATTGGTTTCATCTCTCAAGAATTACCACATACAGCAAGCGGTGATGCTCTTCTTAAAGAATATCGCCGCTTTCCTATATCCTCTCTTAAACACCGTTTTATTACCGGATCATTATTTTCAAGATATATTGTAATAAAAAAATCCCGCCTCCGTAGATAAGTGTCGGTTATCTACTTTAGCAGGATCAGATCATTATTTTTTTCTTATAAAGCCATTTTATAGATTTTCTTTACATCCTCTGCATCAAGAGCAACAAATCCATTTTTAAGTCCGCCATCAGCTGCTTTCTGAGCCATGACATCAAAATGAGATTCATCAATATCAATTTCATGTAAAGAGCCAGGAAGATTCAATGATTTAAAGAATTCACGAGTTTTCTGGATTGCGGCATGAGCGATTTCCATATCACTGCCTTCATGGATACCCCATACATTCTTTCCGTATTCGACAAATTTCCATAGCGTATCTTCATTTAATACATATTCCATCCAGTTTGGTGTTAAGATGGCTAATCCTACACCATGGGTAATATCATAGAAAGCACTTAATTCATGTTCCATCGGATGTACGGACCATGAGGTATTTTCACCATAGGAGCAGATACCATTGATAGCCATAGAGCTTGCCCACATTAGATTTGCACGTGCTTCATAATTTTTTGGATCTTCTAAAGCAATCGGTGCATATTTGATGCAGGTCTTTAAGATACCTTCACAGAAACGCGCTTGCAGATAAGCTCCTTTTTCCTGATTAAAGTAATTTTCAAAGGTATGGCTCATGATATCAGCTGTACCGGCTGCTGTCTGGTAAGCAGATACTGAATACGTATATTGAGGATCCAAGATAGAGAAAACAGGCTTTGTAAGATCATTTCCCGATCCCCATTTCTCATTTTTTGTTAAGTCTGAGATGACTGCAAAACCATCCATCTCACTACCGGTAGCGGCTAATGTCAATACAGCTGCAACAGGCAATGCTTTTGTGATCTTATTTCGATCTAACACCTGATCCCATGGATCTCCTTCATAACAAACACCACTGGCAATGATCTTTGAACAGTCGATCGTACTGCCGCCGCCTACTGCCAAAACTGCTGTCAGACCATGCTGACGACAGATTTCTACACCTTTGCGTACAGATTCAATACGTGGATTTGGTTCAACACCTGCAAGCTCCTGCCATTCGATACCTGCCTTTTTTAATTGTTCACAAACCTTATCATATAAACCAATCTTTTTGATACTGCCGCCTCCATATACAAGAAGCACTTTGTCAGAGATTTTTTTCAAATTCTCTCCCAAATTCTCAATCTGACCTTTTCCAAAATAAATTTGTGTCGGTATGTTATAATGAAAATTCTGCATAATATGTCCTCCTTTTTTTATATCTTATCACATTCAATGACGATTTGCACGACAGAAAAGGAGCATTGCTGCTCCTTCCATGTGAGGTCTTAATCTAAATCTTCACCATTGCTGGCGATAACTTTTTTATACCAATAGAATGAATCTTTTTTATAACGATTATAGGTGCCATTACCATAATCATCAGCATCTACATAAACGAAACCATACCTTTTTTTCATTTCTCCTGTAGATACAGAAACTAAATCAATGCAGCCCCATGCTGTATATCCAATTAAGTCAACACCATCTTCTACCGCTTTTTTCATTTCTATAATATGATCACGCAAATATTCGATACGATATGGATCATGAACAGTTTTGTCTTTTTCTAATTTATCTATACATCCTATTCCATTTTCTGTAATCATTATTGGTACCCGATAGCGATCATACACTTTAAGTAAGGTATATCTTAGTCCTACAGGATCAATTGGCCAATTCCAATCTGTTTCTTTTAGATAAGGGTTTTTTATACCACCCATGATATTTCCACTAGTTTCATCTTCGAATTTTAGTGTACTTTCTGTAATGCTCTGGTAATAAGAGAAAGTATAAAAATCACAAGTACCTTCCTTTAAAATTTGTTTTTCTTCATCATTTAAGTGAAGATGAATTTTGCTTTTTTCAAAGTATTTTATTGCATAAAATGGATATTCACCCTTTAACATTACATCTGAACACATGCAGTTGTGTATTAGATCATTTTTTTGTACAAGAAGATTATCATCTGGGTGACAAGTTCTAGGATAACGGGTTATATGACAGATCATTGTACCAAAATGGAAATTAGGATTAATTTTTCTTCCTAGCTTTACGGCTTTAGCACTTGCTATTAAAATATTATTTAAAGCATTTAATCTTAACTCCGGTTCATCTTTTTGATCATTAAAATATACTGTTCCTTTTAAATAAATTCCTCCTTGTATTAAATTGGATAAAGGTAACAATAAATTATTTATCTCATTAAACGGAAGCCAATATTTAACATATTCTTTATACCTGTTGAAAATCACTTCACAATATTTTACATAAAGATCAATAACTTTTTTATTTGTCCACCCATTATATTTTTTTACTATATTTAGTGGCATTTCATTATGAGAAATTGTAACTATTGGTTCTATATTGTACTTCTTTAATTCTTTAAATACATTTTCATAAAAGAGAAGACCTTTTTCATTTGGAAATTCATCATCGCCATTTGGATAAATCCTTGTCCACGCTATCGACATTCGATAACTCTTAAAATTCATCTCTGCCAACAAAGCTATATCTTCTTTATAATGATGATAAAAATCCGATGCTTTTTTTGAAGGAAAAAAATATTTTTCATCCATTTCTAAGGAGATTCTTCTTGGACTTTGATGCGAACCTACCGTTATTACATCAGATACATTTAACCCTTTTCCGTCCTCTAGATAAGCTCCTTCAAATTGATTTGCAGCAGTAGCTCCGCCCCATAAAAAATCTTTGCAAAACGTCATTATTCATCATCTCCCCATTTTAAAACAGCCATCATAATTACAGTTACAACCATTGCGACAATAACTCCCAACATATAGTAGACAAATGTATCTGTTACTGCCAAAACAATTGTACCAAAAGGTACAAATCCGAAAGATAAATATTTCACTTTAAATAAAGCCATAATTGCACCACTTACTGCTCCACCAATAATTGTAGAAAGTAATGCCTTACGATATTTTGTAATTAACCCAAATAAAACTGGTTCTGTAACTCCAATCAATGCTGTAACCCCAGTTGACAGTCCTAACGATTTAGTATCCTGCTTTCTTGACTTGAAGAATATATATAATGCACATGCTGCCATTGCAGAGTTAGAAGCAGCTGACGTAACAGGATACAGAAAATCATAACCTAATGTCGATAGGTTCTGTGCAATTAATGGAGTCATAGCTACTTGCATTCCCGACATCAACATGAAGGGATAAATTGCTCCACAAACAGCTCCGCCTATTGGACCAAGTGTTTCATATAGCCATAAAATAGCCTCTGCTAAAAAGGTTCCTAACCATCCGCCAATTGGCGCTAATAATGCCCATCCTACTACTGCTGATACCATTACAGTAACCAATGGCGTTACAATAATATCAATCATCTTCGGTACAAATTTCTTACAAATCTTTTCAATATAAGATTGAAAATAAACAGTTAATATAGCTGGTATTACTGTTGAAGAATAACCTGCATATGTTATAGGAATGATACCAAATAGTTTTATTGAGGTTCCTGACATAGCTGAAAACGCAGGTAACATAAGAATGGCACTTGTTGTTGCCGCAAGAACAGGACTGCATTTAAATCTTTTTCCCGCAGAATATCCAATTAATACTGGCAAAAAATAGAACGCAGCTTGAGCACAGTTAAAAAAGAATACATAAGTTTCTCCGTTTGGATCTAGCCAACCGAAAGACTGTACAGAATATAAAACCCCTTGTAGCAAACCACAAGCTACAATTGCTGGTATAATTGGAGCAAGTATGGATGTTAGAGTATCCATTAATATCATAAATAATCCTTTGATACTATGATCTTTTTTTAGATCTACATCTAAATTTTCATCGATCACTGCTTCTTCTTGAAATCCAGCTAACTGACAAACAACTTTATATACATCTCCAACTTCACCACCGATGATGATCTGAAATTGCTCTCCTGACCACTGTGTCCCCATTACTCCTTTTATTTTTTCAATCTCATTTACTTTTACTACACTCTTATCCCTCACATTAAAACGTAATCTAGTAACGCAATGAGTTAATTGTGTAATATTCTCTTTCCCACCAACACATTCAAGAATCTGTTTTGACATTTCTTCATAATTCTTTTTAGCCATATTTTTTCTCCTTTTCTAAATGTATATCTTTTCAGCACTGCGCGCTTATGCTGTTAAGACCTAAAATAATAAAACCCCATACAAAAACGTAATACGCTTTATGTATGAGGTTTCCGCCCTATTGGTTACAGTCCTCGCGGGTACATAATCGATTGATGTGAAGCATTAAGTATAGCTTCTCTTCATCTGTTAATTCTATCTTTAATATTCCTTTCAAATATTCACTTACTTTTTTCACACAGTCATATGTTTTCTGATAATCATTTTTTAATTTATCATAGATCGTGTTATTATCAGAATAAATCAAATGCTTTGTTTTTCCTCTTTTTAATAAATAATGCATATGAGATACAAATCTTGAATAATTGAAATTATCTTTATTGATCTTAATATCATATTCCTTTTCAATAATAGCTGTGATCTTATCAATAATTTCATCATCCTGATTTACTTTTTTATTTCTATCCTGCTCTTCCGCATTGATGATATGCAAAGCAATATAAGCTGCTTCTTCTTTTGGAAGATATATATTTAATTCCTTATGAATCAACTTTAATCCATACTCTCCGATACGCATTTCATTTTCAAATAAATGTTGGATATCATAAACGATCGGCAGTTTAATATTCATCTTCTTTTTATATCTTTGAATACTGAAATTAATATGATCCGCTAATGTAAATACAATATTTGAACTAATCGGATTATCAATCACCATTCTTGCCTTATCAATGATTTTATTTGAAATATCTATGATTTCTTCGGGTATTTCATTGATCATTGAGATATATGCCTCATCAACATCATAATAGGACCGATTGATTCGTGTGATATCTTCCAGATCTCTTGGAACACTTCCAAATCCGATTCCTTTCCCGGAAATGATCAATCTGTTTCCTGCACCATCTATCGCAATTGCGAAATTATTGTTGATATTTTTTATAATTTGCATATTTATCCCTCAATTATAATATCTCCAACATTCATCATTTCATTAAGATGTTTCTTTTCTACATCCTGTTTTCCGGTAACGATGACCAACACTGAAGAATCATAACCTGATTCTTTGATCTTATCCATATCACATTTTATGATCGGTGTTCCTTTTTTTACTTTTTTATTTACAGATGTCAATATCTCAAAATATTGGCCATTTAAATTCACCGTATCAATACCAATATGAACAAGTACCTCTGTTCCGTTGCTCATTTTTAATCCAAAGGCATGCTTCGTAGGAAAGATCATCGTTAATTCTCCATCACACGGACTACAAATCACATCACCTTCAGGTTTGACCATAAAACCATCACCCATCAGTTTATCTGAAAATGTTTTATCTTTACATTCACTAATATCCAGACACATTCCTTTAATTGGCATACTTATTGTGTTATCTTTCTTTTTCAAAAAATCAAACACGGGCATCACCTCCTAAATAAAAAACTCCCACAAGAAATAACCAATAGGTTACGCCTCTTTAGGAGTTACGTTCTATCTACATTTATTTTATAACACACAATGTAAGCGTTTGTCAATAACATATATCGATGATATGTGAAATTTTTATTACATTATTTGGTAATGATCGACTGTTGTATTTGAGTAAATCTATTAAGATTCTTTTTCTTTCAGCAGCTTTAAATAATAACTTTTTTCTTGAGTAGGTATCTGTAAGGCATCCATTGCTTCATCAACACTTAGTTTCAAGGTCTTTGTCAGACTTTGAATATCCTCTATACTCTTATTCTCGCTTCCTTGTTTTAAACCTTCCTTGATACCTTTCTCAATACCTATGCTCTCTACATATGCACCATAATCACACATCCGGCTGACCTCCTCTTCCTCTTTCTCCGTTAGCTTTACATCATACTTCTTCAGTCTTTCTATCTTCTCTTCTGATGACATATTATCTGCCATCACCCGTAAGATATTCATTGATACTTTTTCGCTTTCCTTACACCCTAAGTATAACACAAGGATCTGCTGCTTATCAAAATATTTTTCTTCCTCACATGTTTCCCCGATGATATGCTCCTCCACCATCCGGTACCGGTTGATACTTCCCTGCTTGTACTTCGGCGCATTGAACACGATCCAGATCGATACTACCTTCACGATATCATCATACTGTGCATGATCAAACAATTCCTCCACCTGCATCGATGTATTGCGGGAATTATAGTAATGTGCCCTGCTTAGGACATGGCTTTTTCCTTTCAATTCTCCCTGGGCTTCCAGATTGAGGATCATGGCAATCTTACCCTTGTCTTGCGGTAAAGAAGCATAGACAAGCGAGTCAAAGAAGATGCTGGTATCATCCTCATTATTTTCATTTCGATGGCCGCTGACAGTATGTTTATGTAAAGGGACATCCCCTTTTGGTTCAATGCATTCCATGATCTCATTGATCGGAACATTCATATATTCTTCCAGATAATCTTTCATGATATGAGCCAATACGATCTTATATCTTAGGATATGTTTAAAGGATTGATCAAGCGAAGCTTTTTTCTGCATAAA
>NZ_CALVGS010000017.1 GCF_944327115.1 uncultured Traorella sp.
AGGAAGAAAGAGGGAGCATTACGGAAATCTCACTGGACAAAAAGGTACATGTCGGATACAATAGGATTAGAAAAGAAGACTACGACAAACTATCCGTGATCCTGCTTTATCTGGGAAAAGAAAGCGAAGAAGAGATCTTAGGGTTACTGCAGACCTTGCTGGATGAAACGATCCAAAGTGAAAGAAAGCTGGCGATCCTTGAGGAAGAGTATGGCATCGTCATGGACGATGAAACAAGAAAGGAGATCAGAGAGATGTGCAACTTAGGCGATTATGTGGAGAACAAAGGAATGGCAAAAGGAATAACAAAAGGTATCGAAGAAACGACACTGAAATTTATAGGATTTATTCAAAACATGATGAAGAATAATGATATGAGTGCAGAAGAAGTATTTGATATGATGCAGATTCCAGCAAAGGAACGGGAAGAATATCTCACATATCTCAATCATGCTTCAAAGTAAAAACAAAGCGTCAGATTTGATGCTTTGTTTTTATTATCATTTAAATTTTGTCAGCTTTATTGAAATGCCTTATGATCAGAAAAGAAACAAGGACAGATACGATAAAAGCTGTGATGATGATCAGAAGAAGCACTCCTGTATCCTGATAGCGGCCAAAAAATACAAGAATGCTTTCAAACAAGCATAAGTCGCTGAAAACGATCATTGCTTTTTCTTTCCATGAAGAAAGCGGCTTTTCGCTCAAATAAGCCACGGATAATATGCTTATGACAAGACATAAACCACAAACAAGCTGAATGATGCCCTGCCTTCTATCACGATATTCAATTAACAGCGTGTAGCTGTTATATAAGAAATAAGCACAAAGAAAGAACAACAAAAGCCATAAAATCAAAAAAGCCAACTTTTTTTTATTCATGATACCACCTCTATATTTCCTGCACGAATTCAAAATGGATGCCATCATAAGAAAGATACAGACCTCTGGCCAGTTGTCCGTCTTTTTTATAGTCACCCTCTTTTTGAGAAGCAATTGCATAGATCACATCATGATCCTGATACATTTCCACGACAAGATCAAAAGGATCATAGCCGATGTCTTCGATCGTTGATGTCGCAGGCGGAAGCGTGACAGCTTCATAATCACCACCATGGTTTGTTGTACGATAAAGAACATTGGCATTGGCAAAATAGCCGATTTCATCACTCAGCCAAAAGACGCAGCTGATATTTTCATCAAACGCTTCATTCATGGATACCGATTCCCATGTTTCAAAATCAGCACTGCGATACGTTCCATAATAATCATCGCCCATCAAATGATCCAATGCCATCGTCAAATAACAGTAATGATCTGTTTTCGATAAATAAGCCTTGCCTTTATAATTTGAACTGCAAATATTGCTTTCCTGCCATGTTTCTCCCTGATCAAGGCTGTAAATTAACTTCACAGCCAATGAATTACGACCAATAAAAGCTGTAAATTCAGGTGTAATAATATAACTTTCATCATCAAGATATTCATCTGTCTCACTATGTATCGCATCCCAGCAGACCTGCTCATAACCGTTTGGCACTTCTTTGAATGTTTCACCATGATCATAGGTCACATATAAATTTGAATCCTGAATCGCATATGCCCAGTCCGTATCTTTCATCACATACGGAATCTTAGGAGCATCTTGAAAAACAGAGTGCTGTATCTGATACTGAACCGGTGACATCGCATCGGTAATTTCCCACATATGACCCTCATTTTGCCACACTAAAACAATTTCAAAATCATATTCATAACGTTCGCTGCTTTGAATCAGATTAAGATTGTCAATCACTGAAAGATTACGAGAGGATGTATAGATCGTCCCATTGACCTGTACGCTTTGTTCATCCAATACTTCGATACGATCCAGTTCAGCCTTCTGGATCCTGTAATCATAAGGAACATGGACACCTCTAAGCTGATTAAAATATTCATAAAACCATTTTTCACTTATTTCACTTAGATTTGATTTAGTCGTTTTGATCTGATAACCGACGATTTCCATAAAATTAAAAGACCGCCACATGACCTCTTCCGTTACACCGATTGCAAAGATCGCAAACATCAGGCATATCAAAGCAAGACCCACTCTTTTCATTTACCTATCCCCTTTCACCCAAAATGCAATTATACCGGTATTTCACATCAAAAAGCTTCAGTAATCTTCTCTATTCCCTGTATATAGATATCCTTGAGCTGATGTTGTTGGACATCGCTCATCATCACGCTTGGATCTTTCTGCGATTCAACGGTGCTTTCATGCATGAGCATGACCTTGCCCTCTTTGATAAAGAAAACACTGGGGGCATATAATCGCTTGATTGTGTCATCATTTAAGCCTTCGTAAATATTCAGGCTATCATATAAAGCATCATAGATCAGCTGATAATCCTCACTTTTTTCTTTCATGACTTCAATCATGCCTTCTTCATTTAATACAAGCTCATCCCGGATTCCTTTGATATCATAATAATAAATCTCACTCACTTCTTTTTCCCGGGCCGCTTCGATCAGGACTGGTAAAACATTGCGGCACCACGGACATTCATCAAAGCCAAAATAAATGATGCCGCCATTTTTGATCACTTCCAAAAGCTGATCGATATCTGCATATACCATCGGATGATCCGCCTCTATGACAACATTCACATAATCTATGCCACTGTCATTTTCTTTGCCATTCAACGATTCATACTCTTCTTTAAAGCGTAAAGCCTCTTGTTTCACCGAAGAGTCATTGCAAGCTGACACAAGCAATACGATCAGTAAAACACATATGAGTTTATTCATAATCGTTCTCCTTTACGCAAGTATATCTTTTCTAACTACCATTTGCAACTCACTTATTTTTCAAAGGCCTTCAGTGTTCTCAGACCTTTTGGATATTTATTTTTTATCTGATTGCCATCCCCTTTTCCAAAACCTAAAGGAACATGTTTATAGGCACAGCATACATAGCCTTTTTCTTGATGGGCAAAAACATTCCCGCTTAAAAATAATTGGGCTTCAGCTTGTGTCATATCAATGATATGATGATAATACGGCATCAAAAGTGAAGACATATAGAAATGCTGATGTGGTTCTAAACGATTTTTTACGATTTCACCGATTAAGATTCCTTGCCGAAGAATATTCATATCCGCCTCTAAGAACATCTCTTTTCTGGCATAAACCTTATTATTAATTTCAATCAGATTTAAAGAAAGATCACTTTGATCCTTTATAAATTCAATTGCTGAAGGATGTATCCTTCTTGTTTTCTTATATTTCAGAAAAACAGCCTTTGCTTCTCCTCGTTTTCGCATCTTCGCAAAGAAATGCCCTTCTCCGCCATCCATCGGATAGATACGGCGCACTTTCGAAACATCCAGATCCTTATAAGGAAGACCCTTTCGTTTGACATGATCACCGCCATCAAGCAGCTCCATTTCCGGATGCCGTTTTAAAAATTCATAGATGACCGCTTCATTTTCCTCAATGGCATAGGTACAGGTCGAATAGACCAATATCCCATTTGTCTTGAGGCATGTAACCGCCTCATCCAAGATACGCAGCTGTCGTTTCTGACAGGCCAGATTATTTTCTACGCTCCATTCCACAGAGGCCAGCTCATGCTTTTTCATCATGCCTTCACCACTGCATGGCGCATCGACCAAGACCTTATCAAAGACACCTTGAAACTGAGGGGCGAGCCTTTCTAAAGATGAGCAGGTAATCATATTCTCTCCTACTCCGCATCTTTCCATGTTGGACATAAGGATATTGGCACGTTTAGGATCAATTTCATTGCTTAAAAGAAAGCCGGTATTGTTCAAAGCACAAGCGATCTGATGACTTTTGCCTCCCGGAGCCGCACAAGCGTCTAAGACCCAATCTCCCTCTTGAATATCCAAAGCTTTCACGACACTGGCTGCACTGGGTTCCTGAAGATAATATAGTCCTGCCAAATGCGTCCAATGACTTCCTGCCTTAACGCTGCCATCAAACAAATAACAATTCTCTCCAAATGAAGAAGGCGTCAGTTTATAAGGAAAATTTTCCTCTACGAAGGAAGGACGACATTTCATCGTATTGACGCTGAGTCCCTTATACATTTCTTTATCTAAGGTAGCTAAAAATTCTTCATATTCATCCTGTAAATATTCTTTCATTCTTTCTAAATAATTTGTTTTCATGCATGTATTGTAACATATTTTGAAAAATGTGCTACAATGAGTTCGGAGGTAAACATGAAAATATATCCAATCTATCACAGTGGCTTCATGGTTGAGCTTGAACATCATATCTTATTATTTGATTATTATATGAAAGACCTGCCAATCATCCAAAGTGACAAGCCTTTGTATGTGTTTGTTTCTCACAAGCATCAGGATCATTACAATCCGGAAGTCTTTGAGAAAACGAAGGACTTTAAAAAACGCACCTTCATCTTTGCCAGTGAAATCAAAAAAACACCTCTCCCTGTCATTCATATGCATCATGATGAAACGCTCAAGGTTGATGATATGACAGTAACTACGCTGCTTTCTACTGACAGCGGGGTTGCCTTTATTATCGAAACAGAAGATAAAACCATCTATCATGCCGGTGATCTTCATCTGTGGTTATGGGAGGATGACAGTGAAAAAGAAGCCAAGATGATGCGAGGCAGCTTTATGGCTGAGATGAAAAAGATCAAAGGCCGTCACTTCGATCTGGCTTTTCTCGTATTAGATCCACGTCAAAGCGATGAGCTAGCTTGTGAAGGTCTTGAGATCTTTAATGCATGGACAGATACTTCGGTCATTTTCCCAATGCATTTCTCATCAGATCCTGCACACATGGAAAAGCTGTTGTTAAAAGTAAAAAACAGCGAGAATATTGTCAATACAGAAAGGGTGAAAGAATATGAATTTTAAAATGATCCATGAAAATTATAACGTATCGAATCTGGAAGCATCATTGAAATTTTATGAAGAAGCTTTGGGACTAAAGGAAGTCAGAAGAAAAGAAACTGAAGCCTTTACGATCGTTTATGTGAAAAATGAGCAAAGTGATTTTGAATTAGAACTGACACAGCTTCATGATCATCCGCAACGCTATGATCTGGGTGAATGTGAATTTCATTTAGCTTTTGAATGTGATGATTATGAAAAAGCATATGAAAAGCATAAAGAAATGGGCTGTATATGTTTTGAAAATCCATCTATGGGCATTTATTTTATTGAAGATCCGGATGGTTATTGGTTAGAAATCGTTCCAAGGAGGTAATTTTATGTTAGAAGTGAATACAAAAGCCATTGATTTTACATTGCCGGATGAAAATGGCAATCCCGTTTCTCTTTCTTCTTTTAAAGGAAAGAAAGTCGTCGTATATTTTTATCCGAAGGATAATACTCCGGGCTGTACGAAACAGGCCTGTGCATTTAAAAGCGCTTATGATGATTTTAAGAAGCTGGATGTCGTTGTGATCGGTATCAGCAAGGATACATCCAAATCTCATCTTAACTTTAAGAAGAAATATGAGCTTCCTTTCATTCTGCTTTCCGATGTCGATCACAAGGTGATCGAAGCTTATGATGTATGGAAGGAAAAAAAGCTGTATGGAAAAACATATATGGGAATTATGCGCTCTACCTATGTCATTGATGAAGAGGGCGTGATCATTAAAACCTTTGAGAAAGCAAGTCCGGAAAATAATGCCAAGGAGATTCTGGAATATCTTCATCAAAACTGATAAAAAAAGTGTCATGTCCATGATTGGAATGACACTTTTTCTTTATCTTAAAAACAGATGTAACAGTTTTTCATATAAACCTTTTCGATATGGCTGATAACGCATCGGAAGATCCATCCATGTTTTTTTATCTACGATGCTTTTCGTATGTGAGAAAGCATCAAAGCCGATCTTACCGTGATATGCCCCCATACCGCTTTCACCGACACCGCCAAAGCCCATCTCACTGGTCGCTAAATGAATGATCACATCATTGATACAGCCACCGCCATAGCGACAGCGCTCACTCAGCTTTTGGATCACAGCTTTATCTTCTGAAAAGATATAGAAAGCCAACGGTTTCGGTTTATCAGCGAGCAAATGAATCACTTCATCTATCGTATGAAAGGTCAATATTGGCAAAATGGGACCAAAGATCTCTTCCTGCATGACGGCATCATCCCAAGTCACCCCATCCATTACGCTAGGAGAAATCTTTTGGGTATGGGGATCGGATTCACCGCCAATTACCAGCTTATTTTGATCGATCAAACCTAAAAGACGTTCAAAATGCTTTTGATTGACAATTTTTCCATAATCTTTATTTTCTAATGGCCGCTCACCGAATTGCTTTTTGATCTGTAAGCAGATTTCTTTGATCAGTGAATCCTTTACACTTTCATGACAAAGGATATAATCCGGTGCCACGCAGGTTTGACCACAGTTTAAATATTTTCCAAAGACGATCCTTTTGGCCGCTAATTTTATTTTAGCGGTTTTATCAACGATACAAGGACTCTTACCTCCCAGTTCCAATACTGCCGGTGTCAGATATTCGGCGGCATGACGCAATACCTCTTTACCCACATTCTGACTTCCCGTAAAAAAGATAAAGTCAAACTTCTTTTCTAAAAGGGCGGCATTTTCCTTTCTTCCACCGGTTACCACTGCGACATATTCACCAGGGAAGCATTCTTTTATCATTTTATCAATCAGGGCACTGGTTGCCGGTGAATAAGCACTTGGCTTCACAATTGCCGTATTGCCTGCCGCAATCGCATCTGCCAGCGGATCGATCGTTAAAAGCAAGGGATAGTTCCATGGACTCATGATCAACGTATTTCCATAAGGAGATGCTTGTTTATAGCTGACGGATGCAAACTGTGCAAGAGGTGTGTGTACATGATGTTTACGTGCAAATTTTCTGACATGAGAGATCATATAACTGATTTCGCTGAGTACCAGACCCGTTTCACACATATAGCTTTCATATTCACTTTTTCCTAAATCTGCTTTTAATGCCTGAGCAATTTCTTTTTCATATTTATGAATGACATTTCTTAGCTTTTTCAACATTTCGATACGAAAATCAATTGAAAGAGTCTTTCCGCTTTGAAAATAAAGACGTTGTTTTTCTAATATTTCATCAATATTCATGTCTACCTCCATCACATAACCATATAATAAAACTTTTCTAATTCCTTTGCATCCATCAGCTTAGGTACCGGATACAATGGATTGGCTTCCTTGGCCGCATGTTTTGCCATCAATGGTATATCCTTTTCTTGGATTCCCTCGAAATGAGCAGGTATCTTCATCCTCTGATTTAATTTTTCAATGGCATCAATAAACTTATTGGCTCCTTGCTCATGAGTATCATTTTTGGCCGCTACACCGGCTGCCATACCACAGTCATGTAATTTCTTATAGGCACATGCCCCATATTCCTTTAATACATAAGGCATTAAAACAGCATTCGCAAGACCATGAGGGATATTATACTGACCCCCTAATGAATGAGCCACAGCATGAATATAACCCACATATGATTTTGAAAAAGCAATTCCGGCAATATATGATGCATGCAACATATTTTTTCGGGCTTCATCGTCATCACCCTTTGTATAAGCTTTTTCAATATTATCAAAAATCAAACGTATTGCTTCAAGTGAATATCTTCGTGTTTCCTTGCTCGTAGAATTACCGATATAGGCTTCAACCGCATGGGTCAGGGCATCCATTCCCGTTGTAGCGGTCAATTGCGGCGGCAAGGTATAAGTAACCTTTGGATCCAAAATCGCATAGCCGGGAATCAGCGTAAAACTATTCATCGTATATTTATATTTTTTCTCACTGTCTGTGATCACTGCCGTGATCGTTACTTCACTCCCTGTTCCTGCCGTTGTCGGAATGGCAATGAGTGGTGGAATCTTTTTTAAAACACGTAAAAGACCTTTTAACTGATCCAAAGATTTCTTTGGATAAGCAATACGGGCACCTACACCTTTGGCACAATCCATCGAGGAACCGCCGCCAAAAGCAATCAAAGCCTCACAGTTTTCTTGCAAATAAAGCTTACGGGCTTCTTCTACATTCCAAACCGTCGGATTGGCACATGTCTTGTCATACACAACACAATGAATATCATGGTCATGTAATATCTTTTCTAATGGCTTGCGATTTTCTTTCAATGCAGCGTCACTGACAAGCAATACAGAATGTACATTGATCTTCTTTAAAAGGTCTGGTATTTCTGTGATACTTGAATATAATTCAGGCTCGCGATACGGCAATATCGGCAATGCCAGATGAAAAATAACTTGATAAATACGGCAAAAAGCTTTTGTTAATGGATTCATTCCGGAAGTCCCTCCTTATTCAGCTTACGAAGATTTGAAGCAATCTGTTCCAAGGCTTCATACAATACTTTTCTTTGTTCATCAGTTAAATCCTTACCTGCAATATCAACAGCTAAAGAAGCCCGCTGTGATACAAATAAAGCCGCCTTTCTTCCTTCCTCAGTCAGCTTAAAGACCCCTTTATAAAGATTCTGATGAATTCCTTCTTTCTTCACCAGACCCTTTTTTTCAAGCAAGGTCATCATTCGGGATACATCTGCCTTATCCTTTACGCAACATTCACAAATCTGCGTTGCCGTAATACCGTCAGGATAACGCAACATCGTTAAAAGATATATCGAATGAGCACCCTTTAACCCATATTTTTTCATTTCTTCTGCTGTCAGCTTATGCCAATAGCGCAATATCTCAAATAACAACAAAGAAAAACGCTCAAAACGATTTACCATAATTTTCTCCTTTACCATTGATAATTCAACTTTTGTATTGTAAGTCCAACTTGTTGATTTGTCAACATTACATGAATTCAAAGATTAAATGTTCTTCGATAGTTACACGATAAAACATGAAATGCCCTCTTATCCAATGTAAACAACATTTACAAAAAAAGAGTAAGTCCAACGACTTACTCAATTGAAATGTATTTCTTTTCTTCTACCTTCGGCTGATCTTTCTTCGGAATGTTCAAATGCAAAACACCGCTTTCAAATCTTGCCTTGATATCTTCAT
>NZ_CALVGS010000018.1 GCF_944327115.1 uncultured Traorella sp.
ATTCCAGTTCAAACTGTCCGGTATAAAGCTGATAATATCTTCCTTTTTGTTCAAGCAATTCTTCATAACTGCCTCTTTCAATGATCTCACCATGATCGAGCACCATGATGGCCGCTGAATTTCGAACGGTCGATAAGCGGTGGGCAATGACAAATACCGTTCGATTTTCCATCAGGCGATCCATTCCCTTTTCAATTAATTTTTCTGTCCGGGTATCAATGGAGCTGGTTGCTTCATCTAATATCAAAACAGGAGGATTGGCAATGGCTGCCCGGGCAATCGCTAACAGCTGGCGTTGTCCCTGTGAAAGATTGGCACCGTCGCCTGTCAGCATCGTATCGTAGCCATTCGGCAAACGTTTGATGAAGCTGTGGGCATTGGCCAGCTTAGCAGCGGCAACGACTTCATCCATTGTGGCATCCAGCTTACCGTAACGGATATTATCGGCAATCGTACCGGTGAACAAGTGAGTATCCTGCAAAACGATCGAAATTGATTTTCGCAGATCTGCCTTTTTGATCAATCGCACATCAATGCCATCATACGTGATGCTTCCCTTTTGGACATCATAGAAACGGTTGATCAGATTGGTGATCGTCGTCTTACCGGCACCTGTACTGCCGACAAAGGCAATTTTCTGTCCCGGCTTTGCGAACAAGGAAATCTTTTTTAAGATCATATGATCGCTGTCATAGCCAAATTCTACATCATGAAAACGTACATCCCCACGCAGCGGGATCAATTCATAGGTATTATCCGGACGCGGGTGCTTCCATGCCCATTTGCCTGTATAATAGGAGCAGGCAGTTAATTGACCCTCTTTTTCTTCAACACAGGTCAGGGTTACCTTACCTTCATCAACCTCCTCTTTTTCAGCCATCATCTCAAAGATTCTTTCAGCTCCTGCCATCGCAGCCAGCAAAAAGTTCAATTGCTGGGTAAATTGGTTGATTGGCAGTGCTGTCTGTCTGACGAATACCAAATAAGAAGAAAGACTTCCCAGGTCGATCATACCGCCGATTGCCATAAAACCACCGACACAAGCCACGATGGCATAATTGATGTAAGAGATGCTGACAACTGTCGGAATCGTCTTGCCCGAATAACGTAAGGCTTTTACGGCTGCATCTAAAAGCACATGATTGCGTTTATCAAATTCTTCCAGATTTTTCTCTTCATGATTAAAGACCTTCACGACCTTGACACCGTTGACCATTTCTTCAATGAAGCCATTGAGGTTACCTAAGGCCTTCTGCTGATGTTTGAAGTAATAACGGCTGCGGCGGCTGAAGTACTGGATCAATAAATACATTAAGATCATGCTGATCAGCACGATGACAGAAAGCTGCCAGTTCAATACAAAGATCAGAACGAGGGTTCCCGTGATCATCATGAAGCTTTGGATCAGGTTGTCGAAGCAGTTATTCATTGCATCTAAAACCGTATCCAGATCATTAGTAAAGCGGCTCATCAGATCGCCGTGCGCATTGGTATCAAAGTATTTTAACGGCAGCCGCTGCATCTTATTAAACAGATCCTGGCGAATCTCCTTGACGATCTTCTGCGCGGTATGGACCATCAATTGCTTATAGATAGCTGTTGACAGCGCACCCACGGCATAAACAACAGCCATCAGCATGACAAAGCGTACAAAGCCCTGCGCATCCATCGCCAGTATGTAATCATTGACAACCGTTCTGATCTGAAAGGTTCCCCACAGATTGACACCTGTACTGATGACAACGAATATACCGACGATAAATAAGGAATATTTATAGTGACCCATATACTGCAGAAAAGAAATCAGGGTCTTTTTCATATCTTTCGGCTTAGCGGTCGTGATCTGTCTAGCCATGGAAACCAGCTCCTTCCATTTGTGAATAATAAATATCCTGATAGATCGAATCTTCCTTCAGCAATTGTTCATGGGTTCCTATCGCATGAATCTTGCCATCGTCAATGATCACGATCTGATCCGCATTTTGAACCGAGGTTACTCTTTGGGCAATGATGATCTTGGTCGTATCCTTTAAGGAAGCCAGGCCCTCCTGAATGCTTGCCTCTGTCGCTGTATCTACCGCACTGGTCGAATCATCCAAAATCAAGACCTTCGGTCTTTTCAAAAGAGCACGGGCAATACATAAACGCTGCTTCTGTCCGCCGGAAACATTGACGCCTCCCTGATCGATCATCGTTTCATATCCGTCAGGAAACTGCTGGACAAATTCATCGGCACAGGCAATCTTACAAGCCCACTTGATCTCATCATCACTGGCATGTTCATTACCCCAGCAAAGATTTTCACGAATCGTACCACTAAATAAGGTATTCTTCTGCAAGACCATCCCCACTGCATCACGAATATGCTCCACGGAATAATCTTTTACATTATGGCCGTCCACAAGGACTTCTCCCTTGCTGACATCATAAAGACGCGGAATCAGCTGTACCAGCGATGTCTTGGCAGCCCCTGTACCTCCTAAGATACCGATCGTTGAACCGGCAGGAATTGTCAGATTGATATCGCTTAAAACATATTCTTCAGCCTCTTCCTTATATTTAAAGTAAACATTCTTAAATTCCACGCGTCCGCTTTGTACTTTCAGCGAAGCATTGGATGAATCCCGGATATCCGGTACTTCATCTAAAACTTCCATGATACGCTCAGCACTGGCAATGGAACGCGTAACCATTAAGAATACATTTGAAATAAGCATCAATGAATTTAAAATCTGAAGCACATAGCTCAAAAAGCCCGTCAGCTCGCCTACCTTCATCTCATTGGCAAAGATCATCTGACCACCAAAATAAATGATGCAGACGATCGTTCCATACATGACAAACTGAAAAAGCGGCATGTTCCAAACAGAGGTACGGAAAGACCTTTCACTGTTGACCTTCAACTGTTCATTGATCTTAGAAAATTTCTCTTCTTCATATTCTTCACGCACATAAGCTTTCACGGCACGAATCGCATTCAGATTTTCTTGTACGACCGTATTTACCTGATCGATGCTTGATTGCATCAGACGATACAAAGGACCTACTTTATTGACGATAAAAAACAGGCCCACGGCAAGGATCGGCGTCGCAATCAAAAATACAGCTGCCAGCTTTGCATTGATGGAAAACGTCAGAAAGAGCGCCATCAAAAGCATGACCGGTGAGCGGACGATCGGACGGATACTGTTACAGATCGCATTCTGCAGGATCGTAATATCACTGGTCAGACGAGTGATCAGTGAAGATCCGGAAAAATGATCGGTATTCTTAAACGAAAAATCCTGAACCTTCATAAATTCAGCTCTTCTCAGCTCACTGCCAAAGCCCTGTCCGGCCATTGCGGCATACTTGGCATACATATTGCCCAATACCAAGGCAATCAGTGCACAGATGATCATGATGATGCCCCGATTGATGATATAGCCCGTATCACCATTTGCGACACCTACATCAATGATATCAGCCATCAAAAGCGGGATCACCAATTCAAAGACTGTTTCCGCAATCACGCAAAAACAGCTGATAAACAGATATTTCCGGTATTTATCCATATAAGGTATAAGACTTCTCAGCATTCACATACTCCCCCTTATCGTACATCTTTTCCCGTCAGATTTTCATACATTCTCTCCAGAAAGCTCCAAAATAATTCTTTCTCATCTTCACTGAATCCCTTCAGAGATATCTGATCTACCTCCATACAATGCTTATTCCATGAATTCAAGGCATTCTGCCCCTTCTCTGTGATACGAAGCTGATAAGCACGCTTATTCTCGGGATCAATGCGACGCCGAAGCATCTTCTTCTCCTCCAATGAATTTAAGATCTTGCTGACCGTAGCTGCAGATACATCACATTCCTCGGCAATATCCTTCAACATACACTCACTGTGGGCAGAGATATAGCGCAGCACCTTCGGCTGGCCCGGAGCTAACTGATATTCGCTCATATCTTTGCGCATGCGGTTACGCTGAGCATGAAACACCTTGAACATAAGCATATAAAAAGGTAATCGCATCTGTGTCCTCCTTTCATTAGCATGCTAATAATTAGCACACTAACTATAATCCTGTCAAACTATTTTGTCAATCCTTTCTTATCGAAGCTTTTTCTTGATTTCTGCCGGAACACCTGCTGCCAGCGAATAAGCCTCTATATCATGCGTAACGACGCTTCCGGCCGCAATCACGCTGCCCTTACCGATGCAGACATTCGGAAGTATGACAACATTGGCACCTATCCAGACATCATCTTCGATATGAATCGGCAAGGCCTTTTCCAGGCCCTGATTTCTTCTGTCGGCATCAAGAGGATGCGTAGCCGTATAAAAGCCGCAAGAGGGACCGATAAAAACATGATTGCCGATAAAGATTTCCCCGCCATCCATAAAATAACTATTGATATTGACAAATACATCTTCACCAAAATGAATATGATTTCCATAATCACACATAAAAGGACTTAAAAGGGTCAACCCTTGAGGCTCATAACCCAGCAATTCACCTAATATCTGATTCCTATGTTCATGATCGCTTGGCTTTAGCTGGTTATATTCATAACAAAGATCCATCGCTTTTTCTCTTTTTTTCACTAACAAAGGATCATAATTGGCATCATACCACTCTCTTTGATTCATCTTTTCCTCTTCATTCATGAACATCCATCCTTTCATAAGAAAAGCAGTCAAAGACTGCTTTCAACTACTCTTCTTTTAACGCCTGATCCATTTCGGCCAGCTGTTCCTCCAATTCGGCAATAAAGTCCTTCTTGTCCTCGATACGATCCACCATATCATCATATTCACGCTGACTCAGCAGACCCACTAATTCATCCTGCATCCGCTTAACCTGTCTTTTCTGATTGGCAATCAGATCCTGCTTACGCTTACGATTCTCCATCATTCTCTGACGCCACTGCTGATGCTTCTGCTCATTCAATTCCTTCAGTCCGGCAAAATACTCATCCATGACAGCTCTAAAATCGTTCCAGATCTGATCCTCACGGTCTTTTCCACAGAATCCGGCAGCCTTCCACTGCTGATTCAGATCTTTCATCATTTCGGTATTTTCTCTTGTGAACTCATTTTCTTCAAGGATCTCTTTCGCTCTTGCAATCAGCGCCTTCTTAGCGGCATAGCTTTCCTTCTGCTGTGCATGAAGCTCGGTATAATGCTGGTTTCTTCTTTCATAGAACTTCTGACGACTTTCATTAAACTCATTCCAAAGACGGTCTTCATGTCCTCTTCCGGCACTGCCTACAGCCTTCCACTGATCCATCAATTCTTTGAACTGATTGCTTGCCTTCTGCCATTCCACCGAATCTGCCAATGCAGCCGCCTTTTCGATCAGCTCCTGCTTCACCTTACGGGCATTTTCAAAACGGCTCTTCATATCTTCAAAATACTGATGCTTATCCTCAAAGAATTTCTGACGAATGCCATTAAAGCTTTCCCACAAGGCATCGTCCTCCTTACCGGCAGAACCGGCAGCTTTCCACTGACGCATCAGCTCATTCATCTCTTCTGTGGCCTGATTCCAATTTTCAGCTTCCCCAAGCTGACGTGCTTTTTCAATCAATTCTTCTTTCACTGCTTTCGCATTTTCAAAAACTTCACTGCGTTTCGCATAAAGCTCATCAATTGCTTTTTCAAATGTTTCCTCCAGCTGATCCTCATATACGGATTCCCAGTATGAGATTCGTTTCCATCTCCTCTTCAAATTTGAGATCTCACGAACGACGGAATTCCAATCTGAAGATACTTCAAGATTTTTTGCCTCTTCGATCAAAGCCTCACGCAGCTTGATATCGGCATCAAGATCCTTTTCTTCCATCACTTCATCTCGTTCATTTACCATATTGCTTCCTCCAGTTAAATAAATTCACATAACTATATCTATTTTACCTTATTTGGTAAAAAAAATCACCCATAAAATGATGTAATTCATCATTTCTTTTATCCTACAACCGCAAAAATGCGTAAAAACAGTCATAAAATTGAAAAAATATTAATTTTTTTGGAAAATATTTCATTTATATATGAAATAATTTAATCAATATAAATAAAATCCCAGTATAATTCGCTGGGATTCTCATAAATTTTGATCCAGACCTCCACCATTTCAAAACAATTAATTCATTAAACATTATTTCAATATTATCGGAAAACTATAAATATCATTCTTTATCATTTATTTTTTAATGATTGCCACAACCTCTATCTCTACTAAAACAACTCTTGGAAGAAATTTTACTGCCATACAACTTCAAGCTGGTTGTGAAACAATACATGCTTCATAAACTTTATTAAAATCATTAAATAAATTCATATCCGATAAATAACAAGTTCACATAAATTCAGAAAAAAACCAGCGCGCTCATCGCACTGGAATTTCTATTTGTGTTAATCCATCCACTATCATTCTAACAGTATATTTTTTTGTTGATAAATCGTAACCCTTAGATAAGATGTGTCAGGATCGCTTTTCCCAGGGCCTTCGCAATTTCCTGCTGCCCATAAGAGCTGTTAAGATATGTAAGATCACTACTGTCGCTGATAAAACCTAATTCTAATAGCAAAGAAGCAACCGGATTTTGATCGACAACATAAAGCGAACCCATCTCATGTGTATTTTTAATACCGCGATCCGCCGTATAAGCCAATCCGTTTAAAGCTGTCTGAATGGAAGAAGCCAGCATGACAATATCATCACTGCGCCCATCCGTATAAATTTCAAATCCGCGTGCACCATCATTGTATTCACTTGAATTTAAATGAATGGAAATGAAATACGAAGCAGATGCATGGATTCCCGTATCAATTCTTTTTTGAAGATCCTCGGTCGTATCGATCCATGCTACCTGATCATCTTCTCTTGTATATATGACCTGAACACCATTTTCAGTAAGATATTCACCTAATTTCAGCGTAATGGCAAGATTGATATCTTTTTCATAAGCGCCATTTTCACCGACACTTCCAGAATCGACCCCGCCATGTCCGGCATCTAAAACGATGATCTCATCAATGTCAGGTACGATTTCTCTTTCAATGATATAAGTCGCCTGTGCCAGGTTTTCCTCACTTACATCCGCAGACATCATCTTCGCATCCGTATCAGGTGTCAATGCATGACTCAATATCACTAAAACAGCAATCAGTGAAATCTCAAGCTTCTGAGAGAACAAAATTCTATTTCGATTCAGCATCATCTTCCTCCTTTGATTCATCATCTTTCATTGTACTTGAAAATGAGCAACTTCATTCATTTCAGAATCTTTTCATTCGATAGTCAATAGTATAAACGAGTTTTCCTCCAATGTCTAATACTAATTTTCTATCTGATGAAATGCTTCTTCACGATCCTTTCAATTTATTGTCCATATCCAAGAGAAGAAAGCCATGCATCGACATCATTTTGGGCTTCGCTGATCTGTGAGCTATTTATTGTCAATCCTTCCAACAATGTTGCATTCGGCTCTAACTCACTGATCGTCTGCAGGATATCAGAAAAACCGCTGCCACCAGAGGTTGAAAACGGAACGATCGTTTTTCCTGAAAAATCATATTCCTCAAAAAAACTGTACATCGCCATTGGAAGATCATACCACCAGTTTGGAAAACCAATAAAGATCGTATCATACTGATCTAAATTCTCAATATGCACAGCCAGGGTGGGACGTGCATCGGCATCATTCTCACTTCTACCCTGAGCAACTGTTTCATCATAAGTAGAAGGATAAGGATCAACCGTACGAATTGAGAACAGATCCGCTTCTATGGCATCATGAATCATATGTGCAAGAACACCGGCATTACCTGTTACCTCACCATTCCAATTTTGAATGCTCGCACTTGAGGAAACCTCTGCACCATTCGACAGATTGGCATTTTCTCCATATGTGAAATAAGCTATCAGAATATGGGCATCACTGCCTGTTTCCATATTTTCCTCAGGCTCCACGATTTCCGGCTCCACGATTTCATCAGCAGGATTTATATTTTCTCCTTCATTTTCATTTGGCTGGGAACATGCGCTAAGTGTTAAAGATAATAAACAAACTATAAATACGGATAATACTTTTCTCATTTTCAAACCTCCTTGAATATTATTTCTGACAAGTAATTTCATCCCCTGTCAAGATGCCGCCTTTTTTGATGAGAAACCAGATCACATCACATCCACCAGGCACTCTTTCATCACGCTTAATGACAAACTTTCGTGACTATCATCTGAAATGCTTTTCTCATCCTTTTTTATCTGGCAGATACAGATGTTGATCTTTGATGATCATCTGGTATGCCATATCCTGAAGACAAGTGTCTTACTGTCATTTTTAGTAATCCTCACTTGTTGTATCATCGACAAATGATGTATTATCTTCTCTTTGGCAGTTATCAGTATAAAACCACAGAGAATCGTTAATAAAAATACGATCGTTTTTTCACATTTCGCCTTCTTTCTATCTTCTTCAGTCTTATTATAAATAGTTACCCAATGTATGTCTAATACTTATAAATAATGCAAAATCATGCTTTTTAAGCATGATTTTATTGAATCCTGACCATGGGGATGATAAAATTAGACTAAAGGAGGGATCGTTATCGAAATACGTGTTTTGAATTATTTTCTATGTGTTGCCAGAGAAGAAAACATTACAAAAGCTGCTGAGAAACTTCATATCACCCAGCCTACGCTAAGCAGACAGCTTGCTCAATTGGAAGAAGAGATGGGCGTCATGCTTTTTACACGAGGGACCCGGAAGATCAGCCTGACATATGAAGGCAGCCTGCTGCGCAGAAGAGCCGAAGAAATATTAGAATTGGTCCATAAAGCGGAAAAGGAAGTCAGTCATCAAAATGAAGTCATTGAAGGCACGATTGCCATTGGCTGTGGTGACTTGTATGCCGTACAGGTACTTGCCGGAATCATTCACGCTTTTACTGCTATCTACCCCCATGTTGACTTTGAGTTATACACTGCCAGCAGCGACCATATCAAAGAGCGGATTGAAAAAGGATTGAGCGATATCGGCCTTCTTTTAGAACCAGTCGATCTAAGCAAATATGATTTTATCCGTATCTCTAAAAAAGAGAAATGGATCGCACTCGTACCTGCAGCTTCACCACTTGCCGATAAAGAGGCACTTGCTCCTGAGGATTTTCTAGGGGTTCCCATGATCCTGCCTTATCGCTTGAATATGCAAAGTGAATTAGCCAACTGGTTTGGTGATCTTTATCCACAACTGCATGTACTTTTTAAAAGCAATCTCAACAGCAATGCGGCAGTAATGGTACAACAGGGTCTTGCCTGTGCCCTTGCCATTGAGGGATCGCTTTCCTTCTGGAATCAAAACCTTGTCAAATGTATCGGACTATCGCCTCAATTGAGCGCTACAACGGCAATGGCATGGAAAAGAGAACAGCCTTTAAGCCTTGCTGTTTCAAAATTCATTGAATTTTCAAAAGATTATCTACATTCAAAAACAGCTGTCTGATCGGACAGCTGTTCTATTTTTTATCGAAACGAATCATTATAGATTTTCACACAGGCTTCATGAGTTCGTTCACATGGATCCGCCATAAACAAACCACCCATCATCGTACGGGCATTTTCAGCCAGTTCATCAAATTCTTCCTTCCTGATACCGTAATCTGACATTTTCAAAGCTGCGACACCACATGAGTTTGTACAACCTGCATGACATCAACCTCAATGATCCAAATAAAACAACTAATATTTCTGAATCAAAACACAGACAAACCACCATATCCCCAATGAAATAACGGCACATATCATCACAAGCTGACTGACAGAACGACAATTTAAGAAAAATACAAAAAAAAGCCCTATTGGAAATTCCAAAAGAGCCATTTGTCAACAATCTGACATCCATGGAATAAACCATGGATTAATGCAAATCAAAATCTTTTTTAAATGCTTCCAAAGCTTCATCAAAGCTCATATAAATATCTATTTTATTTGCTTTCAAACAACCGACCAGATAAGAATTAAAACCTATCGGACAATCAACACCGCTCATACCATTACGCTGTAAACGGATATCGTTAAATACAGGATACATATGGATATCCTTACCATTCATCAGTTTTTCAATGGCATTTCCTAATTCCACATAGGTTCCCGCATCACCGCTTGCAAGCTCAAAAAAGAAGACATTAGCCTTGCTGACATGCTCATAATCCGTTAAGAAGATTTGTTTCGATGTCAATGGCTTCGTATTGTCTAGTGGCAGATCGATCGGATTGGCCAGAAAATATTCCTGATGATTCTTTTCCAGCAATTCTTTCATCTTTCTTCCTTCTGCCCTTCTTTGATGAATATCTGCTTCTGTAAACATAGGTCCTGCATTATAAATATAGATCATAACATACCTCCACTGAAATCATTATATCATAAGATATCAGCTTTGTTCGGTTATTTGTTGATATCTGATGTAAGCTTCATTCCAGCTTTGATAATTCTTGTCCTGACGATGATCCGGCAGCGCATACTCATTCTTTAAAAATCTTCCCAAATAAGCCGATACCTTGCGTGCGCCAAAATAATTTAAATGATCCCCTTTATCTCGGGTATCACGACTCCAGTCAATAGAAATATCTTCACTTAAAAGATTTAAGTCATAATAATTTAAACCATATTCTTCTGCTAATAACCGGATACCATTATGACGCTTATAATTCCAGTTTACACTGCTTGGTGTACTTATAAGGATCATTTGCGCATCATTTTCTTCACAAAGTTTTGCCATGTCTTTCACATACTGGCGATTTAACTCGGGAATCTCTGCAGCTTGATCACTTTTACGCATATAATCCTGTGCATTGATCCCATCAATCTTATTACTATATTTAAAACCTTTTAGATCATCCCGCCATGTATATTCCACAGAACCACCAAAATCGACCGGTAATATTGATTTCCAGCGATCATGATACTGAAAAACAGGAAATAAGCGGTGAAAGCTGTTTTCAATCGTTTTAATCGGTGAAAAGCTCCGATAAATCGCATTTGTTTCTAAAATGACTATTTTAGGCTTTTGATTCACAAAGGCCTGTTTCAAAAAATTCATCGATTCATATAGCTGCTGGGCAGATGTCCCACAGACATACGCCGTAAATCCTTCTTCTTTCCACATCATCATCGGTGAAATCGAAGAATAAGATAAGCTATCTCCCAAAACCAATACATCGATCGTATCATCATCTTCACCTAATATGCCATTGGCATTTACATCTGACATACCAAATTCCACAGAATTATTCTTAGGAAAAACGACCCATGAAGCTAAGCTTAAGCTGATCATCAGCCCTGTCACAAAAAGAATCGAACGCACAACATATTTTATTTTCATGGACACCTCCTAAAAATTAGCATAAATCGGATCAACAGGAATATAGCCGACTCCATAGGCACCAAAGATCACGATAAACAGGATGAACATATAATATAAGCTCCATCGCAGCATAACAGGCTGCCCGGAAATAAGCGCTCTGAACGACAGTCCTCTTTCCTTCACCACACTGATCATAAATACTATAAGAATTCCTATTATCACAACGATAAAATCCTGACGATCCATACCTATGGAAAAAATCGAATTGCTCAAGGAAGTCCATGAGAAATTTGTACATATCGTTATGAACATATGAATACCGGCTTTCAGTCCTTTTGCCCTGAAAAATAATTCACCGATGACCACGAAAACAGAGGTCCGAATTATTTGAAAAAATTGATAGGGAGCACTTTCTTTATTGATTCTCAAAAAAGAAACGATTCGACTTGTAACAGGCTCAATCAGACTGCCGCCTAAGATCAAGGTGAAATGATATAGACCGAAGAAAATATAATTCCAGCCTGAGCCATGCCAGAAACCATTTGCCAGCCATACGCAGAATAAGGCAATGGCACCGCTGGCAAGAGGACCGTAATGGTTTCCCACCTTCTTTCTTGCCCATGCCGTCAGTTTTTTCAACGGCTTAGACATCGACAAAGGATAGAAGATATAATCTTTAAACCAAAGTCCTAAAGAGATATGCCACCGCTGCCAGAATTCAGAAATTGTTTTTGAGAAAAACGGCTGTCTGAAATTTTCTTCAATCTTAAGGGCAAACATCTCTCCGCTGCCGATAATGACATCCATCGTACCTGAAAATTCCATATACAGCTGGCAGGTATAAAGCAAGGCTCCAAGAGCGATCATGCCCCCATCATAGCTGTTATAATCATGAAAGATCGTCTTAATAAAAAGATTCAGGCGATCGGCAATAACAATTTTCTTCATCAAGCCGTAAACGATGCGCTGCATTCCGAAAAGAAACTGATTCCATGATATCTTCTTACCTTCATATAACTGAAAGGACAGATCGGAATAGCGGCAGATCGGTCCTTCAATGATCGTTAAGAAAAAGGCCAGATAAAGTGCCAGCCGTCCAAGATTCCATTCCGCCTGGATCTTTTCCCGATAAACATCAAAAAGATAAGATAATGCCTGCAAGGTATAAAAGGAAATGCCAATCGGTAAGACAAAAGAAGGAATCTGAAGGGTCAAAGGAAGATGCAGCACGTTCAGCAATGACTGAATATTGATTCCGATAAAGCCGGAATACTTTAAGACGATCAACATGCCCAGCAAGATCAACACACCTGCTGTGATAAATTTTTGCTGCTTCTTCTGATAAGAGATGCGAATGGCTTTACGTTCTGGACGATCTACCTGTTGAAGCAGCATGTTTCGCTGCTGCTGCAATCTTCCTATATGCAGCGCTATGATATAAGTGGTCAAGGTAGCGGTCAAAAGATAAAGGATGAGCACACCGCTGATAAGCCAGAAAAACAGATAACTGGCAAATAATAAAAGAAGCCAGCGGTATCTTTGGGGCATCAGATTGTAAAGAATAAGTACCGCCGGCAAAAACAAAGCAAGATATTCAATTGAAAAATAAGATGACATCTTAATTTTCCTCAAGACGCAGGATCATCGTCCAGATTGCATCAGCTGAATTGAAATTATCGGGTACGATCTCAACAGCCGGAACCGTGATATCAAACTCATCCTCGATTTCCGCAACCAGTGAAAGGATCGATAAAGAATCCAAAATATGATCCTTTATCAAGGAGGTACACGTTTTATAATCCACGTCAGGCTGAATATCTTCTAAAATTGCAAGTAATCTTTCCATGATCATTCTCCTTTTCCAGATGGCATATTTATCAGATCCGTACGAACGGCCTCACGAATGCGACAGAAGCTGCCATCCTCTTCTACTTTGATCACTGTTGGTAAATTATGACTTAAAAACAGTGAAATACCTTCTGTCATACAATAAGCTCCGGTATTCTTAAAAACAAGCACATCATCACAGCTCAAATCTGCAACCATCAGCTGCTTCACCAAAATATCATTGACCGTACAAAGCGAACCGCAAATATTCCAAGACTGTGCATCTGCATGCTTTCTAGCCGGATAGATCTCATATTTGGGATGCTTCATGGCCATAGACGCTCCATAATAAACAAGATGATGGATACCGCCATCCACGATGGCATAGCGCTGATGCTTATTCACCTTCACATCAACGACCTTGGTCAGATAATAACCGCAACAGGCAGCAATGCTCCGGCCAAGCTCTAAAACGACATGTGTCTTATATGTCATACTTTCCAACATCTTGGAAAATTCATGAAGAAATGATTCCTCATCCTCCTCTTCCGATTCAAAATAAGATACCGGAAGCCCCGGACCGAATTCCAGCTCCTGAATCGAGAAACCTGTCTTATCACTGACAGAAATGAGAAATTCATCCAGATAACTGACTTCTCTTTTCAGCTTCTTCAGTGAATGCTTCTGAGTTCCTGAAAAATACTGGATACCTTTGATTTCAATATATGGATTGCCAACGGCATCCTGAATGATCCCATATATTTCTTCTTCATTTAATCCAAACTGATTGCCACTGGTAAGCCTTAATAAAAGACGTATCAAACAATGGTTTTGTTTGGCAGCTTCCTTCAACAGCACATATTGATTCATCGATTCTATGGTATAGATACCGATATTCTCTTTCCTTTCTATCAGCTGACGCATGATTTTTGGATTTTTATGTACACCGGATATGACAAGCTTAGACATAGGCAGCTGCATGTGTTCACAAATGCTCAGCTCACCTTCCGAACAAACCTCAAAACGATCGATATGATCATTGATTTCCTTTAAGATAAAAGTGTTAGCTTTGATGGCATAGCACAAATCAACCTTCAGATGCTTACGCAAATAAGCTATTCTTTCTTTCAATATGCCGATATCAAATACATAAAAGGGTGTCCCATAATTTTGAAGAAGCTCACCTATCATTCTTTTTTTCATGATAAATCCTTTCTATAAATGCTCCGGTCTATTTTACCGTTCTTATTCAACTTCAATTCCTTTACCCTTTGTATCACATTGGGTATCATATAAACAGGCAGCTTTTCTTTCATATACGCATATATTTCCTTTTTATCACAGCTTCCTGTATAGTAAGCATACAGCCTTTTTTTCTCATCATCATAAACACAGATACAGCGATCGACACCCTCCATGCCGGCCATATGTTTTTCAATCTCTTCTAATTCAATACGATGTCCCATATGCTTGATCTGAAAATCTTTTCGTCCGCAGAAATATAGATTTCCATCTTCATCATATTTCCCCAGATCACCTGTCAGATAGATACGTTCATGATAATGACGATGCAGCGGATTTTGGACAAATCTTTCGGCACTCTGTTTTTCATCGTTATAATAACCTGATGCCAAGGTCCTTCCTCCTACACAGATCTCACCTGTTACCCCTGCTTTTTTCACCTCTTTACCATTGTCATCAAGAAGAAAGACTTTTTCATTTGAAAAAGCTCGGCCGATTGGCAGGCCCTTCTCATAGCTGTTTTTGCGATCAATGATATGATAGGTACAGTTACAGGTAATTTCAGTAGGTCCATATAAATTGACAAACATAGCGTTTTGAAGATGATGCATCCATAGATGAAGATGTTTCATCGGCATGGCTTCTCCGCTGAAAAGGACCTTGGTTACCGTATGAGGCACTTTATAATCCAATGCATGAAATGAAGTCAAAAGACATAAGGCTGAAACTGCCCATATCATGACCGTTACCTGATGTTCACATAGAAAGTCTAATAAGGCTGACGGCTGTGAGAATAAATGCTTTGGAATTATTACAAGAGTCGCTCCTGTCTTAAGTGAAGAATAGATATCTTTTACTGATACATCGAAATCAAAGGGTGCCTGATTTCCAAAGATCTCATTGCTTTTAAAATTAAAAACATCACAAAAGACATCAATAAAATCAATCACGCTACCATGGCTGACTACCACTCCCTTAGGATTTCCTGTGGAACCGGAAGTAAAATTAATATAGAGAGGATCACTATCCAAGGTGTTCTTCTGAATCCCGATCAGCTTTTCTTCATCGATAAAAGCCTTTTTCAGCTCATCCATCTTTAAGATAAGAGCATCAGGAAAGAGATCGTTGGCCCGTTGATCATTCTCATCATCTATGATAACAACTCCTGCCTGTAATACGTTTTGGATCTGTGCAAGACGATAGGACGGCAATTGCGGATTCAACAGGCAATAGAAATTTCCCGAACAAGCAATTCCCAGAAAAGCTGCCAAGGTATCAGCACTTTTCTCCATCATGACAGCTACAGGCTGAGCATGTATTTTCTTTTCAATCAGCACACTACCTGTCTGCCTGCTTATTTTTAAAAGCTGGGCATAGGTATATGAGTTTTTTTCATCAATGACCGCTGTCTTATCAGGATATCTTCGTGCACTGTTTTCTAAGTATTCTGCTACATTGTACATGAGCTCCTCCTTTCAGTGCTTTTATCATACATTCTTTTTCTTCATTTTATATTTACCTAACCTTAATTTTTGTAAAGAAAAACCATGCGTCATAAACACATGGTCAGCATATTCATTTAAATAAGGTTATTTTTATTTCAGTCGCGTATGGAGTCTTTTCACCTAAAAGCAATTCGATATGACCGTGATGCAGCTCAACGATTTTCTTAACGATCGATAGTCCCAAGCCGCTTCCGCTGCCGCTTGTACGCGCGCTGCTTCCTGTCACAAATGGTTCAAATGCCTTTTCCGCAATCTCTTCTGGTATTCCTGTACCATTGTCAGCAACCCGGATCATGATTTCTTTTTCTGAATCAACCAAAGATACATAGATCACAGTTCCTTTAGGATTATAACGCAGTGCATTGCCAAGCAAGTTATCTAAAAGACGCGTCATCAGCTTCTTGTCAAAGCTGTACATGATTTTCTTATCTTCGATTTCAACCTCCAGCATACATCCCTTATCCTCGATCTCACTGTATTTTCCTGCAAGAAAAGCCTTGACAAATTCGCCCAGATCCGCTTTTTCTAATTTTGCCTGATAGCCCGGATGATCCATCTGCACATAATCAAATAAGGTATTCAGAAGATCTGCAGCTAACTGCGTCTTATTCATGATGACCGTCATATATTTCTCAACCTTCTTCTCATCGATCTTCCCATCCATAAAGGCCTTCGCATATCCCTGTATAACGGTTAACGGCGTCTTCAGATCATGCGAAATATCAACGATCAGCTGCTGCTTTTCTTTATATAACCGATCCTTTTCCCGTTTAGCTTCTTCAAGATGATCTCTCAGATCAGAAAAATTCTCCAGCGTTCTCTTAAATTCAAGCGGCATCCTCTTTTCATCCACCACAACGATATCTCCGTCCTGATAGCTGACGATCGCTTCATCCAATTGCCGGATGGCATTCTTGACCCTTTTTGAGAAGAAAAAGCTCTGGATGACAATAATGATGAAAATGACAGGTATCGCATATAACCATAGCTGATTGGCGTCATTGAGCACCCGCTCATAAGATGTTTCATTGATATGGGGCGATATGAATACAAGCGTTCTTTGTTCATCATTGATATTCAGATATTCATATTTCTCAATATTCGTATCCGGATCATAATATCCTTTGATCAGATTCACTTCCTGTTGTGTCAGGCTCGTCCGGTCACCAAATAAATTTCCTTCGATGATCTGATAGTTTTCATCCAAAACGCACTCATCAATAAAAGAAAGCGTATCATCTTCATCAACCTGATACAATGAAATATAAGCTCTTTTCTTTTGGGTAGCCTGATCGATGCCTGCGGAATAGGAATAAAAGGTATCCCCGTAATAATCAGCAATGAACATCAAATCATCACTGCTGAGCTGATTCCTGATTTTTTTGCTGGTAGAATATAACACATTTCCTTTTTCACCATAGATCACAAAATCACAGTCCGCATATCGATGGATCGGAATCTGGTAATACGTATCATAAATCAGCTCATCCTGGTATTCAAGCAGGGTGGTCATTGAAGGGAAGGCATTTTCAAGGCGGCGGTTGATCTGATAATTGATAAACATATACAGCAATAAAAGGATCAGTGAAAATAAGAAAAACTGAAAAACACAGATCGTTACCAGACTAATACTTCGATTTCTTTTTGTTTTCAATTTTATAGCCTAACCCCCTTACAGTTTTAATATATTGCGGCTGGGCAGGATCATCTTCGATCTTCGAGCGGATATTGGAAATATGGACCATCATCGTATTATCATCGCTCTCATACCATTCACCATTGATGCACTCATATAACTGGGCCTTTGTATAAACACGCTCCGGTGTTTTCATCATCTTGGCAACGATCTTCAGCTCCGTTAAGGTTAATGGCAATACCAAACCATTCTTACGCAGGATGAATTTCTCCATATCCAGCTCCAGCTCTCCCAATTTTAACACTTCTTTTTCCTTTGTTAAGCGATGCGTGGAATAACGCCTTAAGAGCGCTTTGATATAAGCGATCACTTCCAAAGGATTGAAGGGCTTGGAAATATAGGCATCCGCACCGATATTCAATCCCATGATCTTATCCACATCCTGATTCCGAGCCGATATGATCATCATAGGTATATCACTGATCAGTCGTGCTTCTTTGATGAATTCATAGCCATTCATCCTTGGCATCATGATATCCACCAATGCCACATCTATGTCTTCATGTTTGATGATATCTAAAGCTTCTATGCCGTCATAAGCCGTAAAGACACGATAATCGGCACTATCCAGATACAAAGCAAGCAATTCTACGATATCAGCATCATCTTCTGCGATCAAAATATTATATTTCACATTCTCACCTCTTTTTCATTGATCTTCAGCTTAACCTTCTTAGCCGTACAGACACATAGAAACGATCCATCCTCCAATATCAAAGAATGAAAAAAGACACCCGCCTGTTTCCATGACAACTCTTCTTTTCGATCGATCATTTCTTTATGTCCGGGAAGTACGGATATCTTTGAAAAATGCTCATCAATACCTCTTCCTATATATTTCACATAACTTTCCTTCGCTGTCCATAACCGGTAAAACGAAAAAGAATCATGGATAAATGCTGCTTCCTGGGGATGAAAAAAACGTTTGGCAATCTTATGATAATCTACATTTTTTTCATTTTCGATATCAAGACCGATCTTTTCTTCAAAAAAAGCACATGCCCAAAGCTGTTTTGTATGAGCAATGGAAAAATGTATCTTTGGATAATGAAGAAAAGAAGGTTTTCCATACCAATCCCTGACAATTTCTAAGGCTTTGTCATCTATTCTTATATGATTCATATCTGCATAACGCATAAAAGCCCGACATAATTTCTTATGCGAGCTTATTCCATCATTTTTATAAATATAAATAAATCCCATTTCACTCATGACAACTCCTAAATCATTACAGCTTTAGGATACCATATCTTACATACTTATACAATATCTATTCAGCCAGCCGGCTGCTTCCGTCAGCATAATTAATGATGATTCCCGGCTGTACATTATAGACAAAAACATTGAAGCTGATGCCATCATCTTCAACTGATCGTGCTTCCATGACGACACCGCTGGCAACCAGATTATTTCCTTCAAATACCGGTGTTATCCGATACAGCACATGATGTCCTGTTTCTTTAATATAATCGGCAACAAGATTTTCAAAAGGAAGCATTCCCTCCACATTCATATAACGGGTTCCTGTGATCAGATTTAATTCATTCGCATTTTCACCGGCCAGCTGATAACCGATCAGATGACAGCGGTTATATAAATAATTGCCTTCTATAAGTCCATCATAGCGGATCGTATGCCATCCGGAAGGCTTGATCATCCCGATCGATCCTCTCTCCTCATCAGGCATCAGCTCACGGCCAAGGTTGGCATAAGCAGTCCCACATCTTCCTAAATCATCTAATTCACTATATACTTCAAAGGGCTGTGTCGTAAGTTCACTTTCTTCAAAAGCAGGAACATTCCCGTTTATTTCAACATAGGGGCTGCCGTCATAAGAGGGAATAGAAGCGATATCAATGATTTGAGAATCATCTTTGAAATCAAAAAGATCAAATTCCTTTACACAATAAGCTCCAAGCAATACAAGGATACCAAACAGGATCTTACCTGACTTTTTCATTACCCATCCACCTTCCTATAATTATTATAAGATAATTTTCTCATGAATGTCGAAAATTTTTATCAAATCTGTCCTCATCATCTTTTGCCATACCAAAAAAAGTAGCCATAAAAACAATCTCAGCGGTGGTGTTTTTGAAAATATGCTTCCATGGCTTCTTCTCCCAAAAAAAATTACCCGGTTATCCTTCGATAACCGGGCGACATCTTAAAAGCTGACAACATATAGCAGCTGTTTATTAATAGAAATCAACGATTTCTGCCTATCTTTCAAAATTCACTTCAACACTTCCGCTGCCTACTACCTCTGCAAGATCCCCTGCATCCTTGAGATGTCCAAGAGGCGTATAGCTGTAAGAAGTAGTAAAATCATCATAAAACAAGACGATGCAGTCTGATCCAAAAAGCATCAGATCACCGGTATGAATGGATGAAGGCACAAAAGGCTCCGTAGGCAGGCTTTCATCGAGATAATAATATTTTTCATTGCCATTCAACGGGCTCATATGTAATGTCATCGGCAATCTTTCCATCAATGCCTTGGAGCTTTCATTGTCAGCCATGCTGACCTCATATGTTTTCCCATTGACCGTAAGCTGCAGCTTTAGCTCTTTTTCTTCCATATCATGGATCTCCTTTTCATCTTCTGTCGTATTTTCTGTCACGTTTTCTTCATTTTCCATCGGCTTTTTTTCGGCTTCTTCCTTCTGATGAATAGCACAGCCTGCCAGCATTAGCATCAACATCAAGATGATTTTTTTCATTGATCATCCTTCCATCCTGTTTTTAAATGAATTTAAAAACTGCTGCGTACGCTCGTTCTTAGGAGAAGTGAAAAAATCATCCGGATTTCCTTCTTCAACGATCTTTCCCCGGTCCATGAAGATGACCTTGGTGCTCACATTTCTCGCAAAATTCATTTCATGGGTCACGATGACCATCGTCATGCCGTCTTTTGCTAATTCCTTGATGACCGAGAGCACCTCACCGATCAGCTCCGGATCAAGAGCACTTGTCGGCTCATCAAATAAAATGACTTCGGGATCAGTGGCGATTGCTCTTGCGATTCCTACTCGCTGCTGCTGTCCGCCTGAAAGCTGATGCGGATAATAATTGAAACGATCTGCCATTCCTACCTTGGTCAAGGCCTTCATTCCTATTTCCTCAGCTTCTTTTTTAGGCATCTTGCGGGCAATGATAAGCCCTTCTGTCACATTCTCCAATGCTGTCTTATTTCTAAAAAGATTGTAATTCTGGAAAACAAAAGCGGTTTTTCTACGAATACGGGCAATATCATTTTTACTGATATGATTCATATCAAAGCTTTCACCATCAAAGATCATTTCTCCGGCATCTGCTTTTGTCAGATAATTCATGCAGCGTAAAAGTGTCGTCTTACCGGAACCACTGGGTCCTAATATACAGATCACATCTTTTTTTTCAACCGTCAGATCAATGCCATCCAGTACCTTTAGATCATCGAATGATTTTTGCACATTTTTGATTTCAAGCATTTCTTCCTCCTATTCTATCTGCAGCTTCTTTTCACAGATCGTTTGCAGCTTTGTCAATACCGTACAAAAAATGAGGTAAATAAGAGCTACTTCACAATATAAGGCAAATGTTTCATAGGTACGTGCCGCAATTCTCTGCGATACCTGAAACATTTCCGTAATCGTGATGCTTGCCGCTAAAGAGGTATCCTTGACCAAACCGATCAGGGAATTGCTTAAAGGCGGAAAAGCTGTTTTCAGCGCCTGCGGCAATATGATCCGGCGCATGGTCTGAACATAGCTCATACCCACGCAATACCCTGCTTCCAGCTGTCCCTTCGGTACAGATTCGATCGCTGCACGAATCGTTTCAGACGCATAGGCTCCCGTATTGATCGAAAAGACCAGGATCGCGGCAGGAAATGCATCTAAGATGATACCTAAGCTCGGCAATCCATAAAAAATAACAAATAATTGAACGATCAATGGAGTCCCTCGAATGATCCAGACATAAAAACGAGCCAATGATTTTAAGATGCGAATATTTGCTACCTGTACAATTGCAGTAAATAAGGCAAGGATCAGTCCCAAAGTAAAAGATATGATCGTTAAGGGAATCGTTATCTTGATTCCCTGCATAAAGATCTCACCGAATGAACTGATCAAAATATCCATAAGCCGCTCATTCATACATTTACTCCTGCTCAGTTACATCCATACCAAAATATTTCTCTGAAATCGCACGTAATTCACCTGAAGCACGCATCTCATCCAAAGCCTTGTTGATTGCCTCTAAAAAGCTTGTTTCACCCTTTCTCACCGGAACCAGTGAAGATGAAGTAGAATCAGTATAGGCAACGATCTTTACAGGTTCATCCGGATGGTTACGCATATAATCACCAAAAGCCGTTTCCGCATTCAACGTAACATCAGCACGTCCTGTTCTTAACAGATCCATGACCTGATTTACCGTATCGACGCTTACCAGCTCTGCACCGTATTCCTCAGCCATACGTCCCCAGCTGCTTGTCAAATTCTGGGCAGCACGTTTACCGGCAATATCCTCAAAAGAAGTAACATCTGTATTGCTTTCAGGAACCAGTAAAGCACCACGAACATATGTATAAGGTTCAGAAAAATCATACTTTTCGGCACGCTCCTCAGAATATTCTACTTCGTTGATGACCGTATCCACTCTTCCCGAATCCATGGCCGCAAACAAAGAATCCCATTCTGCTTCAAAGAATTCAACATCAACACCTAAATGTTCACCGATCGTTCTTGCAACCTCCACATCAAAACCAACTAAATTGCCATCTTCGTCATGATAGCTGTTTGGTGAATAGGTTCCCTCTGTTCCAACGACCATGACACCTTTTTCCAATATCTGGCTCAGCTGATCCTCAGATTCATTTTCATTTGAACAAGCGCTTAACACCGTACAAGCCAAAGCAAGGCTCATTCCCATTTTTAATAATTTCTTCATTTTATTTCCTCCGTTTCTTTTTCCAACATTTCAATACCTGTTTTCAATCTTTTCAAAGCATCATCGATCATACTTCTCGGATAAGCTGTATTCATCCTTAAATAATGAAAGCCGTCGCCCCGATAGATCTTTCCCGAAGACAAGATCAAACCTGTTTTCTCTCTTAGATATTTCGCAAGCGTATCTGAATCGATGTCCAATTCACGGCAATCGATCCATAAAAGATATGTCGCTTTTGAATCCAATACCTTCAATCCTTTGATTTCACGCCGGATATATTCACGCACCCGCTGTTTATTTTCAAAGATATAAGCTCTTAATTCATCCAGCCAATATTCCGAACGATCAAAGGCAGCAACCGTTGCATCCATCGCAAAGGCATTCGGCTCAGCCACCTCATCCGTATTAATGGCCCGATTGATACGATTCCGAAGCCCCTCATTCGCAACGATGATCGCCGCACTCTGCAATCCGGCAAGATTAAACGTCTTTGAAGGAGCAACACATATGATGCTGTTCTGAAGACAGCTTTCAGATACCGTACCATACGGTATATATTCTTCATGCGGATCTGTCAGATCGCAATGAATCTCATCGGATAAGACAACCACATGATATCTTTCACAAAGCTCTCCGATACGTCGCAATTCTTCCCTTGACCAGATCTTTCCGATCGGGTTATGAGGATTGCACAGAATCATCATCGTCGTCTGAGGATCGGCAAGCTTCTTTTCTAAATCTTCAAAATCAATCTCATAATCGCCATCCTTTTCAATTAACGGACATTCCAAGGCAACCCTTCCATTATTTAAAATAGAATTGAAAAAGATATTATAGACCGGTGTCAAAACGACAATCTTTTCGGCAGGCGTCGTAATCTTACGGACACTGCTGGAAATTGCCGGTATCACCCCTGTACAGAACATGAGCCATTCCTTTTTTATTTCAAAATGATGTCGCCGCTTCCACCATGAAATGAGGCTTCTCTGCCATTCTTCCGATACATCACTGTAACCGAAAATACCATGTTTGACTCGTTTTGACAAGGCTTCGATAATTTCCGGTGCAGCCTTAAAATCCATGTCTGCTGTCGATAAAGGAAGCTCATTTTCCAATACGTCCCACTTTGAAGAATTCGTTCCTCTTCGATCTGTCACTTCATCAAAATTAATCATCTTTTCCCTCCATTCATTTTTTTCCTTTTTCATCATCTTCGATCTGGTACGAAAAATAATCCAAACAATCGATCTGACGTTGTCCTTCATGTACCTGCTCCAACAGTTTTTTACGATGCTGGGAAATTACCTTCTTTCTTTTTTTTATATCTCCTTTCTCACAGCATTCGATGATACAGTCAATCGTATCACAGTCACAGCCGGCATCTTTTAGATTTTGTTTAATCGTATCTTCTGTTAGTTTCTTTTTCATGATCACATCTTTCCTTTGCAGATATATTCTATCACCATGTCATTCAAATAACCAATACTTATATTTAATACTTTACTATTCTTGATATGAATAGCAAAATGAATTATAATACTCATCAGGAGGGATGATCATGGAACTACGAGTCTTAGAATATTTTTTAGCGATCGCACGTGAACAGAACATTTCTGCGGCTGCAGAATTTCTTCATCTGTCCCAGCCAACCCTTTCACGACAGATGAAAGAGCTGGAGGAAAGTCTGGGGAAAGTGTTATTTATCCGCGGCAACCGTAAGATAAGTCTTACTGAAGAGGGCATGATCCTGCGGAAACGGGCACAGGAGATTTTAGACCTGGTTAAGAGGACAGAAGATGAGATCTCACTTACAGATGAGATCGTTGCCGGAGATATCTATATCGGTGCCGGTGAAACAGAAGCGATCCGTCTGATTGCCAAGGCCCTTTATCATTTACATGGCGATTATCCTAAGATCTGCTGTCATATTGCCAGCGGCGATACGACAGATGTGATCGAACGACTGGATCGCGGACTTTATGATTTTGGCTTTATACTCAGCCAGGTTGACAATTCAAAATATGAATATATCGAAATTCCTTATCATGATACCTATGGCATTCTGATGAGAAAAGATCATCCTCTGGCAGATAAAAAAGAAATTACACCTCAGGATCTCGAACAGCTGCCGCTCATCGTAAATAGAAATATCCATGATGGCGACCTATTTACGACATGGCTAAAAAAAAGCAGCGATGAGATCAATATCGTCGCTACTTATAATTTATTATATAATGCTTCTATCATGGTAGAGGAAGGATTGGGATGCGCACTGGCACTCGACAAGATCATCAATGTATCCAAGCACTCAAAGCTCTGCTTCATTCCGCTGGCCCCTCCTCTGCAAATAAAAATATATCTTATTTGGAAAAAATATCAAAAGCTATCAAAAGCCGGTGAAAAATTTTTAGAAAAAGTCTACGATATGTTTGAAGACCAGCCTCAATCATAACAAATCAAGCGAAGCTTACCTGACAAATTTTTTATCTGCTCCCGTAATTCCCTGATCATCCGGTATATAGCGTTTTGCTTCCATGTGCAGATCATACTTTTCCCTCAGCTTCATGATCTCATTCATCAGCTCTGATGCATGATGACGATCAAGTGCTGCCTGATCTTTCCATGCATCGATCAGCAAAACAGTTTCAGGATCTTTCATCGAATAAAAATAATCATAGCCTTCATTTCCTTCGACATGACGGATACGATCCGCAATCCCGCTGCTTTCCATTTCCTCAGCAAACTTTACTGCATTTTTGTTTTCACCTTTATAAAATAAATTCATGATAATGCTCATACAGAACCTCCTAGATTGTCTGGTCACCCGTTGACCAGACATGTTTTTCATTTGCCGCTGATTGCGTATTCTGGGCCATGACACCAACTAAGGCATGCGGCACATAACACTCCTCCAGATACGTCATTTCTTCTTCGCTCAGTTTCAAATCAACTGCCCTGACAGCCTGTTCGATATGACTGACCTTCGTCGTACCGACGATCGGTGCGGTTACCTTAGCTAACAGCCAAGCCAATGATATCTCCGTCATGCTGACACCATGCTTATCAGCCAGTTCCATGACTCTTCCAATGATGACATGGTCCTGTGCTGCCGTCGCATCATATTTCAGCTTTGCATAACTATCTTCGACCAATCTCTTGCTCGTTTCATTCGGACGTTTGGATAATCTTCCACCGGCTAAGGCACTATATGGCGTCATAGCGATATTGTCCTGTGCACACAGCTTGGCCATCTCTCTTTCTTCTTCCCTGAAGATCAGATTATAATGCCCCTGTACCGACACAAATTTCGCAAAACCATATTTTTCAGCCAGCGCATTCGCCTGTGCCAGCTGAAAAGCAAAACAATTGGAAATACCGATATATCTCGTCTTACCGGATTTCACCATATTATTCAAGCCTTCCATGATATCATAGAGCGGGCTTTGATAATCCCACATATGATAAATATAAAGGTCCACATGATCCATACCTAAATTTTCCAAGCTCTTATTCAACATTCTTTCGATATGCTGCTGGGCACTGATTCCCCTCTCGATCTCCTCCGCAGTACGCGGCAGAAATTTAGTGGCAACCACGACCTCATCTCTTTTCGCAAAATCACGCAAGGCACGTCCCAGATACTGTTCGCTGGTTCCGCTTTGATAAGCAATTGCCGTATCAAAAAAATTTACGCCCAATTCAAGTCCGCGATGAATGATCTCTCGGCTCTGCTTCTCATCAAGCGTCCAGGAATGCTGGCCTTTATGAGGATCACCAAATCCCATACATCCCATACAAACCGCTGACACCTTTAAATCTGAATTACCTAATTTCCGATATTCCATAATTCCTCCTCCATGATCTTTTTCCTAATATCCATCAATCCAAGGCTTTTGGCATCACAGCCAGATTCTTTCCTATATTATCTCCCTCTTGAAAAAAAACGCAACACTTTTGAAAGATAATATGCGATAAATATAAAGAAACCCATCAAAGCCAGATAATCAAGATAAAACTGAATGACTGATTCACTGAAATCTAAAAATACAAATTCTGTGCGAACAAACATATACGTCATAAAATCCCGTTGGATAAACTGCATAAGCCCTATACAGGCGATCACCATGGCAATCAAAAACAACAAGCATGATTTGAGATGATGAGCAAAGTGAAGATGCTTATGTGCAAGTCCAAGAACCATCCGCCAATGCAAGCCTATATGTAAGGCCATAAGCACATAGCTCCAGTAAGCAGTGGCCATATGCAAGACTCTGGCGAAGGATATCAAACCTTGAAACTTCAAGAAAAATAATACATGCTCAGATAACAGGATACTGCTTGTCACAAGCCCGATCATATCGGCTACCAACAATATGTCGATCACGCACAAAATGACGCGTATCCATGTATATCTGCCATGAATAAGACTTTTATACCAATGCACATTCAAGATATGATGCATCACAAATAAGAAAAACAAGAAAAATCCAACCCACTCATGAGCTGCTTCTTTCCAGAACTGATAACCCATCAAAAACAAGAGGCATATCGTCATAAGGATATCGATTGCAAGTTTTATCTGATGTTTTTTCATCCTTCACCTTTTATTTATGAAATGTCATACATTTTCCTAAGACATCTCCTGTTTTTAAATATTCATAGGTAGGCATTTCAAATAAAACAGGCTTTAATTTTCGATAATCGATCTTATCATTTTCATTTAAGACAGATTCATCTGCATATGTAGCTTTGATCTTACAAATAAAGCTTTCAAATCCTTTTGTTTCATAAATATCATCTACGACACAATCCATGACAAGCAAAGATTTCTTCATGAGCGGTGCTCCCGATTCCATGACTTCATATTCAAACAAGCCTGACTTATCCTCAGTATGACCGCTGACACAGCCAACATGATCGGCTTGCGGCAAAAGATCTTCATCTATGATATTGACTGAGAGCGCCTTTGTTTCTTTGATGCCCTTATTCGTATAATGCGGCTGAGCCAGACTTATCATGATGCGGTCATGACCGATGATGCCTACATGACCTACCAATACCCAGTTCGGCTTACCTTCTACCATAGCTCCTACAACTACTAAAGGTGTAGGATATAAAGCTAACACTGATCCAATATTCTTCTTCATACATTCTCTCCTTTTTTTACTAAATTCCAACAAGGACCATAACGTCCATCTCTAAACAAACCTGAAGCTCTGGCACATTGACTGACAGCTGTTATCAATCGTGTCAAGAGTGGCAGTCATTTAATGCATTTTTCTTGATTTACCCGATGCAAATCAAAAAGCATTAAATGATAAGCATTAAATATGTATAAAGACCTCCTTTACATATAAGATTATAGAATCGAATTCTTAATATGTAAATTACTTATAATCTATAATGAATCATGCCTTTTATGCATGAATCACCAAGAAAATGATTTTCCTCTGATTCCTTGCT